>QZKM01000041.1 GCA_003599485.1 Gammaproteobacteria bacterium
AGATTCAGCGCGCGGGTTTAAGCGCCGCGCCGCACCTGTCCTGCATCGCCTCCTCACGCGCGGAACTGCGCGAACTGCTGAGCGCCTATAAACGGCACGGCATCCGCCACATCGTGGCGCTGCGCGGCGACCTTCCCGCGGGAGCGGGCAAACCCGGCGAGTTGCCTCACGCGCGCGACCTGGTGGAGTTCATCCGCGCCGAGACCGGCGATTACTTTCACATCGAGGTGGCCGCCTATCCGGAGTTTCACCCGGAAGCGCGCGACGCCGCGCACGATTTACACAACTTCAAACGCAAGGTGGAGACGGGCGCAAACAGCGCCATCACGCAATACTTTTACAACGCCGACGCCTATTACCGCTTTGTGGAGAGTTGTGAGAAAATGGGCGTCACGCTTCCCATCGTGCCGGGCATCATGCCCATCACCCACTACGCACAGCTTGCGCGTTTCTCCGACCGATGCGGCGCGGAAATTCCGCGCTGGCTGCGCAAACGCCTCGAAGCCTTCGGCGATGACGCCGCTTCGCTGCGCGCCTTCGGCCTGGATGTCGTCACTGAACTGTGCCGCGAGCTGCTCGATGCGGGCGCGCCGGGCCTGCACTTCTACACCATGAACCAGGCCGGGCCCGCCGTGGCGATTTGGAAAAACCTGAATCTTGACGTAAAGCTCACACAAGGAGGCCATAGCTGATATATTCTTCCACTGCTAAGGATATTAAATTAGAACCTATCTCAAAATTAAAGAAGCACTAAATTAACCATTAATCCGTCATTCCGGGCGGAGCGTAGCGGAGACCCGGAATCCAGTGTCTTTATATTCAATGATTTACTGGGTTCCCGCTGGAGCCTGTCCCCGCGCAGGCGGGGACAGGAACGACGCACTTTTAAAGTTCATCTGATTTTGAGACAGGTTCTAGTTAAAATTCAAGCGAGTCCGTAGTTTTCATGGCCCCGGCGGCCCGGCGCCGGATGCTCGCATCGGCGCCCCGCCACATGCCAGACCGAAGGAGGTGAAACAGCGTGATACGCAACCTTCCATTCCGTGGACTGCGCGGCCGGTTGCTCCTGCTGGTGCTGTTTGCCGTCGCCCCGGCCTTCGGGCTCATCGCCTACACCGCGCTGGAACAACGGCAGGCCGCGGCGCAGGCGGCAAAAGACAACGCCCTCGGTCTGGCGCGGCTCGTGGCTGTGGTACAACGGCGGCTCATCGAGAGCACCCACGAACAGCTCGTAAGTTTGGCGCAACTTCCCATCGTGCGCCGTCCGGCATGGGCGGACCTTTGCGCCGAAACCTTCGCGCGCCTGCTCAAGCAGCATTCCCACTATCTCAATCTCGGCGTTATTGAACTGAACGGCGAGCTGCGATGCAGCGCCGTGCCGATGAAGGAGCGCGTAAACCTGGCCGACCGGCCCTATTTCATCCGTGCCCTGGAATCACGCGATTTCGCCATGGGCGACTACCAGATCGGCCGCGTCACCGGCAAGGGCAGCGTCAACTTCGGCTACCCGGTGCTTGACGAAGCGGGACAACTACAGGCGGTGGTATTCGCGGCGCTGGACCTCGCGGCCTTATTCAGCGACCTGGTCACGAACGTCCCGCTGCCTGAGGGCGCAACGTTCCTCATGGTGAACGAGGAAGGCGCCATCTTGGCACGCCACCCCGATCCACATCGCTGGGTGGGAAAAAATGTGGCGGAGTCGGCGCTGGCTCGGGAAATGCGCGCGCAACCAGGCGAAGGCGTGATTGAAGCTCCCGGCATGGACGGCGTGGAACGATTCTATGCCTTCGTACCGCTGTATGCCGCGCCCGGGGGCGAGGCCGACGTAGCCATCGGCTTGCCGAAAAGCGCGGTGCTCGGCCCGGCGCACATGGCCTTCATCCGCAACCTGGCGTTGATGGCGCTGGCCGCGGCGCTGGCGCTGGCCGCCGCCTGGGCGGGTGGCCGCCTCCTCGTCCTGCGCCCGGTCAACGCCCTGATCCAGGCCGCCGGGCACCTCGGCGGCGGCGACCTGAGCGCGCGCACCGGTGTCAATCACGGCACCGGCGAATTGGGCCGCCTCGCGCAACACTTCGACGACATGGCGGAGTCTCTGCAGGAGCGCGAACTGGTGCTGCGCCAGGCCATCGCCGAGCGCCGGATCAGCGACGCGCGCTTCGCGGACATTATCAACAACGCCGCTGATGCCGTCATCAGCGTGGATGAACACCAGCGCATCGTGCTGTTCAATCACGGTGCGGAAAAAATTTTCGGCTACGCTGCTTCAGAGATTCTTGGTCAACCGCTCGACGTGCTGTTGCCGGCGCGCTTCGGCGCAATGCACCGCCGCCATATCCAGAACTTCGCCGCCGCGCCCGAAACAGCGCGGCATATGGCGCAGCGGGGCGAGATATGGGGGCGGCGCAAGGACGGCGCGGAGTTTCCGGCCGAGGCGTCCATCTCGAAGCTGGCTCAGGACGGCAGCATGATCTTTACCGCCATTCTGCGCGACATCACCGATCGCAAAAAGGCGGAAGACGAAATCCGTACGCTGAACACGCAACTGGAACAACGCGTCATCGAGCGCACCGCCCAACTCGATGCCGCCAACAAGGAACTGGAGGCGTTCAGCTACTCCGTCTCCCACGACCTGCGCGCGCCGCTGCGCGGCATTGACGGCTTCAGCCAAGCGCTGCTGGAAGACTACGCCGGCAAGCTGGACGATCAGGGCCGCGGCTATTTACAGCGCGTGCGCGCCGCCAGCCAGCGCATGGCCGAACTGATTGACGACATGCTCCACCTGTCGCGCGTCACGCGCGCGCCGATGCGGCGTGAATCCGTTGATCTCAGCGCCCTGGCCGCGTCCATTGCCGAGGAACTGCGCCGGGCGCAGCCGGAACGCACGGTGGAGACCGTCATTCAGCCTGGCCTCGCCGCCGAAGCCGACGCCAGGCTGTTGCGGGTGCTGCTCACGAACCTGCTCTCCAACGCCTGGAAATTCACCGCCAAACAGGAGCGCGCCAGGATCGAGTTCGGCGCGACGCGGGAGAATGGCAGGCCGGTCTATTTCGTGCGCGACAATGGCGCCGGTTTCGACATGCAGTACGCGCACAAACTGTTCGGCGCCTTCCAGCGGCTGCACGCCATGGACGAATTCCCCGGCACCGGCATCGGACTCGCCACCGTGCAACGCATCGCGCACCGCCATGGCGGACAGGTCTGGGCGGAGGCCGCCGTGAACCACGGCGCCGCCTTCTACTTTACGCTACAAGCCGAAACACCTCAAAACCAAAAAATCGAAATCTGAAACCGGAGGCCGGACATGAACAACAAAACCATTCTGCTGGTGGAGGACAACCCCGACGACGAGGCGCTGACCCTGCGCGCCCTCCAGAAGAACAACATCGTCAACGAGGTGATGGTCGCGCACGACGGCGCGGAGGCGCTTGATTACCTGTTCTGCAGGGGGACCTACGCCGGGCGCGATCCGTGTCGGGCACCGGCCGTGATTCTGCTTGACCTCAAGCTGCCGAAGGTGGACGGCCTGGAGGTGCTCAAGCGGTTGCGCGCCGATGAACGCACCCGGTTGCTGCCGGTGGTGATCCTCACCTCCTCGAAGGAGGAACAGGATTTGGTCAACGGTTACCGCTTCGGCGCCAACAGCTACATCCGCAAGCCGGTGGACTTTAACCAGTTCATGGAAGCCGTCAGACAACTGGGGCTCTATTGGCTGGTGCTGAACGAACCGCCACCTGCCCAAGGGGCGCACTGAAGGAAAAAACAAGCCATGCTAAAGATACTGCGTGTCCTGATTGTGGAAGACTCGGCGGACGACGCCGAGCTCATTCTGCGCGAACTGGGTCACGACGGCTACTCCGCACAGTCCGAGCGCGTGGATAATTCCGAAGCCCTGCACCGCGCGCTCGATGGCCAGACCTGGGACATCGTGATCTCCGATTACGTGATGCCTCGGTTCAGCGGGCTTGAAGCCCTGTGGATCATACAGGAGAAGAAACTGGACATACCGTTTATCATCGTCACGGGCGCGATCGGCGAAGACATGGCCGTCGCCGCCATCAAGGCGGGGGCGCACGACTACATCATGAAAGATCGCATGGCGCGGCTCGGACCCGCGGTCGGGCGCGCGCTCGATGAGGCCGAGGTGCGGCGCGCGCGCCACCGCGCGGAGGAGCGCTTGCGTTACCTCGCCTACTTCGACCCGCTCACCGAACTGCCTAACCTGGCGCATCTCCATGAACGTCTCGCGCAGGCTTATACCGACGCGCAACGCGACCGGCAAGGCTTTGCGCTGCTCATGCTGAATATCAACCGCTTCCGCGAGGTGAACGAGGCCCTCGGGCACGACAATGGCGACGTGTTCCTGCAGCAGGTGGCGCGGCGGTTACAGTCGCAGTTGCGCCGTTCCGACATGGCGGCGCGCGTCGGCGCCGACGAATTCGCGCTGCTGCTCTACCCGTGCGGGCGCGAGGATGCACTGGCGCGCGGACAGGCGATTCTCGCGGCCTTCGAACAGCCGCTCGATGTAGCCGGTCTCCCGATTGAGTTGAACCTGCGTCTCGGCGCTGCCCTCGCGCCCGATCACGGCGCCAGCAGCCGCCATCTGCTGCAGCACGCGGACGTGGCGCTGTCGCTCGCGCGGCGTGACGGTGCGCCACTCTCCCTGTACGACCCGCTGCGCGACCCATCGAGCCCGAAACGCCTGCTGCTCATGGGCGAACTGCGCGCGGCCATCGGCAACCGTCAACTCATGCTGCATTTCCAGCCCAAGGTGAACCTGCGCGACGGCGCGGTATGCGGCGCGGAGGCGCTGGCGCGCTGGGAGCACCCTGAACTGGGGCGCGTGCCGCCGGATGAATTCATTCCGCTGGCCGAAAAGAGCGGGCTCATTCATCCGCTCACGCTGAGCGTGCTGGAGACGGCCGTGCAGCAGGCCCGGGCGTGGCGTGAGCGTGGCTGGCACATGCCGGTCGCCGTCAACCTGTCGGTGCGCAACATGCTTGACCCGGCGCTGGTGAAGAAGGTCGAGGCGCTGCTCATCGCCCGCGCCATGGAGGCCAACATGCTTGAGATCGAGATCACCGAGAGCGCGCTCATGGAAGACCCGGTGCGCGCGCTCGACATCCTCACCGTGCTGAACGCCATGGGCATTCAACTTTCCATTGACGACTTCGGCACCGGCTACTCCTCGCTCGCCTACCTGAAGAAGCTGCCGGTCACGGCCGTCAAGATAGACAAGTCGTTTGTGCTCGACATGATTTCGAATGCCGACTCGGCGGCGATTGTGCACTCCACGATTGATCTCGCCCACAGCCTCGGCCTCAAGGTGGTGGCCGAGGGCGTGGAAAACAAGGAAACGCTGGAACGTCTCACCGAATTCGGCTGCGACGAGGCACAGGGTTACTTCATCGGCCGCCCGATGCCGGAGGAAGAAATGGCGCGCTGGCTGAAGACGCGCGGTTTTTGAGAGCTGCATGGTTTATGCTGATGCCGCTTGAATAGCCCTCGCTTATACACGCCATGAAAAACAACGGATGGGCGCGGCGCGACCTCGCCGCGCTGTGGCACCCCTGCACGCAGATGAAGGATCACGAGCAGTTCCCGCCTATCCCCATCAAGCGTGCGCAGGGCGTATGGCTGGAAGACTATGACGGCAAACGTTATCTCGACGCCATCAGTTCCTGGTGGGTCAACCTGTTCGGCCACTGCAACCCGCGCATCAACGCCGCGCTGCGCGAGCAACTCGATCGTCTGGAGCACGTGCTGCTCGCCGGGTTCACACACGAGCCCGCCATCCTGCTTGCCGAACGCCTGATTCAACTCGCCCCCAAGGGACTCGCGCGCTGCTTCTATGCCGACAGCGGCTCGGCCGCGATGGAAATCGCCATGAAGATGAGCTATCACTACTGGCGCAATCTGGGGCGGGCAAACAAAACCAGATTCATCACCCTCGCCAACGGCTATCATGGCGAAACACTGGGCGCGCTTTCGGTGGGCAATGTCGCTCTCTACAAGGAAACCTATGCGCCGCTGTTGATGCCGGCGATCAGCGTAGCCTCACCGGACTGCTTCTATCGCGAGCCCGGTGAAAGTTGCGCGGAATATTCCAGGCGCATGTTTATCCCCATGGAGCAGGCCCTGGAAAAACATGCGGCGGAAACCTGCGCGGTGATTGTGGAGCCCCTGGTGCAGTGCGCGGGTGGCATGCGCATGTACGACCCGGTTTATCTGGCCCTGCTGCGCGAGGCCTGTGACCGTCACGGCGTGCATCTCATCGCCGATGAGGTCGCCGTGGGTTTCGGCCGCACGGGAAAGATGTTTGCGTGTGAGCACGCGGCGATTGCGCCGGATTTTCTTTGCCTGGGAAAAGGGCTGACCGGCGGTTATCTGCCGCTCTCCGCCGTGCTCACCACGGACGAAATTTATCAGGCGTTCTACGGCGGCTACGCCACGCTCAGGGCCTTTCTCCACTCGCACAGCTACACCGGCAATGCGCTCGCCTGCCGCGCGGCGCTGGCGGCGCTGGATATTTTTGAACAAGACAAGGTGCTGGAAAACAATCAGATGCTGGCGCGGGCGATGCACGACGTCAGCGCGCGGTTTACTCACCACCTGCACGTGGCCGAGGTGCGCCAGACCGGCATGATACTCGCCATCGAGATGACAAAAGATAAAGCCAGCCGTACGCCCTACCCGTGGCAGGAGCGGCGCGGCTTAACCGCCGCCCGTCATGCATTGAGCCAAGGTGTGCTGCTGCGTCCCCTGGGCGACGTGATTTACTTCATGCCGCCGTATGTGATTACAGCGGAGGAGATCGCCCACATGGCGGAAACCGCCCGGCAGGGTATTATTCTGGCGACGCGAGATTAGCGTCTGTCCTCTACGCTTTTTTCTTGTATCTTTTCCCTTGCATCTGCCGTAGATAAAAAAACGGCGCTGTGTCGCCACAGCGCCGTTTTATTACAACCTTGCAGTACGGATTAGTACTTGCCCGGATCCAGCTTGTAACCCTTGCGGATGTAGGTCAGGTAGGCAATGATGTCCACCATGTCCTGGCTGTCCGCGGCGAGGGCCTTGCCTTCCAGCGGGTTCTCAATGCACCAGTTGATCATTTCCCACAGCTGGGACACTTTGCCCAGTTGTTTCTGGAACTTGGGATAGGTCTCCGGGTGAATGTTGGTGCCTTCCGGATGGCACTGGTCGCAAGCCACGCCGTTGCTGTCCACCTTGACTCCACCGTGGTACAGGGGTTCACCGCGCTTGATGGACGCTTCGAACTCCTTCTCCCACTTGGAGGTATCGGTTACGGCTTCCGCGTGCGCGGGCAGTGCAGTGGCCAAACCCAGAATAAAGGACGCGCCCAGCGCGGCCAATGTGCTTTTACGTATCGTCATGGTTTTGCTCCTTATTCTCTTAATAGTGCATCTGGGCCTTGGTGGCGGGGCCGGCTCCGATTTCCTTGAGCTGACCATCCCAGGTGACTTTACGCTTCGGGTTGTCGCCCCACTGGATGATCTCCGCATCAAGCTTGCCACCGGTGTTGGTGTTGATCAGCGTCCAACCCGTGGCGTCACGGAAGTTGGCCACGTCGGCACGGTGATACGGCAGAATCAGGTTCGGGACATAGTCCGGACCCTTGCCGCAACCCTGGTAACGTCCGCCGAAGCACATGGTGCTGTCAGCAATGGTGCTCGGATGCGGCCACGGCCACGCGGTGGAGAAGTTGGAGAAGAAGGCCATGTTGCCCTTCTGGCTGCCGAACGGCTGGTGCACGTGGTTGTACAGCACGGTCACGCGCTTGAACGGCGCCAGAATAGCCTGGATTTCTTCCGCGTCCTCGGTCCAGAAGTTCCAGCCGCTGTAGATCTTCTGTATCGGGGAGTGCGAGCACACGATGGTGTGCTTGTTCTTGTCCATGCCGGCGACGGTCTTCTTCAACCAGGCCAAGCCTTCACGGCCCAGACGGAAGGGGGAGCCGTCAACATAGTTGTCCAGGCGCATCATTTCACGCATGCGCTTCTGGGGATCCTTGGCCTGACGCTTTTCCCAGTCCTCGGCGGCGCGGATGGTGGTCAGCATGATGAACTGAACGCCCTTGTGCTCGAAGGTGTAGTTGTCGGCGGGGATGCCGTAGGCGGCGCGTGAAGACTTGCCCATGTCGAGGAAGTAGTCATGCTCACCGTTAATGGCGCGGACCTTGAGGCCGGTCTTGGACCACATGTCCATGCCATGATCCAGCTCGGACTTCAGGCCGGCCTGGGCCAGGTCACCACCGAAGTAGCAGAAGTCGGGCTTCGGGTTGGCGTTCATCACTTCGCTGATCGCCAGCTTGAAACCGTCGTCCCAGCTCTTCACGAATTTGGTGCCAGAGATTTGTTGCAGGTGCTGGTCGGTGATCCAGGCGAAGGTGAAGCTTTCACCCGCCTGGGCCTCGACCGTGACCATGCTCAAGGGCAGGATGCTGCCAACACCGGCAGCAGCCGCACCCTTGAGGAAATTACGGCGACTAAGATTCATCATTGGTTTGCTCTCCTGTTTTTAACAAGTTGTGAAAGTTTTAATTTTTGATGTTAATCAAGGAATTAAAGCTTTTTATAGGTTTATATATAAACCGCTTCAGATACTAAGGTGACTCACCCCGATTTGTCAAGAGCCGGTCTTCATGGAAATGATCCCCATCACCTCTCGGCCGGACTCTTCAACCCCAAAGCGGAGCCGCTAAGTAATACACCCGCGGCCCTTAAAAGTCAACAAAGATCAGCGGCGATACGCCTAAGCCAGGCGCGCGTCAAGGTCATGCTCGTCCGATGCGATAATGGTCACGCTGGCCCACTCGCCCGCCTTCAGACCGCGCGCGTCCGCCAGGCGGATCACGCCGTCTATCTCCGGAGCCTCATGCACGGAGCGCGCGCTGGCGCCCGCGCCGGTAATTTCATCTATCAGCACGGCGTAAGTCCGCCCGATCCTGCGTTGTAACTTGGCGCGCGATATCGCCGCTTGGGCCTGCATAAAACGCGCGCGCCGCTCTTGCTTCACTTCCTCTGGCACGTGATCCGGCAAGGCATTAGCGCGCGCGCCCTCAACCGGCGAATAGGCGAAGCAGCCGGCGCGATCCAGCTCTGCCTCATGCAGAAACTCGAGCAACGCTTCGAATTCGGCCTCGGTTTCTCCGGGAAAGCCCACGATAAACGTGCTGCGCAGCGTGATCTTCGGACAGACCTCGCGCCAGCGCCGGATGCGCGCCAGCGTGTCTTCAGTATTCGCCGGGCGCTTCATCGCCTTCAGGATGCGCGGGCTGGCGTGTTGCAGCGGCACATCGAGATAGGGCAGCACCTTACCCTCGGCCATGAGCGGGATGAGATCGTCCACGTGCGGATAGGGATACACATAGTGCAGGCGCACCCACACGCCGAGGCCGCCCAAGGCGCGCGCCAGGTGCGTGATGTGCGTTTTCACCGGACGCCCCTGCCAGAATGCAGTGCGATACCTGACATCCGCGCCATAGGCGCTGGTGTCCTGGGAAATAATCAGCAGTTCCTTCACGCCGCTCTTTCCCAGGTTCTCCGCCTCCTGCATCACCTCGTGCAGCGGGCGGCTGCGGAGATCACCGCGCATTGAAGGGATGATGCAAAACGTGCAGCGGTGATTGCAGCCTTCGGAGATTTTTAAATAGGCGTAATGTTTGGGCGTGAGCTTGACGCCCTGCGGCGGCGCCAGACTGGTAAACGGATCGTGCGGCGCGGGCAAATGAGTGTGCACCGCGCCCATCACCTCTTGCAGCGCATGCGGGCCGGTCACCGCCAGCACCTGCGGGTGGGTTTGCTTGACGATGTCGCCCCTGGCGCCGAGACAGCCGGTGACGATCACCTTGCCGTTCTCGGCCAGCGCCTCGCCGATGGCGTCCAGCGACTCTTCCACCGCATCGTCAATGAAACCGCAGGTGTTGACGATAACGAGATCGGCGTCCTGATAACTCGGCGCGACTGCGTAACCTTCGGCGCGCAACCGGGTGAGGATGTGCTCCGAATCCACCAGCGCCTTGGGACAACCCAGGCTGACAAAACCGACTTTGGGTGGAATGGAGGACATAACACGGGTCTGGCCTGCGAGCCGCAAGCCGCAGATGTGGTGAATTTAGGCGGGACGACGTGCCCGGAATGGATTTATTCAGGGCTTCCCTAGGCGACGTTCTGCATGCGATTAGCGAAATCACGGCCGGAGGTGGCGGAGGGCAAAGGCTTGCCATCCTTCCGATACAACTCTATGGCCTCTTCGACAATCAAACAAAGGTCATCGAAAACTTGCCTCTCGTCATCGCCGTGACAACCGCCGAAAATCAGCCCGGGCGCGCTCCCAACATAGCACTGGTCTTCTTCAGACCATTCGACGATTTTTGCGTATTTAGCGCTGTCTTTCACTTCTTCGACTCCTCCAGGGCCAGGCGTACCGCTCGGATCTGGTAATTTTTTGCATCATCTCCAGGTTTACCGGAAATTGTCACGGGTTTCCGGGCATTCGGGTGGACAAAGTTCCGGTGGCTTCCTTTGCCGCCGCGATTTACGAACCCAGCGCTTTCCAATTCGGCTATCAGTTCCCTTACTTTTGGCGGCATCCACTTAACCGTAATTTTTCTGGTCGCATAGTTTTAACTGGATGGTGGGCCCGGAAGGACTCGAACCTTCGACCAAGGGATTCACTTTTTCCCGCCATTTCCAGCGGGAGTGGACTATCTCATCACCCGCGAATACATCGCTCAGGGTGCGGGACGCTCAAAGCCTGTGATTAAGGACACTCAAGCCCTCAGGTAGTCTCTGCGCCTTCCGGAAGTGTACTCCCGGCTTGGCTCAGGGTTGCCATCAGCCGTTAACTGGAAGGTTTCCCTGAATTCATCCCGTTCATTTCATATCTTTCAATATGAACGCACCATTTTGATGAGTCCCCTGCTCTAACCAACTGAGCTACAGGCCCGTCATTCTATACCTCAGTGATGCCATCCCTGGCGTTACTTCATCTTGCTTGCAAGCTCCAGCCCAGCCATCCTTAGCTGGGCGCTCGCTGCTTCGCAGCTCGCCCAACTGAGCTACAGGCCCAAATAATACAAAACGCGCGCAGCGCCCCGGCTCCGCCCCCTTCTCCACTTGGGAGAAAGGATGGGGATGAGGGGGCATACCGCTTAAGGATACCCCTCACCCCCGCCCTCTCCCGCAAGGGGAGAGGGAGATTGATTTGGAGTACAACGGGCCAGATTATACCGGGCCGTTGCGGTTATGGATAGGAGCGGCTCAGTCCAAAAAGCTCTTCAACTGCTCCGAGCGGCTGGGGTGGCGCAGTTTGCGCAGGGCCTTGGCTTCGATCTGGCGGATGCGCTCGCGCGTGACGTCGAACTGTTTGCCGACTTCTTCCAGGGTGTGGTCGGTGTTCATGTCTATGCCGAAGCGCATGCGCAGCACCTTGGCCTCGCGCGGGGTGAGGCCGGCGAGGACTTCCTGCGTGGCTTCGCGCAGGCCTTCGACGGTGGCGGCTTCGGACGGCGAGAGCATGCTCAGGTCTTCGATGAAATCACCCAGATGCGAGTCTTCGTCGTCGCCGATGGGCGTCTCCATCGAGATCGGTTCCTTGGCGATCTTGAGCACCTTGCGCACCTTGTCTTCCGGCATCTCCATGCGCAGCGACAGTTCTTCCGGCGTGGCTTCGCGCCCGAACTCCTGCAGCATCTGGCGCGAGATGCGGTTCAGCTTGTTGATGGTCTCGATCATGTGCACCGGGATGCGGATGGTGCGCGCCTGGTCGGCGATCGAGCGCGTGATCGCCTGGCGGATCCACCAGGTGGCGTAGGTCGAGAATTTATAGCCGCGCCGATACTCGAACTTGTCCACCGCCTTCATCAGGCCGATGTTGCCCTCCTGGATCAGGTCCAGGAACTGCAGGCCGCGGTTGGTGTATTTCTTGGCGATCGAGATCACGAGGCGCAGGTTGGCCTCGACCATCTCCTTCTTGGCGCGCCGCGCCTTGGCCTCGCCGATGGACATGCGGCGATTGATGTCCTTGATCTCGGCGATGGTCATGCCGCATTCCTCCTGCAACGCGATCAGCCTGCGCTGGGCGCGCTGCACGTCTTCCTTGAGGCGCGCCAGTGTAGCGGAATAGTCGCGCTTGGCGCGGATGTGCTTGTCCAGCCAGTGGAGATTGGTTTCGTTGTCCGGAAAAGTGGTGATGAACTCCTTGCGCGGCATGTGCGCCTTGTTCACGCATAGGTCCATGACCACGCGCTCCTGTTCGCGCAGACGCTCCACCATGTGGTGCAGCCTGCCGATCAGCCTGTCCACCAGGCGCGGCGCGATCTTGAACTCCAGGAAATAGGCGATCAGTTCCTGGCGCGCCTTCTGCACCTTGGGGTGCTCGCGCTCGTACTTGCTCACCGCGCCGACGAATTTCTGGTGCAGCTTGCGCAGTTGCGCGAAGCGCGCGCGCGCCTCTTCCGGGTCGGGACCGGTTTCCAGTTCTTCCTCGTCGCCCGCGGCGGCGTCCTCTTCCAGCTCCTCGATGGCCTCTGCCTGCTTTTTCAGCAACTCTTCCGGGTCGGATTCCAGGGCCTCCGGGTCGAGATAGCCGCCCACCACTTCCGCCAGGCGGATTTCTCCGCGCTCGGCGCGCTCATAGTCGCGCAGCAGTTCGGCCACGGTCTCAGGATAGGAAGCGAGCGCGGACAGCACCTGTGCCGTGCCTTCCTCGATACGCTTGGCGATTACAATCTCGCCTTCGCGCGTGAGCAGCTCCACCGCGCCCATCTCGCGCATGTACATGCGCACCGGGTCGGTGGTGCGTCCGTATTCGGCGTCCATCGCGGCCAGGGCGGCGGCGGCCTCCTCGGTCACCACCTCGTCGTCGGCGGTGACGGCGGTATCGGCGATGAGCAGCGCATCGGCATCCGGCGCCACTTCGTGCACCGCGATACCCATGTCGTTGATCATGCCGATGATGTCTTCGATCTGCTCCGGGTCCACGATGTCCTCGGGCAGGTGATCGTTGACCTCGCGGTAAGTGAGGTAGCCCTGCTCCTTGCCCTTGGCGATGAGCAGCTTTAACTGGGAGGCTTGCTGTTCTGGATTCATGTGAGTAATGACCCTCGAAACACAAAATTGTTCAATAATAACATAAAGCTGCAGCCGTTGGTGAGTTAGCCGGAGAGGGGGCCGGCGGGGGGCGGAGACAACAGATCGCCCAGTTCACGCTTCTCCTCGGCGGAGAGCGGGGCGATGCGTGATTTGCCGATCAGGTATTCGCGCCGCGCTTCCAGGCCTTGGCGCTCGATTTGCGCCAGCGCCCCCAGAAACTCCGTTGGCCATTCCTCTTCTTTCAGGAGCGGCTGCCATTGGGCGAGCTTGAGCAGATGCCGGCCGTGCGGCGTGCCGCGCCAGCGCTCAAGCAGCGCCGCGGTATTAAGGTGCGGCTGGGCCTGCAACAATTCAAGCAGGCTCACCAGGATATCCGCGCCGGCGATCCCGGTACCGGCGAAACGCTGAGGATTCCCCGCTGCTTGGGCCAATACCGGCCGCTGCAGCAGCAGCGCAACGGCGCGCCGCACGGGCGGCATGGGCGCATCCGCCTCGCCGGTGAAGTCATCCAGGCGGCGGGCGCGTTCCCCGCTCCGGGGCGGTTTGGCCGCGCCGGCTATCCCCAATAATCCGCTCAAGATACGGGTATTGACGTGGGCAATCTCGCCCAGGCGCGTCACCATCATGTGGCGGAATACCCCTTCGGGCAATCTGCCCAGCAGCGGGCGCGCCAGTTCCACCAGACGCGCGCGCCCGTCCATGGTCTTGATATCGGTTTGTTTGGCCAAACCTTCATAGAAGAAGTCCGACAACGGCATGGCCGCTGCGACGCGCGCCTCGAACGCCGCCTGCCCTTCTTTGCGCACCAGCGTGTCCGGGTCCTCGCCCTCCGGCAGAAACAGAAAACGCGCCTGGCAGCCTTCGTGCATCAAGGGCAGCGCGGCCTCCAGCGCGCGCCAAGCCGCCTCACGCCCGGCGCGGTCGCCATCGAAGCAGAACACCACCTCCGGCGCCACGCGGAAGACGCGCTCCAGGTGCTCGCGCGTGGTGGCGGTGCCGAGCGTCGCCACGCTGTTGCGGATGCCGTGCTGGGCCAGCGCCAGCACGTCCATGTAGCCCTCCACCACCAGCAGGCGCTCGATCTTGCGCAGGCTCTTGCGCGCCTGATACAGGCCGTACAACTCGCGTCCCTTGTGGAACACGGCGCTCTCCGGCGAATTGAGATACTTGGGCTCGTCCTTGCCCAGCACTCGCCCGCCGAAGCCGATCACGCGCCCGCGCTGATCGTGGATGGGAAACATGATGCGCTCGCGGAAGCGGTCATACACGCCGCCGCCTTCTTTCTCCACCAGCAGACCGAGCTTGACCAGGGCCGGATGCGCGGCAGCGAAGGCGTGCGCGAGATGGCTCCAGCCGGACGGGGCGTAGCCGACGCCGTATTCGGCGGCGATTTCGCCCGTCAGGCCGCGGCCCTTGAGATAGTCCACCGCGCGTTTAGCCTCGGCGGTCGCTCCCGGCGTCCTGTGCCGGGCAGGATGCCCCAATGTCGCGGGCGCAGGGACGCGCAGGAGCGACCCTCCCGCGACATTGGCACGTCCTTGTGCGTCATGCTCGCGCAGTTGCCTGCGGTAAAACTCCGCCACCTGCTGCAACAGGGCGTAGCTGTCCTGATCCACGCGCACGGCGGGCGCATCAACGCCGGTGCGCGGCACGGTGAGGCCGGCAGTGCGCGCCAGCTCGTGCACCGCCTCGACAAAATCCAGGTGTTCGTACTCCATGAGAAAGCCGATGGCGGTGCCGTGCGCGCCGCAGCCGAAGCAATGGTAAAACTGCTTTACCGGGCTCACCGTGAAGGAGGGGGTTTTTTCTTCGTGGAACGGGCAGCAGGCGCTGTATTCGCGCCCGCTTTTTTTGAGCGGCACGCGCGCGTCTATCACCTCGACGATATCCGCGCGGTTTAACAACTCGTCTATGAATTCTTTGGGAATCAGACCCATGGCGTAGTCTGCTCAGACCGCAACAAACGGTGCTACCCGGCGGCAGCGGGCAAGCTCAGCTTTTGGCTTCCAGCCTGGACTTGGCCCTGGCGCTGACCTGGCTCAAGTCGGCGCGTCCTTGCAGTTTGGGTTTGAGCAGCGCCATTACCTTGCCGAGGTCCTTGAGCGAGGCGGCGGCGCTGGTCTGGATGGCCTCGGCGATCAAGGCCTCGATTTCCGCCCCGGACAGCGCCGCAGGCATGTAGGACTGGATGAGGTCAATCTCGAACGATTCCTGGGCGGCGAGATCGGCGCGCCCGGCGGTTTGATATTGGTTCAGGGAATCGCGGCGCTGTTTGAGCATCTTATCCAGCACCGCCAGCACCTGCGTGTCGTCCAACTGGATGCGCTCGTCCACTTCGCGCTGCTTGATGGCGGCGAGGATCAAACGCAATACCACGAGGCGCCGCTTCTCGCCCGCGCGCAACGCGGTTTTGACATCCTCGTTGAGGCGGGCTTTCAGGGAAGACTCGCTTTCACTCATGTCCCTGCGCCTGAGCCATGGGAATTATCAAGCGGGCTTGATTAATACGTGCGCTGAACGATGCGCCGGTAAGGCTTCTTGGATTCCGGCTCGGGGCGGGCGTTGAACGGCACCGGCTTGGCGCGCAGCACCTTCTTCTCCTGCCGCTTCACCGCGGCGGCGGCCTTGCGTTTGCGGATCGTGGTCGGCTTCTCGTAGAATTCGCGCTTGCGCATCTCGGTCAGCGTACCGGCCTTCTCGCAGGTGCGCTTGAAACGCCGCAGCGCGACCTCAAACGGCTCATTCTCTTTCAAACGTACAAAAGGCATAAGGCATCCTGAATTAACGTTAAACTAAACCGAAAATTATACCCTACTCCGCCCCTTCCTGCAAAGCCGCCGCCCGCCTGAAACCACTCCATGCGTATACTCGGTATCGAGACCTCGTGCGACGAAACCGGCGTCGCGCTCTATGATTCGGAGCGCGGGCTGCTGGCGCATGCGCTGCACAGCCAGGTGGAGCTGCACGCGGAGTACGGCGGCGTGGTGCCGGAGCTGGCCTCGCGCGATCACATCCAGAACACCCTGCCGCTGATTCGCCGGGTATTAAGCGCAGCGGCCTGCCGGACCGATGAAATTGACGGCGTGGCGTATGCCGCAGGTCCGGGTCTGATCGGGGCGCTGCTGGTGGGCGCGGCCATTGCGCGCAGCCTGGCCTATGCCTGGAACGTGCCTGCCGTGGGCGTGCACCATATGGAGGCGCATCTGCTCGCGCCGCTGCTGGAACCCGACTCCCCGGAGTTTCCGTTCGTCGCACTGCTGGTCTCCGGCGGCCACACCCTGCTGGTACAGGTGCTGGGTGTAGGCCAGTACCAGGTGCTGGGCGAGTCGCTGGACGATGCCGCCGGCGAGGCGTTTGACAAGGTCGCCAAGCTGCTCGGCCTGGGCTACCCCGGCGGCCCCGCGCTGGAACGGCTGGCCGTTGCAGGCGAGGCTGGACGATTCCATTTCCCGCGCCCGATGACAGACCGGCCGGGGCTGGACTTCAGCTTCAGCGGCCTGAAGACCCACGCGCTCACCACCCTGCGCAGCGCGGGGGACGATACGCAGACGCGCGCCGATCTCGCCCATGCGTTCCAGGAAGCCGTGGTGGACACGCTCGCCCTCAAGTGCGAACGCGCGCTGCGCGAGACCGGCTTAAGCCGCCTCGTGGTCTCCGGCGGAGTGAGCGCCAACCAGCGGCTGCGCCAGCGCTTTTCTCAACTCGGTAAAAAATTGCACGCCAGCGTCTTCTACCCGCGGCTGGAGTTTTGCACCGACAACGGCGCGATGATCGCCTATGCGGGTTACGCACGGCTTGCCGCGGGGCGGCACGCGCAATCCGATCTTGCCTTTGGAGTCCACGCGCGCTGGCCGCTGGATGCCATCTAAGATGATCGAGGGGCCAACACGCGCATTTTTTCCTCTATCCATGCCTCGGCCAGCGTGTTGATTTCTGCGGCGCTCCTGCCTTTGCTCTCGATCACCGGGCCGATAACCACGCGTATCGTGCCGGGATATTTAATAAAGCTGTTGCGCGGCCAGAGCAGCCCCGCGTTGTGCGCGACGGGCAGCACGGGATAACCGCTCTTTTCCGCCAGCATCGCGCCGCCGATGGCGTAGCGGCGTTTTTCGCCCGGCGCGACGCGCGTGCCTTCCGGGAAGATCACCACCGGACGGCCCTGCTTGAGGCGCTGCATGCCCTGCTCGACAAGCTGATCCAGGGCGCGCCTGCCCGCGCCGCGATCTATGGCGATCGGTTGCAGCATGGCGAATCCCCAGCCGAAAAACGGTATCCACAGCAACTCGCGCTTGCACGCCCAGGCCAGCGGCTGCGGAAAAATACGCGGCAAGGCGTAGGTCTCCCAGGCGGACTGGTGTTTGCACAAAATCACACACGCCCCCTGCGGGATGTGTTCACGGCCGTGAACTTCATAGCGCAGACGGCAAATCTTTTTTAAGCACCACAGGTTGAAGCAGCTCCACTGGCGGATGAAACGATAGCGGACGTGAAATGGAAGCAGGCCGGCAAGCACACTCAACGGGGCGAAGATCAGCGTGGAAACCGCCTGACAGGCCGTAAACAACAGGCAGCGCAGAAATTGCATCAACGACGCTCCAGCAAAGCGCTTACAAACGCCGCAAGATCGTCATACACCTCGACTCCGGCGGGCAATTTCCCGCTTTTTATCACTTCCTCGCCCTTTCCGGTGCGCACCAAAACCGGTTTGGCGCCCACCGCCTGCGCGGCTTCAATATCGCGCAAGGTATCCCCCACGGCGGGCACGCCCTTGAGGTCGTGATTAAATTGGGTTGCGATGTCGCGCAACAGGCCGGGTTTGGGTTTGCGGCAGGCGCAATTGTCTTGCGGTGCGTGCGGGCAGTAAAAAACCGCATCCAGCGCGCCTCCCGCCCCGGCGGCCTCGCGTTGCATCTTTTCGCTGATCTTGCGCAGCGTGTCGAGCGTGAACAAACCGCGCCCCACACCCGACTGATTGCTCGCCACCACCACCGTGTAGCCCGCGCGCTTCAAGCGCGCGATGGCGTCTAAACTGCCCGGAACCGGCGCCCACTCTTCCGGCGATTTGATGTATTCATCGGAGTCATGGTTAATGACGCCGTCGCGGTCGAGAATGATGAGTTTCAACTGATTCAGGATGGGGCTCCGTATTGCAGCTTGGAAATATCGGCCACGCGCATGAACAGTCCTTCCAGCTTGGTAAGCAGCGCCAGGCGGTTATCGCGCAGCGCGGCGTCCTCCACCATCACCATCACCTTGTCAAAAAACGCATCCACCGCCGGGCGCAGCGCTGCAAGCTGCTTCAGCGCCTGAGTATACTCGCCCTGGTGCACCAGGGGCGTCACTTCATTCTCCAGCCGTTCCATCTGCTCCGCCAGCCGCTTTTCCTCCTCCGCTTCCAATAACGCGAGATCTATCACATCGCGCGCCTCGCCTTTGGCCTGTTTGAGAATGTTGCGGATGCGCTTGTTCGCCGCCGCAAGCGCTTCCGCCTCCGGCATTTTACGAAACGCCTGTATCGCCTTGAGACGCGGAATAATCCAGTCCATGCGCGTGGGCTTGAGGCTCAGCACGGCATCAACCTCGTCCGCGCCAAACTCCTGCTCGCGCAGATAGGGCTTCAAGCGCTCCAGCATGAACTCGTACAATTCTGGCACGGTCTCTTTGGCGATCACGCCCGCCGGGAACTGCGCCTCGGCGATTTCCAGAAGCTGCATCAGATTGAGCGATAAATTTTTTTCCATCAGCGTGCGCAACACGCTCAACGCCGCGCGGCGCAAACCGAACGGGTCTTTGTCGCCGGTGGGAATCAGGCCGATGCCGTATATGCCGGCCAGCGTATCCAGCTTGTCCGCCAGCCCCACGCAAATACCCCCGCTACTCTCAGGCACGCGATCGTAATGCTCGCGTATCGCCTCGGCCACCTCCGGGGCTTCCCCGTCGTGCAACGCGTAATAACGCCCCATGACGCCCTGCAATTCCGGGAACTCGCCCACCATACCGGTCAGCAGGTCGGCCTTGCATAAATACGCCGCGCGCTCAACCTGCTTGACGTCCGCAGCGAATTTTATTTCCTTCAGTTTTTCCGCAACGGCGACGGCGAGCTTCTGCAGACGCTCGACGCGCTGCAACTGACTGCCGAGCTTGTTGTGATACACCACGTTGGCGAGTTTGGGCACACGATCAGCCAGCTTGGTCTTCTTATCCTGCTCGTAAAAAAACTTGGCGTCCGAAAGGCGTGCGCGCAGCACGCGCTCGTTGCCATGAATGATGGCGGCGGGATTATCCGTCTGGTTGTTGCTTACAAACAGGAAGCGTGGCAGCAATTTTCCGTTCGCATCAAGCAACGGAAAGTATTTTTGATGCTGCTTCATGGATAGAATCAGGCACTCCTGCGGCACACTGAGGAATCCAGCGTCGAACTGTCCCGCGTAAACCACGGGGTATTCCACCAGCGCGGTCACTTCATCCAGCAGGTCAGCATCTTCCAAAGGCTGCGCGTCACCCGCCGCCGCGCGCAACTTGTCTTTTATCAGGCTGCGGCGTTGCTCAAAACCGGGAATGGCCGAGCCCTCTTTTTCGAGCGCTTTTTCGTAACCATCAGCAGCGGTGAGGGTTATTTTCCCTGTGCCCAGAAAGCGGTGGCCCAGCGTTGTGTTGCCGCTCTGTAAGCCCAGCACCTCGCCCGGCACAGTCTTTTTCCCATGCAGCATCACCAGCCCATGCACCGGCCGAACGAATTCCACTTCGCTGCCGCCCCAGCGCATCAGCTTGGCGACGGGGAGTTTTTTGATGACGCCCGCGACGATGGCGGCGAGATGCTTTTCCAGCGCCTCGCCCGGCTGTTTTGCTCGAAATACAAAATACTCGCCTTTTTTGTCGCTCTGTTTGTGCAGCGCGGTGATTTCCACGCCGCAGGATTTGGCGAAGCCGGTGAGCGCGGGCGTGGGCTTCTCGTTTTGGTCAAACGCGCTGGCGAGCGCGGGGCCTTTGCGCTCAATCGTGCGCTCCGGCTGCTTGTCCAGCACATCCTTGATAAGCACAGCCAGGCGGCGTGGTGTGGCGTACCCGGTGACGGCCTGCTCGTAACCGGCTTCCGCCGCGACGAAACCCTGCTCCTTCAACCCGTCAAATATGCCTTGGCAAAAGGCTTTAGAAAGCTTGAGCAATGATTTGGGCGGCAGCTCTTCGGTGAGCAGTTCGATGAGTAAACTGTCCTGCATGGTTTATTTTTTATTCAGGATGGGAAAGCCCAGGGCCTCTCTTGAGTCGTAGTAGCTCTGCGCCACCGCACGGCTTAAATTACGCACACGTGCGATGTAAGCGGCGCGCTCGGTGACGGAGATCGCGCCGCGCGCGTCGAGCAGATTGAAGGTGTGCGAGCATTTCATCGCCATCTCGAAGGCGGGCAGGGTGAGTTTGGCCTCCATCAGGCGTTTGGCCTCGGACTCGTATTCGCCGAATAATTTGAACAGCCACTCGACATTGCTGTGCTCGAAGTTGTATTTGGACTGTTCGACTTCATTCTGGTGATACACGTCGCCGTAGCTCACGCTGTCCGTCCACTTCAGATCGAACACGCTCTCCACGCCTTGCAGATACATGGCAAGACGTTCCAGGCCGTAGGTGATCTCGCCCAGCACCGGCTTGCACTTGAGGCCGCCCACCTCCTGGAAATAGGTGAACTGGGTGACTTCCATGCCGTCCAGCCACACCTCCCAGCCCAGCCCCCAGGCGCCAAGCGTGGGCGACTCCCAGTCGTCCTCGACGAAACGCACGTCGTGCTCGCTCATATCGAGGCCGAGCGCGCGCAGCGAATCGAGATATAAATCCTGAATGTTGGCGGGCGAGGGCTTCAGCACCACCTGATATTGGTAATAGTGCTGCAGGCGATTGGGATTTTCGCCGTAACGGCCGTCCTTGGGGCGGCGCGAGGGCTGCACATAGGCGGCGCGCCATGGCTCCGGGCCGATGGCGCGCAGGAAGGTGGCGGGGTGAAACGTGCCGGCGCCGACTTCAAGATCATAGGGCTGCAACAGCACGCAGCCCTGTGCTGACCAATAAGCCTGCAAACACAGTATCAGGTCCTGGAACGTGGCGGGCGGATGCACAGCCTGGGGCGCGCGGCGTTGTGGGGCGCTTGTTTTCACGTGAGCTTTGCTGAGGAAAAAGCTAAGTATAGCGTGCCGTGGCGTGGCTGGTGCAGAATTCAAACCCTTGGGCCGATATGCGCTATTTTAGTGCATTATGAATTTTCATGCCCTGATATAGGGCAACGCATTCTACGTCACTTTCAAAAACAAAAGCAAAAAGAGGGATTTATAAATGGCACGTTTCGTGCCAAAATGCTTTTTTACCGTCACGGGTTCCATAACCATAAAGACGGCCATACCCCATTACTTAAAAGCCATTTATTAAGCAGGAGAGTTTCATGTCTGAAAAAGTTTTAAAGATGATAAAGGACAACAACGTCAAGTTTGTTGATTTCCGTTTTGCCGACACCAAGGGAAAGGAGCAGCACGTCTCCGCGCCGGCGCACATCGTGGACGCCGACCTGTTCAAGGACGGCAAAATGTTTGACGGCTCATCCATCGCGGGGTGGAAGGGCATCCAGGAGTCGGACATGATTCTCATGCCGGACGCGGACACCGCAGTGATGGACCCGTTTACCGACGAACCCACCCTGCTGCTGCGCTGCAACATCGTTGAACCCTCCACCATGAAGGGCTATGAGCGCGACCCGCGCTCGCTGGCGCAGCGCTGCGAGGCGTACATGAAGTCCAGCGGCATCGCCGACACCGCGTTCTTCGGCCCGGAGCCGGAATTCTTTATTTTCGACGACATCCGCTGGGGTTCGGACATGAGCGGCTCATTCGTGAAGATAGACTCCGAGGAAGCCGCGTGGAATTCGGAAAAGGTATTTGAAGGCGGCAACATCGGTCATCGCCCCGGCATCAAGGGCGGCTACTTTCCGGTGCCGCCGGTGGACTCATCGCAGGACATCCGTTCCGCCATGGCGCTCGCCATGGCGGAGATGGGGCTGGTGGTGGAAGCTCACCACCACGAAGTGGCGACCGCCAACCAGAACGAAATCGCCACCAAGTTCAACAGCCTGGTGAAGAAGGCCGACGAACTGCTGATCTTGAAGTACGTGGTGATGAACGTCGCCCATCAATACGGCAAGACCGCGACCTTCATGCCCAAACCCCTGGTGGGCGACAACGGCTCCGGCATGCACTGCCACCAGTCGCTCGCCAAGGGCGGCCAGAATCTGTTCACCGGCAACAAGTACGCCGGGTTGTCGGAACTCGCGCTGTACTACATCGGCGGCATCATCAAGCACGCGCGCGCGCTGAACGCCTTCTGCAATCCCGGCACCAACAGCTACAAGCGCCTGGTGCCCGGCTTCGAGGCCCCGGTGATGCTCGCCTATTCGGCGCGCAACCGCTCGGCCTCGATCCGCGTGCCCTATGTGGCGAACCCCAAGGCGCGCCGCATCGAGGTGCGCTTCCCCGACCCCACCGCCAATCCGTACCTCGCCTTCTCGGCCATGGTGATGGCCGGTCTGGACGGCATCCAGAATAAAATTCATCCGGGCGAGCCGATGGACAAGGACCTGTACGACCTGCCGCCGGAAGAGGAAGCGCAGATTCCGAAGGTGTGCCATTCGCTGGAGATGGCGCTGGAACACCTGGACAAGGATCGCGCCTTCCTCAAGCAGGGCGGGGTGTTCACCGACGACGTGATAGACTCCTACATCGGCCTCAAGATGCAGGAAGTCACACGCCTTCGCATGACTTCGCACCCGGTCGAGTACGACATGTACTACAGCCTGTAAGGGTCAGGTTCAACACGACGCCCCCGCAAGGGGGCGTTTTTTTGGCTGTTGGCGTAAAAAGTGCTACAAAATCTCCGGTCACAAACGAGTTTAGAGTCAAAACCACCCGCAGAATCCGCGAGATTGATTTATACCAAGTCTAAAATTAAGACAGCCCCAAGGTTGCAATCCGGCAGAGACCGGTGGAAAATGTAAACCAAAGTAAAACCAGCCTGACATACCAAAGAATAACAGGAAAGGGAGCATGAAACTCCTCAAGTCGGTCAAAGTGTTAATAAAACGTCTGTTCCCGGAGCGCCAGCTTTTCTACCGCAGCCAGGGACGGGTACGGTTTATTTCTTTCGCGCCGGGGGTACAAATTATCTGCTCTGTGGCGCTATTGGCATGGGGCGGCTGGACCGGCTACCGTGAGATCACCACCGTCACCGATGCCGAGCGCATCGTCATACAGGAAGAGCGGATCGAGCAACTGTCTTCCGAATCCAGTTCCCTCAGAGTTCAAAATGAAAGCCTCACCCATCAGGTGGGCCAACTGCAAAGTTATCTGCAGGATTCGTTGAGCCGGCTGGCCGAAACCAAGGCATTGCATGAAGAGTTGGTGGCGCGAGTGCAGGAACACACTGCATCCGATGTACAACGCATGGGACGCGCGGTCGCCCTCACCGGCCTCAAACTGGACCAATTGCTGCCCGCTTTGAGCAAGCCCGGCAATAATAAAGGCATGGGCGGACCCCTGGTTGATCCCCATGAAGCTGATCAAAACCGCGCGCCCTACACCGGGCTGTCCGGTCTTCCCGCCACGCCCCAGGTAGACATCATGGGGAAGCTCGATAAGCAACTGAGCGTCTGGTCTCAGCTGCGCTCCGTATTGAACCGCCTGCCGCTCGGGATGCCGGTCGAGACCGGACGTGTGACGAGCGGTTTTGGCGCGCGTAGCGACCCCTTCACGCACGGCTCCGCCGTGCATCACGGTCTCGATATCGCCGCCGGGAAAGGTACGCCCATTTACGCCACCGCCCCGGGCGCGATCACCTTCGCCGGCCGCAACGGCCCGTACGGCCTCATGGTGGAGATAGACCACGGCCTGGGGATAAAGACGCGCCACGGCCACTTGAGCAAAATCCTGGTCCAGGCGGGTGACCGGGTCTCCTATCGTGACAAGATTGCCTTGATGGGTTCGACAGGACGCAGCACCGGACCGCACCTGCATTACGAGGTGGTGTTCAACGGCGTGCCGCAAAACCCGGCCAAATTCCTCAAGGCGGGTAAATATGTTCTGGAAGAAGGGTAAGGAAGCCAGCGTCGTGAGCAGAAACGGCAGCGCACCCTCCATACTGAGCGCCAATCTGCGCGTGACGGGTAATCTTGTTACCGACGGCGAACTGCAGGTGGACGGCGCCGTCGAAGGCGACGTGAACGCGGGCCGCCTGACCGTCGGCGAGGCCGCCAAGATCACCGGCAACGTCACCGCCGAACAGGTAATCGTGCAGGGAGAAGTGCGCGGCACGATCTGCGCGCGCAGCGTGCAGATCGCGCGCACCGCCAAGGTCGCCGGCGATATCGGCTGGCGCGAAACACTGTCCATCGAGGCGGGCGCCCATTACGAAGGGCAGTGCAAACATACCGACAAACCGCGCGACACTGGCAAACACCCTTCCCTGCCTGAATCGGCGCACTCCTTCCTGCAAAAGGCCGCGAGTTGATCCGCAACACCCGGGTTTCCAAACCCGTCCCTTTGGGTGGTCTTGATGCCCTCACCGGGCTTTAAGTTGTTTATCACAGTTGCCTGCCTTATGCTAAAGACCTATGATCCGGTCACTTGCACCTGTTGCGCTGGCCTTAGCCTGCCTGGTTCCGCCCATGCTGGCGCAAGGCGCCGTTTATAAGTGGGTTGGGCCCGACGGAAAGGTCACTTATTCCGACAGGCCGCAACCCGGAGCGCAGGAAATGAAGCTGCCCAAGGAGCCGCCACCGCCGCCTGAAGTCAAAGCCATTCCCGCCACTGCACCCAGCGCCAGCCCACCCCTGGTAGCCAAGCCCGGCGAAAAACCCGCCGCGGAGTTTAAAGGCTACAGTAAGGTAGCCATCGTCAAACCCAAAAATGACGAGGCGGTGCGTTCCAACAACGGCAACCTTGATGTGGAGCTCGCCCTGGAACCGGCGTTTGACTCCACGCTCGGCCACCAGTTCATGGTGAGCGTAGACGGCAAGCCGTTCGGCGAGGCGCAAACACAGCCAAGCTTTCAATTGCTTAACCTGGACCGCGGCACACACAGCCTGCGCGTAGAAGTCAAAGACGCCCAAGGCAAAACCGTGGGCGATACCGGCTCTATCGTGTTTCACATCTTGCGCGTGTCGGTGCAGTAGTTTATGAAGAAAATTCTTCGATGCCACCTTTTGTTTATTCCCTCTCCCAAAACCCTATAACATAGCAGCTACTCGCTTCCCCTATCTTGATGCACCATAATGGTGCATACTATCTTTAGTCCGCAGCGTTCCGGCGGTGTAAAAAATTTATAAGTAATTGTTTTTTTGACATTTTATGAAATTTTTAAGGCATTGGTTCAGGTCTTGCTATGGCTGCTACTGATATGAGCACGGCCAAGCTTTATCCTGCAATCATCGAAAATCTCAACACAGCGGTCCTGCTCCTGGACGGGGCGTTAAGGGTGACTTACCTCAATCCGGCGGCGGAAACGTTGTTGGCGCTGTCAGCGCGCCGGGCGCGTGGACTTGCACTCGGCGACCTGCTGCCTGAGGCGCGCGGCTATCTGGAGGCGCTGCGGCGCGCGCTCGCCAACCAGCACCCCTACACCGAGCGCGAGGTGAGTTTGCGCCTGCCGGGTAATCAGGAACCCGTGGTGGTGGACAGCAGCGTCACGCCGCTCAGCAGTCAGAAGCTGCTGGTGGAGCTGTTGCGCGTGGACCAGCATCTGCGCATCACGCGTGAAGAGACACGCCTGGCGCAGTATCAGGCCAACCGCGTGGTGCTCAAGGGCCTGGCGCACGAGATCAACAATCCCCTGGGAGGCCTGCGCGGCGCGGCGCAGTTGCTGGAGCGCGAGATCGATTCAGATAATCTCAAGGAATACACCCGGGTAATTACCGGCGAGGCGGACCGTTTGCAAAATCTTTTGAAGCGCATGCTGACGCCGGGCAGTCCGCCGCAGCGGCGGATGATTAATATTCACGAGGCGCTGGAGCGGGTGCGCAGTCTGGTGCTGGCCGAAACCCACCAGGGCATTGAGGTGCGGCGCGATTACGATCCCAGCCTGCCGGAGCTGTCGGCCGATCCGGAGCAGTTGATCCAGGCGCTGCTCAACATCGTGCGCAACGCCGCGCAGGCCCTAGGCGGCAAAGGCGTGATCCGCCTCGGCACGCGCATCGCGCGCCAGCGCAGCATCGGCCATAAAAGCCATCGCCTGGTGGCGCGCATCACGATTGCGGATAACGGTCCCGGCATACCGGCACAGATCATGGACACTATTTTTTACCCCATGGTGAGCGGGCGCGCAGGCGGCAGCGGCCTCGGCCTGTCCATCGCGCAAACGCTGGTCAATCAGCACGATGGGTTGATCGAGTGCACGAGCCGTCCCGGCGATACGGTATTCACGGTTCTGCTGCCATTACAACCATAGAGCGCGCCATGTCCAGAAAAACCATCGTATGGGTCATAGACGACGACCGCTCCATCCGCTGGGTGCTGGAAAAGGCCCTGCAGGGCGCCGACATGCAGGTGCGCTGCTTTGAAAGCGGGCGCGGCGTGCTGAATGCGCTGGCGCGCGAGACGCCGGACGCGCTCATCAGCGACATCCGCATGCCGGACGTCAACGGCCTGGAACTGTTAAGCGAGATCAAGCAGCGTTACCCGCAACTGCCGGTCATCATCATGACCGCGCATTCCGATCTCGACAGCACAGTAGCGGCCTATCAACGCGGAGCGTTCGAGTATCTGCCCAAGCCGTTTGACGTGGACGAGGCGGTCAACCTGGTGCAGCGTGCGCTCAAGGCAAAGCGCGGCCAGCCAAGCCTGCCCGCGCAAGGCGCGGCAGAATTCACGCCGGAGATCATCGGCGAGGCGGCCTCCATGCAGGAGGTGTTCCGCGCCATCGGCAGGCTGTCGCGCTCCAACATCACCGTGCTCATCACCGGGGAGTCGGGCACGGGCAAGGAACTGGTGGCGCGCGCGCTGCACCGGCACAGTCCGCGCGCCGGCAAGCCTTTCATCGCCCTCAACATGGCCGCGATTCCGCGCGACCTGCTGGAATCGGAACTGTTCGGGCACGAGCGCGGCGCGTTTACCGGCGCGCAACAGCAACGCATCGGACGTTTCGAACAGGCTGACGGCGGCACCTTGTTTCTGGACGAGATCGGCGACATGCCCGCGGAACTGCAAACCCGTTTGCTGCGCGTGCTGGCCGACGGCGAGTTTTACCGCGTGGGCGGCCACCAGCCGGTGAAGGTGGACGTGCGCATCATCGCCGCCACGCATCAGAATCTGGAACAGCGCGTGCAGCAGGAGCGTTTCCGCGAAGACCTGTTCCACCGGCTTAACGTGATCCGCGTCCACACCCCGGCCCTGCGCGAGCGGCGCGAGGATATTCCCGCGCTGGCGCGCCACTTTCTCCTGCAGGCCGCGCGCGAATTAAACGTCGAGCCGAAGATTTTGAGCGCCGATACCGAAGTACAGTTGTGCAGACTGCCCTGGCCCGGCAACGTGCGCCAACTGGAAAACACCTGCCGCTGGCTCACCGTGATGACCGTGGGCCAGGTGATACACGCTGAGGATTTGCCTCCGGAACTGCGTCATCCCACCGCCATGGAAGACACGCACGAAGACTGGCAAAGCGCGTTGCAACACTGGGTGGAACTGCGTTTGATGCATGGGGAGAGCGGTCTGCTCAACAGCGCCACGCCCGATTTCGAGCGCATTATGATCGAGGCCGCGTTGAAGCACACCGGGGGGCGGCGCCAGGATGCGGCAAAATTGCTCGGCTGGGGACGCAATACCTTGACGCGCAAAATCCAGGAACTGGGATTGAAAGTTTCAGAGTAGCTTGCGCATTTTAGATTGAGTATTATGTTCCTTGACCATTTCAGCAGGAAATCACCGGGTGCCTGAGCGGAAAACATTCATCTGGCTTATTGCGGGACTGGCTCTTGCCTGCGTTCTCTCTGCTCACGCTGAACGGCTCAAACCCATTGCGAGCGAGGAGCACGGCATTTTGCTTTCTCCCGGCATGGCGCAGCTCATGGAAGAGGCCGAGGCGGGCGACGCCGAGGCCGCCAACACGGTGGGCGTGCAATATGAAATGGGCCTGAGCGTAGTAGAAAACTATAATGAGGCGATGAAGTGGTATCGCAAGGCGGCTGAGATGGGCAGCGTCGAGGCCTTGTACAATATCGGCGCCATGCACGAAGGCGGGTCGGGAATGCCCAGAAACAAGGACGAGGCGTTGCGCTGGTATGAACAAGCCGCCGCCAAGGGTCACGGCGGCGCACAAACCCGGGTTAAAATACTCAAGGAGCCCGCATCGGGCGCAAAATAAGCGCTATGTATAACGTCTTTTTGCCAGCAGCGCGGCTTGCACTACTGCTGGAACGAACTCCGAGACATCGCCGCCATATTTGGCGATTTCGCGCACCAGGCTGGATGAAATGTAGGTGTACTGTTCGGCGGGGGTGAGGAACAGGGTTTCAATTTCCGGCGCGAGGCGGCGGTTCATGCCTGCGAGCTGGAATTCGTGCTCGAAGTCGGACACCGCGCGCAGGCCGCGCAGTATCACGCGCACGCCGCGCTTTTCCGCGAAGTCGGCCAGCAATACGTCAAACCCGCACACCTCGACGTTTTTAATCTCACCCAGCGCGCTGCGCGCGAGTTGCACGCGCTCGTCCAGCGAAAACGCAGGGGTCTTGGCGGGATTGGCCGCCACGGCGACGATCACCCGGCTGAACAGGCGCGCCGCACGCGCCACCAGGTCAATATGACCGTTGGTGATGGGATCAAAGGTGCCGGGATAGATTGCGGTGATGTTCATACGCCGTCCATAGTAGAGGCAAAACGGCTGCCGGACAAGGCGATCTTATCCGGGATTGTGGCGCGCCAGATGATAGCCGACCTGGCCGGCCTGTTTGCTTTTTATGATGCGCCAGTTGTCAGGCATCGGCGGGGCATAGTCTGCCTCCGCTTCCATGTAAACGTACGCGCCGGGTTTCAGCCAGCCGTGTTTTTCCAGGGCCTGACACGCGGGAGCGATGAGCCCCTGCCGGAACGGCGGGTCGAGAAACACGATATCGAAGGCGCCCAGCGGCGCAGACGCAAGGTAAGCCAGCGCATCGGCCCGAATGATTTCCGCGCTGCTTGTGTGCAGGGTATGCGCATGTTCGCGCAGGCGGGCGACGGCGCGTGCGTCGCTGTCCACCATCACCACACTGGATGCTCCGCGTGACAGCGCCTCAAAACCCAGCGCGCCGCTGCCCGCGTATAAATCCAGGCACTTCGCGCCTTCAATGACGGGCGCGAGCCAGTTGAACAGGGTCTCGCGCACCCGGTCGGGCGTGGGGCGCAGCGTTTCAATTTCCGGGAAGCGCAGCTTTCTGCCGCGCCACGTCCCGCCAATGATGCGTAACTGCTGCGGCCGGCGCGGACGTTTTTTGACGCGCACGTTAAGGCTGTGCACCGCCGCCCACGATGACCGTCACCCTCTGCTCCGGTTTGATGCGGCGCTGAAAGGCATCCTTGATTTGCGCCAGCGTGACCTGCTCGACGCGTTGGGTATAGGTATCCAGATAATCGAGCGGCAGGTCATAGAATGCAATCAGCGCAAGATGGTCGAGCAGTTTGCTGTTGCTGTCGAGGCGCAGCGCGAAACCGCCAGTGATGTTTTGTTTGGCGGCCTTGAGTTCCTTTGCAGTGGGGCCTTGCGCAACAAAGTTACTCAGGGTGTCGAGCAGCACTTGCAGCGCCTCGTCGGCCTTGTCGTTGCGGGTCTGCAAGCCGAGTGTGTACGGGCCTGCCACGCGCATGGGCGCGAAGTAGCTGTAGGCGCTGTAGGATAGACCGCGCTTCTCGCGTATCTCATTGGAGATGCGCGACACCAGCCCATTGCCGCCCAGGATGTGATTGCCGACCAGGAGCGGAAAATAGTCCGGGTCGTCGCGGCTCATGCCGGTCTGCCCCATGAGAATGTGGGTTTGCGTGGACGGATGCGGTATACGGATGGTCTGTGCAGCCTGTGGCGCGACGGCGGGGAGCGCCGGCGCGCGTTCGCCGGAGGGCAGCAGCCCTGCCACCTGTTCCGCCAGCGCCTCGGCCTGCGCGCGGTTCAGTGCGCCGACGATGGCGACCACGGCGTTCCTCGCCACGTAATAACGTCCATGAAACGCCGCTATGTCCTCCCGCGTGAGCCTGCCCACCGACTGCTCGGTTCCACCCGGCTCGCCGGCATAGGGATGGTCGGCGTATAACGCTTTATAAAAATTCTTGCCGGCGATAGCGCCCGGCGACTGTTCCTGCTGACGCAAACCCACCAGCATGCGGTTGCGCTCGCGCTCGAAGGCGGCGGCGGGAAAAGCGGGTGCGCGCAGCACCTCTGCCATAAGATCAAGCGCGGGTTGCAGCAGTCTGGCCTCAGCGAGGCTGCGCAGGCTGACCGAGGCGCTGTCACGATCCGCCCCCGCACCGAACTGCGCGCCCAAAGAGGCGAAGCGCTCGGCGATTTCGTCCGCGTTGAGTTCGCCCGTTGCCGTCTTCACGCCCTCCGCGAGCATCGCGCCGGTCAGCGCGGCAAGGCCATTCTTGTCCGCGTCGCGCGCGCTGCCCGCGTCAAATACCACGCGCACGTCCACCATGGGCAACTCAGGCGCGGGCACAAAATAAACGCGCGCGCCGTTCTGCGTCTGCCAGTGCTGAATCGCCGGACCGGCCTGGGCGATGCTCGCCACGAATACCAGCGCGGCCAGCAACCCATACTTAGCGCACATCGTGGCCTCCCTTGCCCGCTGAGGCGCGCCGTTTATCCGGGTCCATGGGTAGCGGCTCCAGCACGGCCACGGTCAGCCGGTCGTCAATTAAATATTTGCGCGCCACTTGCTGCACCTGCTCCGCAGTAACGGCATTGATGCGATCCAGGTATTCGTCCATCACGCGCCATCCCAAGCCCACCGTCTCCAGCATACCGATTTGCATCGCCTGACCAAAAACTGAATCGCGCTCATAGACCCGGTTTGCCACCACTTGCGCCTTGATGCGCGCGAGTTCTTCCGTACCCACCGGCTCATCCTGCGCGCGCTTGATCTCGGCGCGCAGCGCCTGCTCCAGCTCCATGCTGCCGCGTCCCTGCGCGGGTGTGCCGTCAAATAAAAATAAATCCGGTGCGCGCGCGTAGAGGTTATAGCCTGCGCTCGCATTGGCCGCGATCTGCTGCTCACGCACCAGGCGCTTAGGCAGACGCGCGCTGCCGCCGCCGGAAAACACGGCGGACAGCACTTCCAGCGCATACGCCTCCCATCTGTCTTCCGGCTTCAGGCTGTTCAGCACCGGCGCGGGATAGCCCATGATGAGATAGGGCAGTTCCGCCGGCGCCTTGACCGTGACGCGGCGCACGCCGTTTTGTTCCGCCTCGCGGCGCGGCTTGGGTGAAACCAATTTACCCGGCTTGAGCGGGCCGAAATGGCTTTGCGCGAGTTTATGCACCTCGCGCGCGTCCACATCGCCCACCACCACCAGCGTGGCGTTGTTGGGTGCATACCAGCGCCGGTACCAGTCTTTCAGATCATTGAGGGTCAGATTTTCCAGGTCATCCATCCAGCCGATGACCGGGTTGCGGTAGGCGCTGTTTTGAAACGCGACGCCGTTGAATTCTTCATAGGTGCGCGATTCGGGGTCGTCTTCGGTGCGCAGGCGGCGCTCCTCCATCACCACTTTCAGTTCCTTCTCGAATTCTTTTTCTTTGAGCAGCAGGTTGCGCATGCGGTCGGATTCGATCATGAAACTCACCGGCAGGCGGCTTTTTTCCAGTTGCTGGTAATAGGCCGTGTAGTCGCGTCCGGTGAAGGCGTTTTCGCGTCCGCCGTTTTCGGAGATGATGCGCGAGGCCTCGTTCGGTCCGAATTTGCGCGTGCCCTGAAACATCATGTGCTCCAGCACGTGCGAGATGCCGGTGATGCCGCTGTATTCGTAGCTGGAACCGACCTTGTACCACACCTGCGACACCACCACCGGCGCCCGATGGTCTTCACGTACAATGATCTTGAGGCCGTTGTTGAGCTTGAATTCATGCGTGGCGCTGTCCGCGCCGTACGCCGCGCCGAGAAACAACAGCAGCGGCAGGAGTAAGATAAAGCGTTTATACACAAACCTGTCCTTATTTATTTTGTTTAGATGATAACATAGCGGTCAATAGCCCTACCTATGACCGTGACCACCGATGTTAAGTTTCAAAAAACCACCTCCTTCCGGTAACACCGGTTTAACCGGCCTGGCCCGCCTCAAGCAGGGACTGGCGCGGGCGCGCAGCGGTCTGGGCGCGGCCTTTGCCGGGCTGTTCCGCGCTTCCGCCGTGGACGAGACGCTGCTGGAGGAAATAGAAACCCTGCTGCTTGGCGCGGACGCGGGGGTAGAGGTGACGCAGACCGTGCTGCACTCTTTACGCACGCGCCTGGCGCTGGGCGAACTGCCAGACGGCGCGGCGCTGAATGCTGCGCTGCGCGCGGAACTGCTTGCCATGCTTGCGCCCTCTGCGCAGCCGCTGCGCATCCCATCTCACATCCGGCCGTTCGTGATTTTGGTGGTGGGCGTCAACGGCGCGGGCAAGACCACCACCATCGGCAAGCTGGCGAAACAGTTGCAGCAATCCGGCCACAGCGTGCTGCTGGCCGCGGGTGACACCTTCCGCGCCGCCGCAATGGAACAATTACAGAACTGGGGAGCACGCAACAACGTGCCCGTGATCGGTCAGCCGCAGGGCGCGGACTCCGCCTCGGTGATTTACGACGCGCTGCAAGCGGCCAGGGCGCGCGGGGCAGACGTGTTGATCGCGGACACCTCCGGGCGATTGCACACGCAGAGCAACCTGATGGAGGAACTGAAAAAGATCAAACGCGTAGTCAGCAAGCTCGACCCCGCCGCGCCGCACGAAGTAATGCTGATCGTGGACGGCACGCAGGGACAAAACGCGCTGGCGCAGGCCGTGCAATTCCATCAAGCTCTCAGCCTCACCGGCGTCACCCTCACCAAGCTCGACGGCACGGCCAAGGGCGGTATCGTGTTCGCCATCGCCAAAAAGCTCGGTGTGCCGTTGCGTTACATCGGCATCGGAGAAGGCGTGGATGATTTGCGCGAATTCGACGCGGCGCAGTTCGTAGAAGCGTTGTTTGGCGAATAAAACATGATTCATTTTGACCACGTCGGCAAGCGCTATCCCGGCGGGTTTGAGGCGTTAAACGATCTCTCTTTTGAAATCACCCAGGGCGAGATGGCGTTTCTCACCGGTCATTCCGGCGCGGGCAAGAGTACGGTATTAAAACTTATCGCGCTCATCGAGCGCGCCAGCGCCGGCCAGGTGATCGTCAATGGCCAGAATCTCACAGCGCTGGGCGAGCGGCGCATTCCTCATCTGCGCCGCTCCATCGGCATGGTGTTTCAGAATCATCGTCTGCTGTACGACCGCACCGTGTTCGACAACGTCGCGCTGCCGCTCATCATCAGCGGACATGGCCACGGCGAGATCGGGCGGCGGGTGCGCGCCGCGCTGGACAAGGTCGGGCTGCTCGATAAAGAACGCGCCTGTCCCATCACGCTCTCCGGCGGCGAACAGCAGCGCGTCGGCATCGCGCGCGCCGTGGTGCACAAGCCGCCCATCCTGCTCGCCGATGAACCGACCGGCAATCTCGACCCCGATCTGTCGCGCGAGGTAATGGAACTGTTCCGTCAGTTCAATCAATTCGGCGTGACGGTGTTGATCGCAAGCCACGACCTCGATCTCATCACGCGCCTGCCGTATCGCGTCCTCAGCCTGAAGGCCGGACGCCTGAGCGGCGAGCGCGCAGCCCCGCGTGCGGGCGCGTTACCCGCATGAAACGCCGCCCCTGCAAGCCAGCGCTGCCGCGTAATGAAGCCCCGCGCCGTGGCGCGGAGCGGCGCACGGGCGCGAATGGGTTCAGCGCCTGGCTGCGCAACCACCTGCGCGTATTCTTTAATACCCTGGGCCAGCTGTACCGCGCCCCACTGCACGCCTTGCTCACGGTGGCGGTGATCGGCATCTCGCTTGCCCTGCCGGGCGGGCTCTATGTAGTGCTGCAAAACGCCCAGCGCCTGGCCGGCCATTGGCAGGGAACGGCGCAGATTTCGCTTTTTCTTAAAGCTTCCGTCAGCGACGAGGAGGCTGAAAAACTGGCCGTACAGGTACGCGGAGTGGAGAACATCAAGCAGGTGCGCATCCTGTCACGCGCTCAGGCCTTGGAGGAGTTTCGCGCGCTTTCCGGCCTGGACCAGGCGCTCTCCGCGCTGGGGGAGAATCCTTTGCCTGCGCTGCTGATCGTGACACCCGCCTCGGAGGAGCCGGCCGCCGCCGAGGCATTGTTGAAAACCCTTGCCGCCCTGCCTGAAGTGGAAGCGGCCGAGCTGGACCTCGATTGGCTCAAGCGACTGCGCGCGTTGCTGGACTTGTTGCAGCGCGCGGTGTGGCTGCTCGGCGCGCTGCTGTCCGGCGCCGTGCTGCTCATCATGGGCAACACCTTGCGCCTCGCCATTCACAACCGGCGCGAGGAGATCGAGCTCATGCGCCTGATCGGCGCCACCGATGCCTTCATCCGCCGCCCGTTTTTATACTCCGGCCTCATCTACGGGCTGTCCGGCGCGCTGTTTGCATTAATACTGCTGGGGTTTATCCTGGGATTGCTTGCCGCCCCCGTTAAGGCGCTGGCGGAGCTTTATAATAGCTCCTTTGAAATCAATGGCTTGGGTGTGGATTCCGGCCTCGGCCTGCTTGCCCTTGGAGCCCTGTTGGGGCTGGCGGGGGCATGGCTGGCGGTGGGACGGCAACTCAAACAAATCCAGCCCGGATAGGCTCCAAAGGGTTGAACTTTATAGCCGGTTTAGCACTCTCATTGCATGAGTGCTAAAATAACGTTTGTGAGAAATGAAGGGGTTGCCATGACTGCGTCTTTATCCTTGGCGGTACCGGCCGGAAGCCTGCATCAATACATGCAGGCCGCGCACAGCGTGCCCATGCTGAGCGTGGACGAGGAGCGCGCGCTGGCCGTGCGCTACCGCGAACACGATGATCTCGACGCCGCCATGAAGCTGGTGCTCGCGCACCTGCGCTTCGTGATCCATGTCGCGCGCGGTTACAGCGGCTATGGCCTGAGCCAGGAAGACCTGATCCAGGAAGGCAACATCGGTCTGATGAAGGCGGTGAAGCGTTTTGATCCGGCGATGGGCGTGCGCCTGGTGTCGTTCGCCGTGCACTGGATCCGCGCCGAGATACACGAATTCATCTTGCGCAACTGGCGCATCGTCAAGATCGCCACCACCAAGGCGCAGCGCAAGCTGTTTTTTAATCTGCGCAGCGCCGCCAAGCGCCGCGGCTGGTTCAGTCACGATGAAATCCAGCACGTCGCCAAAGATTTAGGAGTGCGCGCCGAGGACGTGCGCGAGATGGAGGCGCGCCTGAACGGCCATGACTACGCCTTCGACGCGCATGATGATGATGCCGACGACGGCGCATACGCGCCGGCAGCCTATCTGCCCGACCTGCGCTACGACCCGGCGACCGCGCTGGAGCAAAGCGACGCGGAACAAGACAACGTCACGCGCCTGCAACAGGGTCTCGCCAAGCTGGATGCGCGCAGCCGTGACATCATGCAGCGCCGCTGGTTGAACGAAGGCAAGGCCACGCTGCAAGAGCTGGCCGATGACTACCAAATTTCAGTGGAGCGCGTGCGCCAGCTGGAAAGCGCGGCGCTGAAAAAGCTCAAGTCCACCTTGGCCGCCTAGAATTGGATGGTGGGTTACGGCTTCGGCCTAACCCACCCTACATCACCCCAATATAACTCCCACATCCAGCGCAGCGGCGATTTGATTCACATCGCGCTGCGGCAGATACGGCACACTGCCCAACAGCGGCGCACTGATGCGTTCGCGTAACGCGGCTATATTGCGCTCCAGTTCGGTAAACCGAGGCTGCACGGCGTTCGCCACCCAGCCAGCGAGCGGCACGCCGTGTTGCATGATGCTCTGCGCGGTAAGCAGCGCGTGATTCAAGCACCCCAGTCGTATCCCCACCACCAGAATCACGGGCAGGCCCAGGCACTTTGCCAAGTCCGCCATGGTATCACGCCCATTGAGCGGAACCAGCCAGCCGCCCGCGCCTTCCGCGATCACCACATCGGCGCGCGCGGCAAGCATATCGAACTGCGCCTTGATGCGCGTAAGATCAATGCGCACGCCCGCATCGTGCGCCGCGAGGTGCGGCGCGATGGGCGCGGCGAAAAAATACGGGTTCACCTCCTCGTAGCTCGCGCGCAGCGTCGCGTGCTCGCCGAGCAGCAGCGCGTCCTCGTTACGCAAGCCTTGCGCCGTCTCAATGACGCCGCAGGCCACGGGCTTGAATGCCGCCGTCCGGCAGCCTGCGTCCGCCAGGACCTTCAGCAAACCCAGCGCCACCCAGGTTTTGCCCGCATCGGTGTCGGTACCGGTGATGAAAAAACCGCGCGTCACGGGTTTTTGCGTCCGCGCAAACTCGACAGCGGTATCTTGACCGTACCCTCATGCGCCTTTTGCAGTTCACCCTCCGGCGCCCAGGCGTGGCCATAGACCACTTCATAGCTGGCCGGCAGCACGCCGTTCCGGCGCCATGTTTCGTACGCCGCGCGCATATTCTGCATACGTGTCTTGCCAGTGAGGCCGTGCGCGCGCCCGGCGCTGACGTTGTGCGCGCCGAGCGCCTTCAAATCGCGCATCAGTTTGTCCACATCGGGATAGGTGAGGGTAAACTGTTCCATGTCCATCACCGGGTTAGTAAAGCGCACTCGCAGCAGGGCGTCGCCAAGGTCGTGCATGTCCATGAAGGCGTGCACATGAACAAATCCATCCGCGCGCGCGAAGCTCTCGCGCAACTCCTTCAAGGTGTCCGGCCCGAAGCTGGAAAACATGAGCAAGCCGCCGGGCGCGAGCACGCGCCGCATTTCGCTTAATACGCGCTCCGGCTCGCCGCACCATTGCAGGGTGAGATTGGAAAACACCAGTTCCATGCTTCCCGTAGCAAACGGCAGCGCCTCCGCGTCGGCGCAGGTAAATGTGGTGCGCCGCATAAACCATTTGTCCATCATGGGCGTGGCGCGGCGCGCCAGGCGCAGCATGCCCAGGGAAAGATCGAGCGCGGTTACTTGAGCGAACGGATAACGTTGTGCCAGCATACGGGTGCTTCTGCCCGTGGCCGAGCCGATGTCGAGCACACGCCGCGGGTTGAGCTTGACGAGATCGAGGCGCTGCACCATGCGCTGCGCCACCTCTTTTTGCAACGGCGCATGATCCTCGTAGCTATGCGCGGCGCGGTCAAAGGCGCGCCTCATGAGCGCCTTATTGATGCGATAGCGTTGGTCCAGCGGGCCGTCACTCATGGAGGAAGGTGCGCAGCGCGCGCTGGAATTCCTGCGGGTGGGTCAGAAACGGTGCGTGCGCCGCGCCGGGGATAACCCGTAACTCGGCTTGCGCCAGATTCACCGCCATGTATTCATGCGCGGACACCGGCGCCAACGTGTCGCGCGCCCCGGCAATGAGCAAAATGGGGTGGCCGACGGATGTAAGCCGTGGCCGGAGATCGGTGTTGCGCAAAATGTCCAGGCCCGCATGCAACGCGGTTGCTTGCGGCTCACCATAACGAAACACCATGTCGCGCAGCCGGCGCAACCAGACAGACGCCTGCTCACTGCCACGCAACTGCAAGGCGAGAAAGCGCTGTATGGTTTTGCGGTAGTCGCCGTGCAATTGCTGCGCAAATTGACCGAGGACTTCCGGCTCAATACCATGAGGCCAGTCCTGTGCGTTGACAAATTTCGGCGTGCTCGCCACCAGCGCCAATTTCCGCACCCGCTGTGGGTAATGCGCCGTAATGTGCAACGCCACCGTGCCGCCCAGCGACCAGCCGATCCAGTGTGCTTGCGGCGGCGCATGCTGCAATACCCGCTCCGCCACCTGCTCCAGGGTGCAGCGTTCAGGGGCTGCGTGGCTGCGGCCGTGTCCCGGCAAATCCATTGTGGTGACGCGAAAATCCCACGCCAGCTCGCGCACCGTGTCTTGCCACACGGCGCTGTTCAAGCCCCAGCCGTGCAGCAAGACGACGTCCGCGCCGCGGCCGCTGGTTTCGCAATACAGGGTCATCGCACGGGCGCCAGTTCAGCCAGCGCCTCCAGCAACCGGTCCACCTGCTGCACGTCATGCGCGGCGGAAAAGGTGATGCGCAGGCGCGCCCGCCCCTTGGGTACGGCGGGCGGGCGGATGGCGCTGATTAAAATACCGCGCGCGTAGAGCTGCTCGCTGATGCGCAGGGTAGTTTCATTATCGCCGGTCAGCAATGGCTGAATCGGCGTGACGGAGTTCATCAGGTTAAGCCCCAAGTGGGTCGCGCCGGTGCGGAAGCGGTTTATCAGTGCGCGCAGCTTTTCCCGCCGCCAGTTTTCACTTTGCGCCAGGCGCAAACTCACCCGCGTCGCCTCGGCGACGGCGGGCGGCAAGGCGGTGGTGTAGATATAGCTGCGCGCCTGCTGAATCAGCGTTTCTATCAGTTCCTCGCTGCCAGCGACAAACGCGCCGAAGGTTCCCAAGGCCTTGCCCAACGTGCCAACCAGAATGGGCACGTCTTCAACGGTCAAGCCGAAATGCTCCTGCGTGCCGCCGCCGGTTTTTCCCAGCACGCCGAAGGCGTGCGCGTCATCTATCATAAGCCAGGCATCGTGCCGCCTTGCAATGCGTGACAGCTCCGGCACGGGAGCGATGTCGCCATCCATGCTGAATACCCCATCGCTCGCGATAATCATCCGCCGGTCTGTTTTCGCAACGCATTTCTTTTCCAAATCCGCCATATCGGCATGCGCGTAGCGCAGCAGACGCGCGCCGGACAACAGCCCGGCGTCTATGAGCGAGGCGTGATTCAGCCGGTCTTCCAGCACCACGTCGCTGCCTGCCTGTGCGTCGCACGCAGACAGGCGCCCGGCCAGGGCGCTGATGACGCCAAGATTGGCCATGTAGCCGGTGGAAAACAACAATGCGCGCGGCCGCCGGGTAAATCCGGCCAGCTCCTCCTCCAGGGCATGATGCGCGCTGCTGTGTCCGCTGATGAGATGCGACGCGCCGCTGCCTGCGCCATAGCGCGCCGCTCCCTGCTGCATCGCCTTTACGACTTCAGGATGATTGGCGAGGCCGAGATAATCGTTGCTGCAAAACGAGAGGTAGCGCTTGCCGTCAATGATGACATCCGCGCCGGGCGCGCCCTGAGTGACGCGGCGCGTGCGGTAGAGATGCTGTTTGCGGCGCCCGGCAAGCGCGGCGCCAAGCCCGGCACGCCAATCCCCCGCCATTTTTTAAACCGGGCGAATGCCGAGCTTTTCCAGCAACGCCCTGTCCTGTTGCGCCTGCGGGTTGCCGGTGGTGAGCAGTTTGTCGCCGTAGAAAATCGAGTTCGCGCCCGCGAGGAAACACAGCGCCTGCACCGCCTCGGGCATGTGCTCGCGCCCGGCGGAAAGGCGCACACGGCTGCGCGGCAGCATAATGCGCGCCACCGCGACGGTGCGCACGAATTCGAGCGGGTCCAGCGGCTCGGCGCCATACAGCGGCGTGCCCTCCACCTGCACCAGGTTATTGATCGGCACGCTCTCCGGCTGCGGATCAAGATTCGCCAACTGCGCGATCAGCCCGGCGCGCGCGCGCCGCGTCTCGCCCATGCCGACGATGCCGCCGCAGCACACCTTGATATCCGCCGCGCGCACTTGCTCCAGGGTGTCAAGCCGGTCCTGGTAATCGCGCGTGGAGACGATCTCGCCGTAAAATTCCGGCGCGGTGTCGAGGTTGTGATTGTAGTAATCCAGCCCGGCCTGCTTTAACTGTCCGGCCTGGCCTTCCTGCAGCATACCGAGCGTAGCGCAGGTCTCCAGGCCCAGTTCACGCACCGCCTTGATCATCTCCAGCACCGGCTGCAGATCCTTCTGCTTCGGCCCGCGCCAGGCGGCGCCCATGCAAAAGCGCGTCGCACCGTTCTCTCTGGCCGTGCGCGCCGCCGTCAGCACGTCTTCCAGCGGCAGCAACGCCTCGTTCTTCACCCCGGTGTGATAACGCGCCGCCTGCGGACAATAGCCGCAGTCTTCCGCACAGCCGCCGGTCTTGATGGAGAGCAGCGTGGAAAGCTGCACCTGATTGGCGTCAAAATGCGCGCGGTGCACGGTTTGCGCGCGGAACAACAGGTCGTTGAAAGGCAGGTCAAACAATGCCTCCGCCTCGGCGACGGCAACAGGGTTCGTGCGCGCGCGCGGCAGCGTATAAATCTCTTGTAACTGTGCATCCGTCATCTTCAACTCTCACACAGGCGGGTTACAATCATGGAATGATAACGGCTGCACACAGACTGTCAACCTGAAATGGGAATAAATGTAGACGGCTGTATAAGAAATATACAATCGTGGCTGATGCCCCGTTGCTGCGTGCTATGCGGCGCGGGTGGTGAAGGCGAATTGTGCGCGGGCTGTGAGCGGGAGTTGCCCTTCAATGAATCGTGCTGCGCGCGTTGCGCCGTGCCGTTGCCGGAGGCAAAAGGGGAATTACTGTGCGGGCCCTGTGCACAGCGGCCGCCTCCTTATGATCGCGCGCTGAGCCTGCTGCGTTACGCCTATCCGGCGGACAAGCTGATCCAAAAACTCAAGTTCAACGCCCAACTGCATCTTGCGCGCCTGCTGGGCGAGCGCCTGGCAGGGTATGTTGCGCGGCACGTCACGCAAGCGCCGCAGGTGATTCTCCCCGTGCCGCTGCATCGCACGCGCCTGCGCGAGCGCGGCTTTAATCAGGCGTTGGAGCTGGCGCGGCCTGTTGCACGCCGTCTGAACATTCCCCTGGACTATCGAAGCTGCGCACGCGTGCGCGCCACCGCCGCGCAATCCCTGCTCCCCGCCGCCGAGCGGCGGCTCAACATCAAGGGCGCGTTTCAAATCACCCGGCCGCTGGCCGCGCGCCACGCCGCCATCGTGGACGACGTGATGACCACAGGACACACCGTGGAGGAATTCGCCGCCACCCTGCGCAAGGCGGGGGTGGAGAAAATTGAGGTATGGGTGCTGGCCCGCGCCGCGCCGTAATGGAAATGACGTTACGGCGTCATGACGTTGGGCTGCTCGGCGAACACATCCCGGTAGGCGGCATAACCCGCTGCAAACAACACCGGCAGCAACACCAGCCAGCCCAGCATGAACGGGATAGAGGCCACGACGGCGAGCACGATATAGATCAGGCCGAACACGATAAACGGCGCCCAGTTCGCCGCCACCGCGAAAAAGCTCTCCTTGAGCGAGGAAACCGGCTCGCGTTTGGAAAAGCACACCAGCGGCACGGCGAAGGTGTAAGCCATGAACAGCGGCAGCGCCAGAATCAACGCCAGCATCAAGGCCGTCATACCCGCCTGCAGCATGCTTGCCATTGCCTCCGGGCTGGGCTCGCCGCCCGGCATCATCCCACCCATCAGCGTGGCGCCCATCATGCCGCCGCCCACCACCAGCGCGATCACGATGCTGATCACGATTTGCGCGCCGACAAAGATGAGCGCGAGGATCAGCAGCGGCCTGAACAACTCGCCGAAACCGGCGAACAGCAGGTTGAAACCGGCCGGCTCGTTTTTGTGCAGCCGGTCCAGCGCCACGTACAGTCCGGCGGCCAACAGGACCACCGCGAGCATGCTGATCAGCCAGCCCAAAAACGGGATCAAATTCAGCAACAACATGATGAGCACCAGCACCGCCGTCATGCCGATCAACAACCCGGGGCTTTTCGTGAAAAGCCGCCAGCCCTCCGCATACCAGGCCGCGCCGCGCTCGATGGAAACGGTTCGATGCATGCCTCTACCCTCCCCTGGAACAATTTAGGTGTACGCTGCGTCAACAATACCACACTCCGTTGCGGAACGCGCTACTCGCTACATCGAAAAGGCGAGCGCCGATGACAGATTGCTGATTAACGGTATTGTGCTTTGTGAACTGGTGCGGGTACTGGAGTCCGCCTATGGCTTCCCAAAGGAAGCTATTGTTGACGTTGTCGAGAAAATTTTCACCACCATCCAATTCGAAATCGAAGACAAAAGTACGGCGTGGCTGGCCCTCAATGACTTTAAACGCCACCGGGCCGACTTCGCGGACTGTTTGACCGGGAGAAAAAATTCCGCCTTCGGATGCAGTGAAACAATGAGTTTCGACAAAAGACTGAAGGGGCTGGACGGGTTTAAGCTGATATATACATAATGACATAAATCGTCGCGAGCGGCTTTCAGGCGGGGGCGGCGGAGCGCAGAGTCTACCCTGCTCGAACAGTGGAACCGGTGTGGTATACATGGAAGTCTGTCGCCACGCACCCGGATTCCGGGCACCGCCTGGTTGCGCACCGCGTGCATCAAAACCGCACAGCGGATTTATGTTATTATTACGACAGGTTTTACCCCAAAAACTTACGCCATGCGCACACCAGGCACGGTACCGGTTGTCCCGGAACGCAGCCAAAACAACGACACACCCGCTCAGGGAAACCAGGGTAGCCGCCCAATCAGGGCGCGCCACCCATCACTGGACCATGGACGCGAGGCGCGAATCACGCGCTTGTGTCTCGCGTTCACGCTCGTATGCTGGGCGACGGCCACAACGGTCTTCGCCGAAACGCTGTGGAGGCAGCTATCGGCGCAAGCCGCGCCGTTCGATGCCGCAGGCACGTTGCTGTTCACGATTCTCTTCAGCGGCCTGATCTACGGCGGCGTCGTTTACCATCTGGCGCGCCTCGGTTACCTGCGGCGCCGGGCGCAACACGTCCCGGCCGACCGCGAGACGCTGGAGCGCTGCTTCGACGACGAGCGCGCGCCGGCGGTGACGGTGCTGGTGCCGTCCTACAAGGAAGAGCCGGAAGTGGTGCGATGCGCATTGCTGAGCGCCGCCTTGCAGGATTACCCCCACCGGCGCGTGGTGCTGCTGCTGGACGACCCGCCGGCGCCATCCACGGCCGAGGACGCGAAGCGGCTGGCGTGCACGCGCGCCCTGCCGCATGAGATCGCTTCCCTGCTGCGCCCGCAGGCGGCGCGGTTTGCAGCCGAATACCAGGGCTTTCTCCGTCGCTGGAACACGCGCCATCTCGACCGGGTCGCGGAAACACGCCGGCTCGCACACCTTTGCCGTGAGGCGTCCGACTGGTTCGAGGCACAGACCAGCGGTTATCCGGCCGGCGACCATCATACCGGCCTGCTTACGCGCCTGACCTTCAAGTCCGCGCGCGACGACCATCTGCGCCGCGCCGAGGCGCTGGAACGCCGTGCCGAGGCCGGAGGCCTCGGCGAGGCGGACCTCCTGCGCGAATACCGTCGCCTGAATCACCTGCTGCACGTCGAGTTCGCCTGTTTCGAGCGCAAGCGCTACGTCAACCTGCCGCACGAAGCCAACAAGGCGATGAACCTGAACGGCTATATCGCGCTCATGGGCCGCAGCTTCCGCGAGGTGATGAAACCCGACGGGCTCCATCTCGAGCGCTGCCTGCCGGCTGAGGCCACGCTGCGCGTGCCGGACACGGATTACCTGATCACGCTCGATGCCGACAGCCTGCTCGCGCCGGACTACGCCGCACGCCTGATACACCTGATGCAGCAGCCGGGTAACGAGCGCCTGGCGGTGGCGCAGACACCCTACAGCGTGATTCCCGGCGCACCCGGCCTGCTGGAGCGCATCGCCGGGGCGACCACCGACATCCAGTGTCTGCTGCACCAGGGTTTCACCGCCTACGACGCGACCTACTGGGTCGGCGCCAACGCATTGCTGCGCGTTTCGGCGCTGCGCGACATCGTATGCGACGACAGCGAGCGCGGCTTCCCGGTTAAAAAGTTCATCCAGGACCGAACCGTCATCGAGGACACGGAATCGAGCGTGGGCCTCGTCGCGCGCGGCTGGCGGCTGTACAACTACCCCGGGCGCCTGGCCTACAGCGCCACCCCGCCCGATTTCGGCGCGCTGGTCATCCAGCGCCGGCGCTGGGCCAATGGCGGGCTGATCATCCTGCCCAAGCTGCTGCGCTACCTGGCGACACGCGCGCGCCGGCCCGTGATGGAAGGCTTTATCCGCACCCACTACCTCGCCTCACCGGCCCTGGCCAATGCCGGCCTGCTGCTCCTGCTGGCGCTGCCGTTCGGTGAGGACCGCCTGATCGTCTGGGTGCCGCTCGCGGCGGCGCCTTATTTCCTCTTATATGCGCGCGACCTGGCGCAAATCGGTTACCGCGCAAGCGATGCACTGCGGGTCTACGCGCTGAATCTGTTGTTGATCCCGGTGAATCTTGGCGGTGTACTCAAATCGCTGCACCAGGCTGCCACCGGCCGCAAAACGCCGTTCGCGCGCACGCCCAAGGTGACCGGCCGCACCGCCGTGCCGGCGCTGTATGCCGCAGCGCCCTTGTTGCTGTTCGGTCTATGGCTTATCGGCGCCGGGGTGAGCGCCTGGCAGGGATACGGGGTGCTGGCCGCGTGCGGCCTCGTCAACGCCGCCTTCCTGGCCTATGCCATCCGGACGTTCGTTGGCCGGCAGGAATGCCGCGCGGGTTTTGTGCGGGAACAGGATAGTTCAAGCGTGCCGTCCGGCCTCAGTAGTACAGCTCGCGCTGGTAAACCCATTCACGCTCGCGCGTGAAGGCCCGGATCGTAGACTCGCCAACCGCGAAATCGCCGACACCGGCGATGCCGGTTCCTTTCGTAGAGGTGGGCTGGGTGCCGCCGGTTGCAAGCGTGACGTTAGACCACGTTCCGGAATTCGGGTATTCGGGCGAATATCGTCTGATGACAAAATCGGCGGTGGATGCCCCCGTGTCTATGTCGGTTGACGGGCAGCCGGTCGTAACCGTGCTGCTGCAAAAATTGAAGGTGGCCTCGTAGTTTGTAAAGGTCACGGTATTGTTCTTGAGTGTCCAGAAACGATTTACGTTCAAATTCGGATCGATATCGGAATCGGTTATCTGCGGGTGACCGTCGGGGCTCCACGGCATGGTGGCGCCCGTTACGCTGCCCTCTCCGCTTACCGATGCAAACGTGACGTCTATGGGGGTGTATTTGGCGCTGTCGCCGACCTCGAACGTGCAGGCGACGGACGATCCGGTCGGAATTTTCTTCCGCAAGTTGCCCACGATGTGTCCGGGGCTCGCGCCCGGGCGCGATACGCTCGGCGCCGTGCATGGCGCCGTGGTTGTGAGCGTATAGTTGTATGGATTCGGCGCCGTGCTCGTGCCGGTAGTGATTTTTCCTGCGGTCAGCGTAAGGGTGTTGTTGACCATCGTATCGACGCCCAGGGTCAACCCAGCGCTGTTATTCAGGGTGAGGTTGTAGAGGGTCGGGGCGGTCGCGCCGCCGATGCTCTGGGCGGCTGTACCGTTGAACGTGGTCGTGGTGCTGCCGGCGCCGAACCCGGCGGTATTCGTGAAGTTGCCTGAGATGGAAAGGTCCACGTTCGTGGCCACGCCCGCAGCGTTGTTGAATACTACGTTGTGAAACGACGTGGCGTGGCCGCCGATGGTTTGGGCCGAAGTACCGTCGAAGGTGAAGGTGCTCGTGCCCTGCGTGAGGGTGCCGGTGGCGTTGGTGGTGAAATTGCCTTTGACGGTGTGTGAGTAGGTCTTGGCATCGAAGGCAGTCCCGTCGCCGATGTCCGCATTTCCGTTAACCGTGATGCCGGCGTTCATGGATAGCGCCACCGTGCCGGCGGCGGTCAGATTGCCGGCAATGGTCATGGCCGCGTTGAAGATGCGGTTGCCGGAGTTGCTCAACAGCAGATTGCCATAATTCGCGCCCCCGCCCGGCGGCGGCACGGTCATGTTGAAACTCGGGTTATATTCCGCCGTGCTGTCGCTCGCGATAGATACGGTGGCGTAGTTCGAGGGAAAGTTGGCGGAGGCGATTTGCAGCAGCGAGCCGCTTCCCAGCGTCAGCGTCCCGCCGGCAGTGCCGCGGTTAATCGAGTTGGCGCCTATGTTCAATGTGCCAGCGGTCAGCGTCAGGTTGTTGCCGATGGTGATGTTGCCGCTGGTGGTTGCCGTGCCCGATGCCTTGTTGATCGTGAGGTTGTAGTAACCATAGTTGGTCACGGTCTGCGCGCCGGTGCCGTTGTATTCGACCGTGCCGGTACCGAACGTTATGTCCGTAGCGCCACTGGCTGTGATGGAACCACCAACCTTCAGGGTGCCCGTGGTAAACGACAGTAATGCTTTTTTCGTGCCCGTACCGCCGACAATGGTGACCGAAGCGGCAACGCTCAATGTACCGCTGCCGATAGCAAGCCCCGCCGTACCGGTCCCGGGCGTACCGATGCGTACTAACGTAGCCGCGGCGTTGCTGACGTTGACGGTCACCGTGTGCGAAGTTGCTGTAAAATTGATGTACACCGGGGTGGTTGCGTCGGGCACACCTAATACCAACAACGTGCCGGGGCAGGTTCCGGGAACGCCGCCGGGGCTGTCCGCCCACGTCAAGGCGGAATTCCAATTGCCGGTGGCCACGGAATAGCAGCCCGCGCCGGCAGGCGTGTAT
>QZKM01000001.1 GCA_003599485.1 Gammaproteobacteria bacterium
CAGCAACGGTTCGCGCCTGGGCATCAAGGGCTGGGAGTCTTTGGGTAACGGTCTCAAGGCCGTGTTCCTGATGGAATCGGCTGTGGGCTTGGATGGTGAAGGTAGTACCCTGATCGGCGGCGGCCGTGATGGCTACATTGGTATGAGCGGCGACGCCTTCGGCACCGTGGCGCTTGGCTTCCACGGCCAGCCGTACAAGACCTCCACCAACGGTATGGATATCTTCGGCGACACCATAGCTGACTATGCCGCCATTATGGGCAGCTTTAGTGGCACCAATGGCGATGGCGCCTATGACAGCGGTATCGGCAACGCCGCGATCTGGTTCCTGCCCAACCTGAACGGCTTCAGCGGCCACTTGCAATACGGCTTTGACGAAACCGCCGGCAGCGATGCCGATACGTGGGGCGCGCAGTTCAATTACAGCAACGGCCCCCTCTATGTCACCTACGCGCACGCGGCCGTAGAAAGCGCCACGGCCAACAGCGACCGCAGCGCGGACAAGATCGGCGCCAGCTACACCTTCATGGAGACCACCACCGTGTCGGCCATCTATGAGTGGCTCAGCGCGGACAGCGCGGTGAAGGCAGCCGAGCGTGACGCCTTTTACATCGCCCTGTCTCACAAGTTTGGCAACAACACGGCGAAGCTTGCCTATGCCAATGCGGACGACAGCGATGCCACGGGTGACAACGACGGAGCCGACTACTGGGCGATTGGCTTGGACCACGACCTGTCCAAGCGCACCAAGGTCTATGCCCTGTACACTAGCCTGGACAATGATGCGGGTGGCGTCTACGGCCTCGGCGCCACGGGTTCCTCTGACAACACGGGTCAGGTTGGAGCCGGAAAGAATCCGACTGCCTTTGCAGTCGGCATGAAGCACAACTTCTAATAATAAAAACAAGCTGTTTAAACGGGCGCTTCGGCGCCCGTTTTTTTATCCGCGTTTTATAAAACACGTAGCATTAGCCCGGATGCAGCGGAATCCAGGAAACGATCGCTACAACATCAAAGCGACAGGCGGTCATCCAGGCTGCGCTTGCTTGCAAAAAGCATGAATATGGCTTTATGCTGTTTGCTTGTCACACACGGCGTTGGCGGGAGCGGCCATTGTTCAGCACGCGATTTGCAAGGAAATTGTTATTACAGCGCACGCCCAAGCCAGATTGCGCGAACGCAACGTCAGTCAAGACCAGCTATTCAGCGTCATTGAACACGGAACAATCCACAAAAAAGATGAGAAGCGCATGTGGATTTTCATGGAAATCGCCGCCCGTGACGATAACCTGATCTGCGCCGCCCTGGTAGTGGAAAATAGATTGGTGGTAAAAACAGTTACGGTTAACTGTGGACTAGTGGAGTGAGCCATGGATATCAGCTACGATGAAAAAGACGACATCCTCTTTATTAAATTCAGCAACGAAAAGATCATTAAAGACATCTCCTACGGCTGGAACGTGAATGTTGGCATGACCGAAAAGGGAATTGGTGAGATCACGGTGCTCGACGCCAAGGCAGCCCGTCTATTGCCGATTCATATTCCACCCGGCCTTGCCGCCTGAGGCATATCCGATTCCACGGACACGTGGTTATTTGACGTGTGTGTTTAAAGAGCACGTAGCCTGGATGCAGCGTGGCGGAATCCGGGAGACGCCATAACCCGTGCACCCTGTTCCCGGATTCCATTTCATTCCATCCGGGCTACTGTTGCTGGCCCTGATCCACAACGACATCGCCAACACACACCAGCGGCTGAACCATCATGAGCAACACCTGGACCGCATCGAGAAACGGCTCGCCCTGACTGACCTCTAGCAGTTTGTTGAAAAAGGCCATCTATGGACTTTTTCAACCCGCATTCCTGCGCTGCACACAGTCTGTTTTTTCAACAGACTGTTAGTGAGTAAAGTCAAACTCCGTTTTTGCCTCGCTTCTCCTCTCCGATCTAACCTATTTTTAACAATAACCCGCAAGGAGTATTTCCTGCCGTAAATAGCCGTTTAGAGGTATTTACACTCTGCCGCATGGCTATAGATAGTGACGGTTAATGTGGGCTTTTCAAGTCCTCTTGCGGCATGCTCGACGAAACCTGGACGGCAGACAGTCCGATTTGAGAGAGGGGAGGTGTCCTGATGGCTATCAATGCAAATGCCAGCGCATGTGAAGAAGAGACCATGCGGCTGTACGACAAACTACGCACGATAGGATATCGGCGGGATGATTGTGAGCTTATCGCGCCTTACACGCTGGAGATTAACATTCTCAAAAAGAAAAATAACGCGCTCATTCTGGCGCATCATTACATGACGCCGGATATCGTGTATGGGGTGGCCGATTACGCGGAGGACGCGCTGGGCCTCATCCGGCGCGGGGAGGAATCGAATGCCGACATGATCATTGCCTGCTCGGTGACTTCGCTTGCCGAGATGATTAAAATCGGCTCACCTGAGAAAACAGTGATCTGTCCCAGTACAGAAGCCGGCTGCTCAGTAGCGGACAGCATCACGGTGGATGAGGTGTTGGCGCTCAAGGCGCGCCACCCCGGCGCGCCGGCCGTGGCTTATGCTACGACCACTGCCGAAGTAAAGGCCGTGTCGGACTATATCGTAACTTCCGCCAATGCGCGTAAGGTAATCGCCAATATCCCCGCGCCCAAGATATTGTTTTATCCCGATCATGCGTTCGGCAAGGCCTTGCAGCAGGAGCAGCAGGCGTTGAACAAGGAGATTGTCACCTGGGAAGGAAAGTGCGTGGTGCACGACAACTACACGATAGATCAGGTGATCAGCTTCAGAAAGAAAAACCCCAATACCGCCGTGCTGTTCCACTCAGAGGTAGACCCCTCTTTGTATACCTACGGCGACATGCATGGCGGCACGGGCGCAATGAAAAAATACGTGGCCGACCATCCGGAGGTGAACGAGTTCTTCCTGGTAACGGAATGCGGCCTCAGTGACCAGATGCGCGTTGAATATCCGGGGAAAAAATTCATCGGCACCTGCTCGCTGTGTCCGTTCATGAAGACGATTAATCTGGAGAACATACTGCTCGCCCTGCGCGGCGAGCTGCCGCCGGAAAACACCATCCACTTCCAGCCGGAAGTGCTCGGAAACATCCAGGCCGCTTACCGGCGCAGCGAGACCGTCGCGGCGCGGGCGGCGTGAAAATCCAAATGGAGACGTCTCCTGTGATCACAGCAAGCACACGGGCGCCGCTCTCGCCCGATATTCCCCAGTTTTGCCTGGATGAGGGCAATTACTCATGGCTGCTGGGGGAATTCATAGGGAGTGCCGTACTGCGCTGTTGGGCCCCTTGGTGCACGTCATGCCATGCGCTGGAGCAGGAACTGCTGCTGTTGCTGCAGCAGCATCCCGGTGCATTTCAACTGGTGGAGTTGAATGTGGATCGAAACTACGGAGTGGCACGCGAGCTGGGCGTAAAGTACCTGCCGGAAACCCTGATCCTGCACGATGGAAAGGAAGTCAACCGGATCATTGGCGAGGTGGCCGATCTCAAATCGGTGCTGCAGCAGCATATCCCCACGCTGCGCTAACTCAAGTACGCCAGTGTGGCGCCCAGGTACAAAAAAATAACATCCATAATGAATAAAAAAACTCTTGCCTTGGCTATTACTGGAGCCTGCAGTATCCCGCTGTCGGCACATGCTGGAGAGTCGCAGGTAACGCTTTATGGGCAGGCAAATATGGCGGTGGAAATCAGCTCTCAAGGAGGCGGGGGGGCGGGCTTGGGGCAACGGACCCATATTGCGAGCAACGGTTCACGGCTCGGAGTGAAGGGTTGGGAAAGACTGGGCGGCGGTTTGAAAGCGGTATTCCTGATGGAAGCAAGCGCCGATGGTCTGGACAGCGGCGCGGCGCCGGGAACAACTTCGCTGTTCGGCGCAGGACGGGAAGGTTACGCGGGCTTAAGCGGCGATTTCGGCACGGTGGCGTTGGGATTTTTTGGCCAACCTTACAAGACGGCTACCGCCACACTGGATGTGTTCGCCGGCATCATCGCCGATTACGCCTCGATCATGGGCAATGCCAATGGCGTCAATCTCTACGATACCAGCATTACTGACTCAATTATTTATTTTTCCCCAAAATTGCACGGATTCGGCGGCCAGTTGCAATACGGTTTCGGTGAGAACGCGAGCAATAACCGGGACCGCTGGGGCGCGCAGATCAATTACGGCAATGGGCCGTGGTATCTCACCTATGCGCACGCGGCGCAGAATAATTTTGATGGCATCAATAGCCGCAGCGCGGATAAAATCGCAGGTAGCTATGTTTTCAACGGCGCCACGACGCTGATCGCCATCTACGAATCACTGCGTTCAAACGAGGATGTGACCACGACGCAGCGGACTTCAGACCACAATGCCTGGTACATGGGGCTGACGCATAAATTGGGCAACACTACCCTGCGCTTCGCCCATGCCAGGGCGCAGGACAGTGACGGAAGTTTGGCCGACGACGGGGCACGCTATTTGGCGCTGGGGATATCGCATACTCTCTCCAAGCGCACCGAGGTCTACGGCCTTTATGCACGCATGGATAACGAGGCCGATGGTACTTATGGCCTGGGCCAGACCGGCTCAACGAATACCGTACTCCCCGGTGTTCCCGGCATGGACCCATATTCCTTTGCGTTAGGGATCAAACACAGCTTTTGACCCGTACTCAGGCCGGGATCAAGGCACGCCCCCAATCATCCCCGCCGCGACGGTGTTGTTGCTGTGTTCGTCTATGACGATGAAGGCGCCGGTGGCGCGGTTGGCGCGGTAAGGGTCGCACAGCAGCGGTTTTTGCGTCTTGACGCGCACGCGCGCGATGTCGTTCATCTTTAACTCCTGCGCCGGCGCGCGCTCCAGGGTGTTCATGTCCACCTTGTATTCGATCTCCGGCAGCAGGGCTTTCACCGTGCGGGTGGTGTGCTTGATGAGGTATTTGCGCCCGGGTTGCAGCGGCTCTTCGCTCATCCAGCACAGCATCGCGTCCAGTTCCTTGCCGGCGCGTGGCGCGTTGTGCGGGTGGGTGAGCATGTCGCCGCGCGAGATGTCAATTTCATCGGTCAAGGTCAGCGTGACCGACTGCGGGGCCGAGGCTTCCGGCACGTTGCCTTCGTAGGTGACGATTTCCTTGATGCGGGTGCGGTGGCCGGCGGGCAATACGCTGATTTCATCTCCCACGCGCACCCGGCCCGACTCGATGCGCCCCATGTAGCCGCGGAAATCCGGCGACGTATAGGGAAGAGCGACAGCGAAGGGTTCTACTAGTGTCGCGGGAGGCAGGATGCCGGGAGCGACCATACCCGAAGGGCGACACACGTACTGCACAGGGAAGCGGAAATCGCGCAGGTTGACGTCCTGCGCGATCTTGACCGTTTCCAGCACGCCGAGCAGCGTTTCGCCCTGATACCAGGGCATGCTGGCGCTCTTTTCCACCACGTTGTCGCCGTTCATGGCGGAGAGCGGAATATAGCGTGCGTCCTTGATGCCGAGCTTATCGGCAAAGGCGCTGAATTCGGCGCGGATGGACTGGTAAACGTCTTGCGCGTAATTCACCAAATCCATCTTGTTCACCGCCACCACGATGTGCGGGATGCCGAGCAGATGGGCGATGTAGGCGTGACGCCGTGACTGAATAAGCATGCCCTTGCGTGCGTCAATAAGTATGATGGCGAGATTGGCGGTGCTGGCGCCGGTCACCATGTTGCGCGTGTACTGCTCGTGGCCGGGGGTGTCGGCGATGATGAATTTGCGCCTGGGGGTGGCGAAGTAGCGGTAGGCGACGTCTATGGTGATGCCCTGCTCGCGCTCGGCCTGCAGGCCGTCGGTGAGCAGGGACAAGTCCACGACGGCGCCACCACGGCGCTGGGTGGTGCGTTCGATGGCCTCCAGTTGATCCTCGAAGATGGACTTGGAATCGTACAGCAGACGCCCGATGAGCGTGCTCTTACCGTCGTCCACGCTGCCGGCGGTGGTGAAGCGCAGTAAATCCATTAAAAATAACCTTCGCGCTTGCGCAGTTCCATCGAAACCTCCGAGGTCTTGTCGTCCATGCGCGTGGCGCCGCGCTCGGTGATGCGCGTCGCGGCGGTTTCCCGGATGATCTCTTCCGGCGTCGCGGCGCTGGATTCCACCGGGCAGGTGCAGCTCATGTCGCCCACGGTGCGGAAACGCACCATGAGGTTTTTCACCTGCTCGCCTTCCTTGGGCTGCACCAGGTGCGACACCGGCAGCCAGCCTCCGCGCCATACCACGTCGCGCCGGTGGGCGTAGTAAATCTCCGGCACTTCCAGCTTTTCCTCCGCAATGTACTGCCAGATGTCCATCTCGGTCCAGTTGCTCAACGGGAACACGCGCATGTGCTCGCCGGGATGCACGCGGGTGTTGTACAGGTCCCACAATTCGGGGCGCTGGTTTTTCGGGTCCCACTGGCCGAACTCGTCGCGGAAGGAGAAGATGCGTTCCTTGGCGCGCGCCTTTTCCTCGTCGCGCCGCGCGCCGCCGAAGCAGGCGTCAAAGCCGAACTCCTGGATGGCGTCGAGCAGGGTTACGGTCTGGTGTACATTGCGGCTTTCATCCGGCCTGCGCAGCTTGACGCGGCCTTTGTCTATCGAATCCTGCACCGAGCGCACGATGAGGCGTTCGCCCAGTTCGGCGGCGCGCTTGTCGCGGAACGCGATCACCTCCGGGAAGTTGTGCTCGGTGTCTATGTGCATGAGCGGGAACGGGAAGCGGCCGGGACGAAACGCCTTTTCCGCCAGGCGCAGCATGACGATGGAATCCTTACCTCCGGAAAACAGCAGCACCGGATTTTTGCACTCGGCCGCCACCTCGCGCATGATGTGGATCGCCTCGCTCTCCAGTACCCGCAGGTGGGTGAGCGTTGCTGCGGACGTGGTGGACGATGAATTGTTCAGTGGTATGGCGTTCATTGTTAATGATTGCTTGTCTCTTGACATCCGTTTCCTATCTCTCGCTCCCTTTCCCATAAGGGGAGAGGGAAGCTGCCCCAGCGCCATGTGCGCTCGTTGCCGGCGGAAAGGGCTCTATTTGACTCCCTCTCCCACCTGTGGGAATGGGCCGGGGAGAGGGTTCTCCCGACCGGCGGCCGTCTGCTTGACGTGCAGACCGCACTCCTTGGCGCTCTCCTGCTCCCACCACCAGCGCCCGGCGCGCTCATCTTCGCCGGCGCTGATGGCGCGCGTGCAGGGTGCACAGCCGATGCTCGCGTAACCTTTGTCATGCAGGACATTATAGGGGACGTCGAAGTGACGGATGTAGCTCCACACTTCGTCGCGCGTCCAGTCCGCCAGCGGGTTGAATTTTCTCAGACCGTGATCTGCGTCCCATTCCGACAACGCCAGGTCTTTGCGCGCCGCGGACTGCTGCCGGCGCAGGCCGGTAATCCAGGCCTTTTTGCCTTGCAGGGCGCGCTGCAACGGCTCCACCTTGCGCATGTGGCAGCACGCCTTGCGCAGCTCCACGCTCTCGTAAAAGGCATTCGGCCCATGCTGGGCGACATACTGCTGCACCGCTTCGGCGCGCGGGGAATAGCTCGTCAAGCGGCGGCCATAACGGCCGCGAATAAGCTGGATGAGCCGATAGGTCTCCTCCGGCAGGCGGCCGGTGTCGAGCGTGAAGATTTCTATCGCGGGCGCGTGCTTGCAGATAACGTCGGCAAGCACCATGTCCTCGGCGCCCAGGCTGCTGGCCAGCGCGGCGGGCGCATGATCGCGCGCAATCTCCCGCAGCGCGTTTTCCAGCGCGGCGATTTTTTTCTCCAGGACGGAGGAGAGGCCAGCGGCTACGATGCGCTCAGGCATGAACCGCCGCCCGCGCCTTTTGCACGCGCACGCGCGTCAGCGCGCCGTCGGGATGCGCGTGCAGAATAACATGGCCTTCCTTCTGCAAACTTTCCGAGACCTGCTGCGCGGGGTCGCCCGGCTCGAGCAGAAAATCTATCACCGCGCCGCTGTCGAGCTTGCCGAGCTCGATGCGCGCGCGCATGAAGTGCACCGGGCAGGCGTAGGACGATAAATCCACGGTGGCGGTCACGTCTCCGCTGCCCGCGGCGGCGGGGCTTTGCGCCTTGGCCGCGCGCGCCTGGGCGGGCGCCACGTACACCGGCGTGTTGACAGGCGGCAGGGTGGCGGACAGATCAAGCTGTGGATCAAACGCCTCGCAGGCGCGCGCGGCTTGAGTCATCCACGCATCGAGCCCGGCCATGAGCGCGTTAAAGCGCGTCTCGTCCTGATGCTCTTTGAGCGCCGGCAACGCCTGCGCGATCTCGGACAGCTTCATGGCGAGCGGCAGGTATTCCGGCCGCAATTCCTGCAATTGGGTGTGCACGTTCTGAGCGATGGCGGCGAGGTCATCAAGCGATTTCTGCCCGGTCACAAACAACAGCGACTGCCCGACCAGGCGAGCCATGGCTTCGGCGCACTCGATGGCGTCCGGCAGCTTGTGCTGGTAGATGAAGGCGTTACGGCAGCTGCGCTCGTAGGCGGCCTCGGCGAAGCGCGAGGACACCAGTTCCTGCGCCGCGCCCGCGCACTCGCCGCCGCCGAGTTGCAACACCTTGAAGGCGCCCTGTTCACCGTGGTCGAGGAGCAGAGCGGGGACTTCTTCTGGAGTGACCACGGTGAGATCGGCGAGCAGCTCCTTGAAGGAGTCCTTGCCGCGCCGCCGCGTCCAGTGGAAAAAGCTCTCGCCGTTCACGCGCTCCTGCGCATACGCCTGTTGCACGCGCGCGATGGCGGTCTCCACGCGCTGCGCGGGCACCGACACGCTCTTGAAACCCAGGCCGCCTCCGGCGCGCCCGTCGCCGCCGAAGTACATCTGATAGTGCGGCACCAGCTTGCCGTGCAGACGGTTGCCTTCACCGTAGATGCCGATGTCGCCGGTCTCCGGTTGCGCGCAACCGTTATGGCAGCCGCTGGCGCGGATGCGCAAGTCCGCCGCACCGCCGCTTAATTTCACGCCGATGATCTTGGATGAGGTGATGCCCAGGCGGCAGGTGGAGGTGCCGGGGCAGGCGACTACGTCGTCGCCGGGTGTGGGTTCACTTAAGCCCAACGCCGCAAGCGCCTTGCGTATCGGCTCGATGCGCGCGTCCGGCACGTGCATCATCATCAGGTTCTGATCCTGCGTGGTGCGGATGTCGTTCAAGCCTTCATCGTGCATGATTTTGGCAATGCCGCGCAGTTGCGCCGCGTTGATGTCGCCGATCTTGAGGCTGATGGGGAATACGTTCAGGCCGCGCTGCTTCTGCGCCAGCACCTCGCGCGGCGCACCTGCGCCGCAGGCCGGGCCAGACTGCGCCACACCGCTCCAGTCGCCTCTCGGATAGGGCTTGCCCGCGAACGCGGCTCTGGTGCGCGCGTATTCCTCGCGGTATTTTTCCCGGAAACCGTCCGGCCCGAAACGATCCACCAGGAACTTGATACGCGCCTTGGCGCGCTTGACGCGATCGGAATAACGGTGATGCAGGGAGACGATGGCCTCCATGCACGGCAGCAAATCCTGTTCCTCGATGAATTCCTCGACCACGATGGCCTCGTGCGGCTTGTGGCCGAGACCGCCGCCGGCCAGCACCTTGAAGCCGTAGCGCCCGTCTTTTTGCGCCGCCACCACGCCGAGGTCGTGCATCATGCCCTGCGCGCAGTCGTGCTCGCAGCCGGAGAAGCTGATCTTGAACTTGCGCGGCAGATGCTGGGTGAGCGGATGGCGCAGAAAGTGCGCCACCGCGCCGTCCAGCAGCGGCGTGATATCCAAGTGCTCGCGCGGACATACGCCGGCCAGCGGACAGGCGGTGATGTTGCGCACCGTGTTGCCGCACGCCTCGCGCGTGGTAAGCCCGGCCTGCGCCAGGTGCTTGAGCACCGCGGAGGTGTCGGCCGTGGGTACGTAGTGAATCTGGAAGTCCTGGCGCGTGGTGACGTGCACCACGTCGTGCTTGACGTACTGCTCCAGCACCTCGGCGATGGCCACCAACTGATGCGGCAGCATCTTCCCGCCCGGCGCCTTGACGCGCACCATGTGCAGGCCATCCTGACGCTGGCCGTACACGCCCTGTTGCAGGCGCGCGGCCATGAAGCGGTCGGCATCCAGCTCTTTATTCAAAAAGGCGTGTACCGCCTGCTCGTAGCGCTCGATCTCGTCGTGATTGACCAGTACGCTCGATGGGTTCATAACCTGCTTCTCCTGATAAACGCGCGCTTCAATGCGCGATAAGCCTGAAGCCGACCAGCATCAACATGCTGGCGAGCGCAATGCGCAACACCTTCTCCGGGATATTGACGCTCAAGTGACTGCCGAGATAGATGCCTGGCAGCGAACCCAGCAACAGACTGCCCAGCAGCACGAAGTCCACGTTGCCCATGCCGAGATGCCCCAAACCCGCGACCAGGGTGAGCGGCACGGCGTGCGCGATGTCCGAGCCGACGATTTTTGTGGTGGCGATCAACGGATAGAGCAGAAACAGCGCGACCACGCCTATCGCTCCCGCGCCGATGGAGGTGAGCGTGACCAGCGCGCCCAGCACCGCGCCGGTAATGACGGTGGAGACGTTCAGGCTCGCCGGATGAGAGCGCGTCTTGAACCAGGGATGACGCTGTAACTGCGTCTTGAAGATGAGCGCAAGCGCGGTCAGCATCACCGCCGCGCCGATAAGCGGCACGATAATGACGTCCACCTTCCAGCCGCGCGCCTCCAGATAATGCAGCAGCAGCAAGGACAACAGCGACGCGGGCAGGCTGCCCGCGGCCAGCAGGCCGACAATGCGCCAGTCTACCGTTTTCTTTCTGGCGTGCACCCACACTCCGCCCACCTTGGTAATGCAGGCGAACAGCAGGTCGGTGCCCACCGCCTTCACCGGCGGGATGCCGAACAGGATCAAGAGCGGCGTCATGAGCGAACCGCCGCCCACGCCGGTCAAACCGACCAACAGGCCGACTACAAAACCCGATAAAGTATAGGCGAGATCCATTGTAAGGGATGCACGTGGCGCAGAGAAATCTGACACGCAGTATAGCAGGAGCGTATATACTCATAAAAGAATATAATTGTATATGTATATCGTTTTTTGTTATAATAAGGCGGCCGGGAGGGCTTTATAACACCATGAATCTACAGCAGTTACGCTACATCTGCGAAGTTGAGCGGCAAAACTTGAGCATCTCGCTCGCCGCCGCCAGCCTGCATACCTCGCAACCCGGGGTGAGCAAGCAAATCCACCTGCTGGAGCAGGAACTCGGCGTGCGCATCTTCGAGCGTAGCGGCAAGCGCCTGACCGGCGTGACCGCGCCGGGGCGCATCATACTCGCGCAGGCGAAAGAAGTGCTGCGCGATGTGCAGAACATCAGGCAGATCGGCACCGAGTTCACCAACGAAATCGCGGGCAGCCTGTCCATCGCCGCCACTCACACCCAGGCGCGCTACGCGCTGCCCAGGGCAATCAAGCAATTCACCGGGCGCTATCCGCAGGTCAATCTGCACATTCACCAGGGCAACCCGACCCAGATCGCCGAGATGGTGGAGTCCGGCCTCGCGGACATCGGCATCGCCACCGAGGCGCTGGCGCTGCATGAACAATTGGTGGTGATGCCCTGCTATCAATGGAACCGCTGCGTGGTCGCGCCGCCTGGCCACCCCATCCTGAAACAAAAAACGCTCACGCTGGAGGCCATCGCGCATTATCCCATCGTGACCTATGATTTCGCCTTCGCCGGGCGCTCGCTCATCAACAAGGCGTTCGAGGCGCGCGGCCTTACGCCCAACGTGGCGCTCACCGCGCTCGATTCGGACGTGATAAAAACCTATGTGGGACTCGGCTTAGGGATAGGCCTGCTCGCCAGAATGGCGTTTGATCCGGAACAGGACAAAAATCTGCGCATGCGCGATTGCGCGCACCTGTTCGAACCCAGCACCACGCTGATCGCGGTGCGGCGCGGGACGTTTCTGCGCGGCTATATGTACGACTTCATCGAGTTTTTCGCGCCGCATCTCACGCGCGAGACGGTGGATAAGGCAATGCAACGGGATTAATTGGCGGCCGCAGTCTGCTGCTCCGGCGGCTCATAGGGCGTGGCGTAACCGCATTCCTTGCGCGGGCATACCTTTTCCGTACCGCGGCGCTTGGTGGTCTTGATGGTGACGAGCGGCCAGGCGCAGCGCGGGCAGGGTTCGTTCACCGGTTCATTCCATACCGCGTAGTTGCACGCGGGGTAGGTGGCGCAGGAATAGAAAATCTTGCCGTAGCGCGATTTGCGTTTGAGCAGATTGCCCTTGTGGCACTGCGGGCATTCGACGCCGGTGTCGGCCGGTTTCTCCAGCGGCTCCATGTGCTTGCAGTTGGGGTAGTTGCTGCAGCCGATGAATTTTCCGTAGCGCCCGCTCTTGATGACCAGCGCGCTGTTGCATGAGGGACAGCTGCGGCCTTCCACGACTTGCGGGCCTTCCGCGCCCGGCTTGTCGTCCAGGTTGCGCGTGTAATCGCAGTCGGGGTAAGCGGTGCAGCCGATGAAACGCCCGCGCCGGCCGAGGCGGATGGACAAGGGCTTGCCGCACTTGGGGCAGTTTTCATTCATCGCCTCCTGTGTTACGTCCTTGCGCTGCACGGTTTCATCCTTGGTGCTCACCTGTTTCTTGAATGGCCCCCAAAACTCCTTCATCACCGGCACCCATTCCTTTTCGCCGCGCGCGATGGCGTCCAGTTCATCTTCCAGGCGCGCGGTGAAATCGTAGTCCACGTATTGGGTGAAGTGCTGGGTGAGAAATTTATTGACCACGCGCCCCAGATCGGTCGGGGTGAAGCGGTGCTTGTCGAGCGTGGCGTATTCACGGTCCACCAGGGTGGTGATGATGCTGGCGTAGGTGGAAGGGCGGCCGATGCCGTGATCTTCCAGCGCCTTGACCAGGCTTGCCTCGCTGTAGCGCGGCGGCGGTTCGGTGAAGTGCTGCTCGGCGCGCAACGCGCGCAGTTCCACCTCGTCGCCCGCTGCAAGCGGCGGCAGGGTGCGCTCTTCCTCCTGCTGCGCGGCGTCGTCCACGCCTTCTTCGTACACCGCGAGAAAGCCGGGGTCCACGATGGTGGAGCCGTTGGCGCGGAATACGCCCGCATCGCCCGCGGCCAAATCCGCCGCCACGGTGTCTATGGTGGCGTGCTGCATCTGGCAGGCGATGGTGCGGCGCCAGATGAGCTGGTACAGCTTGAACTGGTCGGGCGTCAAATGGGTCTTGATCGTCTCCGGCACAAGCTGCGCCGAGGTGGGGCGGATCGCCTCGTGCGCCTCCTGCGCGTTTTTCGAGCGGGTTTTATAGACCTGCACCTGGGCGGGCAGGGCCTGCTTGCCGAAGCGCTGCTCGATGACCGCGCGGATTTCCGCCAGCGCCTCCTGCGCCAGATTGACCGAATCGGTGCGCATGTAGCTGATTAAACCGACCGCGCCTTCGCCGGTGTCTATACCTTCATACAACTGCTGCGCCACGCGCATGGTGCGCTGTGCGCCAAAACCCAGTTTGCGCGCGGCCTCCTGTTGCAGCGTGGAGGTGGTAAACGGCGCGGACGGATTGCGCTTGCGCTGCTTTTTGTCCACCCTGGCGACGGTGAGTTTGCCCCGCGCCGCCTGCAGCAGTTCGTCACGCAATGCGTGCGCCTGCGCGGCGCCGGTAACGCTGAACTGGGTAAGCTTGGCGCCACGGTGCTCGGCCAGGCGCGCCATGAAGGGCTGGTCTTTCACGGCGGCATCGGCCTCCATCGTCCAGTATTCGCGCGCCTGGAATTTTTCGATCTCGTCTTCGCGCTCGCAAATGAGTCGCAGCGCCGGACTCTGCACGCGCCCGGCGGACAACCCTCTGCGTATCTTGGTCCACAGCAGCGGGGAAAGATTGAAGCCCACCAGATAGTCCAGCGCGCGCCTGGCCTGCTGCGCGTTTATCAGTTCCTGCGCCAAACCGCGCGGGTGCTGGATCGCCTCCTGTATCGCGCGCTGGGTGATTTCATTGAACACCACGCGCCGCACTTCCTTGTCCTTGAGCAGCTTTTTCTGCTTGAGGATTTCGTACAAATGCCAGGAGATGGCCTCGCCCTCGCGGTCCGGATCGGTGGCAAGATACAGGGCATCGGCCTTCTTGAGCGCCCTGGCGATGGCCTCGACGTGTTTTTCGTTCTTCTCGATCAGCTGGTACTTCATGGCGAAGCCGCGCTCCGGGTCCACCGCGCCCTCTTTCGGCAGCAGATCGCGCACGTGGCCGTACGAAGCCATCACCTCGAAGTCCTTGCCCAGGTACTTCTTGATGGTCTTGGCCTTGGCCGGCGACTCAACGATGACGAGATTTTTCATAAAGATTCAGTGGCGAGCAGCGAGTGGCCAGGCATCAATTCTTTTCCTCGCTACTCGCCACTAGTAGATACTGTCTTAATTAAAGCAAAGCCCGCATGACGCGGGCTTGGTAAAGATGATGCACCGGAATAGAAGGTCAATGCAACTCTTGCGTGACCTCATCCATCACCAGCACTTTCATGCGCGCGAGCGCGTTTTCCTGGCCGGGCTGATTGAACAGCACCATCAGCACCACCCACTTTAATTCTTCCAGGTTGATTTCGTCCGTCTCCAGCGCCATGACGCGGTCTATGACCAGTTCGCGGCTCACCCCATCAAGCACTCCGACCTGCTCCAGGAACAGCAGAAAGCCGCGCCCGTCCATGCCGAGCTTGCCTATTTCCTGTTCGGTGAACACGCGAAACGAGGGCCGCACGCCGCTGTCTTGCCGCTCCGCGTGGCCGTCCTGCAACCCGGCCAGGCCTTCCAGCCAGGCCAGCGCCTTGTTGATTTCGGCTTGCGGGAAACCCGCCTCCAGCAACTCGGTTTTCAGTGACTCTTGATCGGAACTGATCTCGGCCTCTTCATCCATATAGCTTTCGAACAGGTACATCAATACGTCCAGTACATTTTCTTTCATGTCAGTTCCTTAATTTTAAGAAACGTTGATTTAATCAGCATTTCCTTTTGTCACTCTGGAGTACAGGCCGCCGGCGGCCGGCGCCACGTAGCCGTGCAATTCCAGCACCAACAGCATGGAGGAAACCGTCTCCGGCGTCAATCCACTGCGCTCAATCAATATATCGGTCGAGGCGGGGTCGAAACTTAGGCATTCCAGAACTTTTAATGCCTCGCCCGGAAGGACGTCATGGCCCTGTGGCAGGCGGCGGGCGGTTATAGCCATATCAATATGACCCGTTACAGGCCGGTTCAGTTCCCCCGGGTCTTGCCTCAGTTCTTCCAGGATGTCCTGTGCCGTCTCGACCAGCTTGGCCCCGTCGCGGATCAGCTTGTGGCAGCCGCGCGCGAGCGGATTGTGGATCGAGCCGGGAATGGCGAACACCTCGCGCCCCTGTTCCGCCGCAAGGCGCGCGGTGATGAGCGAGCCGCTCTGCGCCGCCGCCTCCACCACCAGCGTGCCGAGCGACAGGCCGCTGATGATACGGTTGCGGCGCGGGAAATTGTCCGGCAGCGCCGGGGCGCCGATGGGGAATTCGGACACCAGCGCGCCGCGCGCCGCGATCTCGTGCGCCAGCGCCTTGTGGCGCGCCGGATACACCCGGTCCAGCCCGGTGCCGACCACCGCCACGGTGTATCCGCCCGCCTTGAGCGCGCCGCGGTGCGCGGCGGCGTCTATCCCCAGGGCCAAACCGCTGGTGATGACCAGGCCGCAGGCTGCAAGGTGTCCGGCGAACTCCGCCGCGGTTTGCATCCCTTGCGGGGTGGGGTTGCGGCTGCCCACAATGGCAAGCTGCGCTCGCGCGAGCAGATCAGCATCACCGTGTACGAACAACAGCGGCGGCGCGCCGCCGGTCTCATGTAACAGGGACGGGTAGCGCGCATCGCTCACGGTGAGTACGTGGTGGTCCGGCCCGGCCAGCCAGTCGAGATCTTTTTGCACCGCGTCCCAGTCCGGCTGATTGAGGTAGGCCAGGGTCGCGGCGCCGAGCCCCAGGCCGCTGCGCTCTCCGGGGCGGGACTCAAACAGCGCACGCGCGCCGCCGAAACGCTCGATCAGATGGTGAAAGGTGGCTCCGCCGACGCCGGGGGCGCGCAGCAGGGCCAAGTCATAGGCGATATCCGGTAGTGCTGCGCTCACGCGCGGGATGCTAAGGGCTGCGTACCCTGTCGCCCACACGCAGCGGGCGCGTGGCCTTCATCACCAGCGCATAGCTGACCCGTTCAAACGGGCGGAACACCATGAGCAGCGCGGCGCGCTCGTCGGGCAGGCGCACCGTATCCTTTGGATCCGGGCTGACCAGGTCGCGCACCTCATGTCCGGCCTGATAGGCCGCGAGCACGTGGCCGGCTTCCATACCCTGCTGCCGCCCCAGGCTGAGCACCACGACTTGATACTGGCCGACCTGTGATACGCCCTCAATCACCGAGATGATGCGCCCGCGCACGTCGCCGCCGGGCGCGCGCGGCTGAAAGCTTGCCTCCTGCTCCTGCGCGCCGGCGGGCAACAGCCGGTCACCGTTACGCGCCTCCTGACGCGAGCCGTCCAGCACAAACGTGGCCGGATCGCCGCTCTGCTGCAGCACGGCGTCAGCCACGTAGACCGCCTCGTAGCCCAGGATGTCCTGTTTCTTGTTTTTCGCTTCCGCGCTCGCGTCCGGATCATAATACGCCTGGCCGAGGCGCAGCACGCTGTAGCGCTCTGCCGCCTCGCCCTGGATGCCGCGCACATATACGCGGTTGCCGGTAGCGGCGATCAGGTGCTCGTCCGCGCTCTGCACGATATACGGCGCGGCCTGCATTTCTTCACTGGTCACCACGCGCGGACGCGTCAAGAACGGCTGGATCACGGCCAGCGGGATGGTGGGAATGGCGCGTGCGATTTCACTCGAACGCACTTGCGGCGAGAGCTTGATGGTGTTGCGTGCCTCGCCCTCACGCTCCAGATGCAGCTCCGGAACGCCGTTGTTGAAGCGCAGCGCCAGCACATCGCCCGGATAGATCAGGTGAGGATTCTTGACCTGCGGATTGGCCTTCCAGATGTCCGGCCAGCGCCATGGATCTTTGAGGAAGCGCGCGGAAATGTCCCATAGCGTGTCGCCCTTCACCACCGTGTAGCGCTCGGGATGGCCAGGATTGAGTTCCGGCCCATCCACTGCGGCCGCCGGCGCCGCGAGCGCGATGGACAATAACAGCCCACAAAGCATTTTCTTCATCTTGCAGCAAGCCCCCTGTTCAATCGCATGGTCAGGCACTACGCTGGCGGAAACTGCCCGCCATCCAGTATAATAAGGATTCAGAACTTTCATTACTTTAGCAGCTTAAGTCGGTATTTTGCCAGTGCTTTTTACTTGAATTTCCACGCCCATGGCACGCCTTAATATACTGCATTACCCCGACCCGCGCCTGCGCCACGTGGCCCAGCCTGTGGCGCAGGTGGACGGCAAGGCGCGCAAGCTGGTGGACGACATGCTGGAGACCCTGTACGCCGCGCCCGGCATCGGGCTCGCCGCCACCCAGGTGGGCGTAACCCAGCGCGTGGTGGTGATAGACCTCTCGGCGGAAAAAAATCAGCCGCTGTGTCTCATCAATCCCGAACTGCTCTACCGCGACGGCGAGGAAGAGACGGAGGAGGGTTGTCTGTCGGTGCCCGGCGTGTATGACGTGGTGCGGCGCGCCGAACGCATCCGGTTTCGCGCCCTGGACCGCGACGGCAAGCCGTTCGAGCGGGAGGCGGACGGCCTGCTCGCGGTGTGCGTGCAGCACGAAATAGATCACCTCGACGGCAAGCTGTTCGTGGATTATCTTTCCGAGATGAAGCGCACCCGCATCCGCAAGAGCCTGGAGAAGGAACGCCGCCGCGCCACGCTGTGAGCGGCGCGCGTGGCCGCCGCCTGCATGATGCGGCCTGATCTTATGTCCGTGCCCAATATCGTCTTTGCCGGCACCCCTCCCTTCGCGGCCAGCGTACTGCAAGCGCTGCTGGATGACGGGCAACGGATCAGCGCCGTGTACACCCAGCCCGACCGTCCGGCCGGGCGCGGACGCAAGCTCGGCCAGAACGCAGTGAAACAACTCGCGTTGCAGCACGGTCTGCCGGTGCTGCAACCGCCCAGCCTGAAAGACGCCGGGGCGCAGCAGGAATTGCGCGCGCTCCAGCCCGATCTTCTCATCGTCGTCGCCTACGGCCTGATCTTGCCGCACGCGGTGTTGGAGATTCCGCGCCTGGGGTGCCTCAACGTGCACGCCTCGCTGCTGCCGCGCTGGCGCGGGGCGGCCCCGATCCAGCGCGCCATCCTGGCCGGCGACCGCGAGACCGGCGTCACACTGATGCAGATGGACGAAGGACTGGACACCGGCCCCATGCTGGCGCGGCGCGCGTGTCCAATTCTGCCCGATGACAGCGCGCAGACCTTGCACGACCGGCTGGCTGCGCTGGGCGGGGACCTGCTGGTCGAATCCCTACCCGCGCTGGCGCAAGGCAAGCTCAGCGCCACGCCGCAGGATGACACACTCGCCAGCTACGCGCGTAAAATCGAAAAGCGCGAGGCGCAACTGGATTGGCGCGAGAGCGCCGCGCAACTGGAGCGGCGCGTGCGCGCCTTCAATCCGTGGCCGGTGGCGTATACCTCCTGGCGTGGCGAAACGCTGCGCATCTGGGCGGCGCAGGCACTGACGCAACACGCCCAGGCGGCGCCGGGCAGCGTGCTCGCTACCTCCAAACAAGGCATTGATGTCGCCACCGGCGAGGGCATAGTGCGCCTCACCCGCGTGCAGCTTCCCGGCGGGCGGCCATTGAGCGCGGAGGAATTTCTCAGCGCCCGCAGCCTGCGGGATGCGCGCTTCGGATGAACCCGCGCGCCGCCGCAGCCAAGGCGCTCACCCAGGTGTTGCAGCGCAAACAACCGCTGAGCCATGTCCTGCCGGCGCAACTGGCCAAACTGCACCTGCCGCGCGAGCGCGCGCTGGCGCAGGAGTTGTGTTACGGCGCGTTGCGCTGGTATTTCCGTCTTGAAACCCTGCTCGGCAAATTAATAAAAGAAGCGCCGAAGGATCGCGACCTGCACGGGCTGCTGCTGATCGGCCTGTATCAACTCATTTATCTCAACATCCCCGCCCACAGCGCGGTGGATGAAACGGTGAACGCGTGCGGGGCCCTGCACAAACCGTGGGCCAAGGGGCTGGTCAACGCGGTGCTGCGCAACTATCTGCGCGAGGCCGCGCGTTTGCTGGCCGAGGCCGATCACAAGGAAACCGCGCGCTACTCGCATCCGGCCTGGTTGCTCGGCAGCCTGAAACAGGCCTGGCCGCATGATTGGCAAGCCGTCGCCGCCGCCAACAATACCCATGCGCCGATGTGGCTGCGCGTGAACGCGCGCCGCATGACGCGCGACGATTACCTGCAAAAACTTGCCGCCGCCGGCATCGCCGCGGAGGGCCCTCTGCACAGCCCGCACGCCGTGCGCCTGGAAAAACCGCTCGCGGTGGAATATCTGCCCGGCTTCGCCGAAGGATGGGTGTCGGTGCAGGACGCGGCGGCGCAGCAGGCGGCTTACCTGCTCGACGCGCAACCCGGCCAGCGCGTGCTGGATGCCTGCGCCGCGCCCGGCGGCAAGGCGTGCCACATCCTCGAAGTGCAGCCCGCTCTGCTAGAATTGCAGGCTGTGGACAGCGACGCGGCACGCCTGACGCGGGTGCAGGAAAACCTGACGCGGCTGGGGCTCAAAGGGCGTCTGCTTACGGGCGATGCGGGCTCGCCCCGGTCATGGTGGGACGGAAAACCGTATGAGCGCATCCTGCTCGACGCGCCGTGCTCCGGCAGCGGCGTGATCCGCCGCCATCCGGACATCAAGCTGCTGAAGTCCGCCGTCGGCGTGGCGGCGCTGGCCGCGCAGCAGGCGCGCCTGCTAGCGGCGCTCTGGCCGCTGCTCAAGAACGGGGGGATAATGGTGTACGCCACCTGCTCGGTGCTGCCGCAGGAAAACGAACAGCAGGTGCAAACATTTCTCGACGCCCATCCTGACGCGGCGGAGGAGAGCATCGCGTGGCCGTGGCGCGCGGCGGCGAACACGCCCGGCGCATACATACTGCCCGGGGAGCAGGAGATGGACGGCTTTTATTATGCAAAGCTGCGCAAACAATAGGGGTGTGGCATGGCTTGTTGTCCTGTGCCTGTGCGCCCCCGGCCTGGCGGCGCAGGAGGAACAGGGCTCCGCGCCACGGCGCTTTAGTGTGTTGCACGCGGACACCACACTGGTGGACGGCGTATACCTGCTGAACGCGCGCGTGGATTACCCGCTGGGCGAGGCTGCTGTGGAAGCCCTGCGGAGCGGCGTCACGCTCACCTTGCTGCTGGAGATCGAGGTGGAGCGTGAACGTACCCTGCTCTGGGATGCCGAATTGACCCGTCTCTCGCAGCGCTATGAACTGCGCTATCACGCGCTCACGCGCCGCTATCTGGTAAAAAATCTCAGCACCGGAGTGCAGCAGGCGTTCCCCGCACAGGAGGCGGCGCTGTCCGCCCTGGGCGAGATCAAGGATATGCCGCTGCTCGATGAGCATCTTTTGACCCCCGGCGCGAACTACCACGCGCGTCTGCGCGCGCGGCTCGATCACTCCAGCCTGCCGGCCCCGCTGCGCCTCATCGCCTTGCTGTCTCCGGCCTGGCAAACGTCAAGCGAGTGGTACACATGGCCCTTGCAACACTGAAACATCCGCGCTTCGGCCTCGCGCTCATGATGGCGCTGCTCGCGCTGCTGCTGGGCTCGCTTCATTTAATGAGCAACGTGACACAAAGCTCGGAGCAGTTCAGCCGCCTCTATCTGCCGCTGCTCGCGCTCAACGGCGTGGCGCTGGTCGCCTTGAGCGCGCTCATCGTGACCAACCTGGCGCGCCTGTTGCGCCAGTTCCGGCAGGGCGTGGCCGGCTCGCGCCTCACGCTGCGCATGATGCTCCTGTTCGTCACGCTCGCGGTGGCGCCGGTGTCGGTAGTGTTTTACTTCTCGCTCGGTTTTTTACACCGCAGCATAGACAGCTGGTTTGACGTGCGCATCGAACGGGCCCTGGATGACGCCCTGGAACTCTCCCGCGTATCGCTGGATGCGCGCCTGAGCGAACTGCTCAATCAGACCGCAAGGCTGGTGCTGGAACTGGAAGGCGCGCCCGACGGCGCCGCGCTCAGCGTACTCAACGAACTGCGCGCGCGCAGCAGCGCCGGTGAGTTGACGCTGTTTACCCAGAAGGGGCGCGTCATCGCATCAAGCGGCGGCGAGTTTTCCAGCATCGTGCCGGACACGCCGGGCGAGGCCATCCTGTTGCAGCTTGGCAAGGGACAGAATTACGTGGGGCTGGACCCGATCCGTGACACGGGCCTGCACGTGCGCGTGGTGGTCTCCGCTCCGCCGGGCGGCGCGGGCGAGGAACGGCGCGTGCTGCAGGCGTTGTTTCCCGTCGCCGCGCGCCAGAGCGAGCTGGCCGCCGGCGTGCAGGCGCAGGTTACCCAATACAAGCGGCTCGCCTATCTGCGCCAGCCGCTCAAGTACACGTTCACCGTGACCTTGAGCCTGGTGCTGGCGCTGTCCCTGCTGTCCGCGGTATGGGCGGCGTTCTTCTCCACGCGCCGCCTGGTGGCGCCGATCCGCGATCTGGCCGAAGGCACGCGCGCGGTCGCGGCGGGCGACTACACCCTGCGCCTGCCCTTGCAAAGCAGAGACGAACTCGGTTTCTTGGTGATGTCATTTAACGACATGACGCAGAAAATCGCGCGGGCGCGCGACGCCCTCAACCAGAGTCAACAGCGGGCCGAGGGCCAGCGCGCCTATCTGCAGGCGCTGCTGCAACATCTTTCCTCCGGCGTATTGACCCTGGATCACCAACAGCGCCTGCGCACCGCCAATGCCGCGGCGAGCGAATTATTGGGCATCGCGCTCGACGATCACGCCGGCACGCCGCTCGACACCATCGCCGAACGCCACCCGCGGCTCGCCGCCTTCATCGCAACCCTGCGTCACCATCTGGCCGCGCCGGCTGGCGAGTGGCGCGAAGAGGTGATTCTGGAAGGGGCGGGAACGCGCAAGATACTGCTGTGCCGCGGCACGGCCTTGCCCGCCACGGAGAGCGGGGGCGATTACCTGATTGTGTTCGACGACATCACCGCGCTGATCCAGGCGCAGCGCGACGCCGCATGGGGCGAAGTAGCGCGGCGCCTGGCGCACGAATTCAAGAACCCGCTCACACCGATCCAGCTTTCGGCGGAACGCCTGCGCCACAAATATTTAAAGACGCTGGACGCCGGGGAGGGCGAGTTGCTGGACCGGCTCACCCATACCATCGTGCAGCAGGTGGAGGTGATGAAAGACATGGTGAACGCCTTCGCCGATTACGCGCGCAACCCGCCGTTGCAAACGCGTCCGCTTGATCTCAATCGCCTGATTAATGAGGTACTCGATCTGTATCGCGGCCAGCGCGCGCAGTTTCAGACTCGGCTTGAAGCCGGCCTGCCGCCGGTCGAAGCCGACGCTGGACGTCTGCGTCAGCTGCTGCACAACCTGATTAAAAACGCGCTGGAGGCGGCGCCGGACAGCCGCGCGCACATCACGCTGGAAACGCACAGCCTGCCTGGTTTCGTTGAACTCAGCGTGCGCGATCACGGCCCCGGCATACCAAAGGAAATCATGGCGCAACTGTTCGAACCGTACGTCACCACCAAGCCCAGGGGCACGGGGCTCGGCCTCGCCATCGTGAAAAAAATCGCGGAAGAGCACGGCGGCAGTTTGAGCGCGGAAAATCCGCAGGACGGCGGCGCGCGGCTCGTGCTGCGCCTGCCTGTTTCCGCGGCGGCGCCTGACATGCAGCCTCTCCCGCATGAGGCGCGCACGTTATGAAGCGCGCCTACATTCTGGTGGTGGACGATGAGCCCGATATCCGCCGCCTGGTTCAGGAAATCCTGGAAGACGAAGGTTACGAAGTGCAGGCGGCGGAAAACGGCGCCGCCGCGCGCGAGAAACGGCGCACGCGCCGGCCCGACCTGATCCTGCTCGACATCTGGATGCCGGACGTGGACGGCGTCACGCTGCTCAAGGAATGGTCGGCGGAAGACGCGCTCGCCGTGCCGGTCATCATGATCTCCGGTCACGGCACGGTGGAAACCGCGGTCGAGGCCACGCGCCTCGGCGCGTACGACTTTCTGGAAAAGCCGCTGTCCATGGCCAAACTCCTGCTCACCGTGCGCCGCGCGCTGGAGGCGGACAAGCTGCGCAAGGAGAATCTCGGCCTGCGCCGGCACGTGGCCGCGGTTTCCGAACCCATAGGCAAAAGCGCCGTCATGCAACGTCTGCGCGAGCAGGCGCGGCGCATCGCGCAACACGACAGTTGGCTGCTGATCCGCGGCGAGCCGGGCAGCGGCAAAGAGGTGCTGGCGCGTCATATTCACTCGTTGAGCGCGCGCGGGGAAGGCCCGTTCGTGGAGGTGGGCGTGGCCTCTATCGCGCGCGAAAACGCCGCCACTGAGCTGTTCGGCGCGGAAAAGGAAGGCAAGGTGCACTTCGGCCTGCTGGAGCAGGCAAACGGCGGCACGCTGTTTCTGGACGATATCGCCGACATGGCGCTCACCACCCAGGCGCCACTGCTCTCCGCGCTGGAGACCCAGTCCTTCCTGCGCGTCGGCGGCGCCGCGCCGGTGCGCGTCAACGTGCGCGTGATCGCCGCCACCCAGCGCGACCTGGCGCAGGAAGCCGCTGCGCACCGTTTCCGCGAAGACCTGTACTATCGCCTCAACGTATTGACGCTTGCCATACCCGCGCTGCGCGAGCACGGCGAGGACGTGCCCGAACTGCTCAATTATTACGTCAACTGGTTCGTCACCCACGAGGGTCTGCCTTACCGCAGTTTCACGGTGGCGGCGCAAAACCGGCTGCGCCATCACCCCTGGCCGGGCAACGTGCGCGAACTGAAAAACCTGGTGCAGCGCGTGCTGATACTGGGCAGCGGCGCGGAGATCGCCCTGGAAGAAGTGGAAACGGCGCTGGGCGCAGTGACTGCTCCACCCGCGGCGCCCGCCGGACCCGTGACCAGCGAATTCGACTTGCCGCTGCGCGAAGCGCGCGAGCGGTTCGAAAAGGCCTACCTCGAACACCACCTGCGCAAATCCGGCAGCATGGTCCAGCTCGCCCAGCTCACCGGCATGGAACGCACCCACTTATACCGCAAGCTGAAAAGCCTGGGAATCAACCCGAAACAGGAGTCGGATTAAGGCAGAGAAAAGATACGACAGAAAAGATACAATGACGCCATGAAAATCATCATTCTCGGTGCGGGTCAGGTGGGGGCTTCGGTCGCCGGGGCGCTGGTGAGCGAAGCCAACGACATCACGGTGGTGGACACCGACGTGAAGCGCTTGCAGGAGTTGCAGGTGCGGCTTGATCTTCGCACCGTGGCGGGGCAGGCCTCGCACCCGGAGGTGCTGTTGCGCGCCGGGGCGGAGGACGCGGACATGATTCTCGCCGTGACTAACAGCGACGAGACCAACATGGCGGCCTGCCGCGTGGCCGCGACCTTGTTCCACACCCCCACCAAGGTGGCGCGGGTGCGCGCCGTGGAGTATCTGAATTATCCGCAATTATTCTCCGCGCAGGCGTTTGACGTGGACGTGCTCATCAGCCCGGAGCAACTGGTCACCAATTACGTGCAGCGCCTGATCGAGTTTCCCGGCGCGCTGCAGGTGCTGGATTTCGCGCGCGGCCTGGTGCAGCTGGTCGCGGTGCGCACCTACCACGGCGGCCCGCTGGTGGGGCGCGAACTGCGCGAACTGCGCGAACACATGCCCGGCGTCGAGACGCGCGTGGTGGCGCTGTTCCGGCGCGGCCAGTCCATCGTGCCGCAGGGCGACACGGTAATCGAGGCGAACGACGAGGTATTTTTCATCGCTGCCACCAAACACTGCCGCGCGGTGATGAGCGAATTGCGCAGACTCGACAATCCTTACAAACGCATCACAATTGCGGGCGGCGGCAACATCGGCAAGCGTCTCGCCATGGCGCTGGAAAACGCCTATCAGGTGAAGCTCATCGAGCACAACGCGGGACGCGCGCGCGCCATCGCCGAGGAGTTGCACAACACCACGGTGCTGCACGGCGACGCCACCGATGAAGAACTGCTGCGCGAGGAAAATATCGAGGAATGCGACATCTTCTGCGCGCTGACCAATGACGACGAGGATAATATCCTCTCCGCCATGCTCGCCAAGCGCCTGGGCGCGCGCAAGGTGATGGCGCTCATCAACCGCGCTGCCTACACCGACTTGATGGAGAGCGGCGCGATAGACATCGCCATCTCGCCCCAGCAAACCATGATCGGCAGCCTGCTCGCGCACATACGGCGCGGCGACGTGGCGGTGGTGCATTCCCTGCGGCGCGGCGCGGCGGAGGCCATCGAGGCGGTGGCGCACGGTGACCATAAGTCCTCGCACGTGGTGGGGCGCGCGATTGAAGACATCAAGCTGCCCGCCGGCGTCACCATCGGCGCCATCGTGCGCGGCGATCAAGTATTGATCGCGCATCACGACACCGTCATTCAAGCCGAGGATCACGTGATCCTGTTCCTGGTGGACAAAAAACGCATCCATGAGGTGGAGCGTCTGTTCCAGGTGGGCGTGACGTTTATTTAGAAACAGGGGAAAGATACAAGGGAAAAGGGCAAAGGGGAAAAGAAACATGATTTCGTCCAGCATCAGCCGTGCCTTGCTTAATTTATTCTCTTTTCCCTTTTCTCTTTTTCCTTTTCCCCCGTATTCGTAGTCATGCAATTCCTCGTCATCCAGCGCATCATGGGCCTGCTGCTGATGCTGTTCAGCCTTGCCATGCTGCCCTGCATCGCGCTTTCGTGGTTCGACCAGGACGGCGGTTTTGCGCCGTTTCTCAAGGCCGGCCTCATTACGTTCGTGACGGGCTTTCTGCTGTGGCTGCCGGTGCGCCGCCAGGTCAAGGAATTGCGCACGCGCGACGCATTCGTCATCGTGAGTCTGTTCTGGGGCTTGCTCGCGCTGTTCGGCGCGCTGCCTTTCCAGTTTGTCGGCACCACTACCCACATGGTGGACGCCTATTTCGAAACTATGTCGGGGCTCACCACCACCGGTTCCACGGTGCTGAGCGGCCTCGATCATCTGCCTCCGTCCATGAATCTGTGGCGCGGCATTCTGCAGTTTCTGGGCGGCATGGGCATCGTGGTGCTGGCGGTGGCGATCCTCCCCATGCTGGGCGTGGGCGGCATGCAGCTCTACAGGGCCGAAACGCCGGGGCCGATGAAGGAAAGCAAGCTCACACCGCGCATCAAGGAGACCGCCAAAGCCCTGTGGTTTATTTATCTCGGCCTTACGGTTGCCTGTATGCTCGCCTTGTGGCTGGCCGGTATGACGCCGTTTGACGCCCTGTTTCACAGCTTCACTTCGGTCGCCACGGCCGGTTTTTCCACGCATGACGCGAGCATTGCTTACTTCAACAGCCCCGCCATTGAGATGATACTCACGCTGTTCATGTTTTTAGGCGGCGCGAGCTTCACGCTGCATTTTCTGGCGTTTCGCGGCCGCACCTTGCGCCATTACTGGCAAGACACCGAGTTCCGCATCTACGCCGCCATCCTGGCGACGGCCACGCTGGCGACCGCGCTTTATCTGTATATTTCCGCGACCTACTCCGATCCGCTCCAGGCGTTACGCTATGCGCTGTTTCAGGCGGTCAGCCTGGCCACCACAACGGGTTATACCAGCGCCGACTATGTGGCATGGCCGCCCGTGCTCGGCGCACTGCTTATCATCCTGAGCTTTTGCAGCGTCTCGGCGGGCTCTACCGGCGGCGGTATGAAGGCCGTGCGCGCCGTGCTGCTGTTCAAGCAAACCTTGTGCGAGATACGCCGCCTGATTCATCCGCATGCCTTGGTGCCGCTGAAACTCTCCGGCAAGGTGGTGCCGGAGCGCGCCATCGCCGCGGTGTCGGCCTTCTTCGCCACCTATCTCGCCAGCTTCGCCCTCATCGCGCTTGCTCTCGCGGCGATGGGCGTGGACCTCGTCAGCGCCTTTGGCGCGACGGCGGCCTCGCTCAACAATCTGGGGCCCGGCTTGGGCATCGTGGGCCCCGCGCTCAACTACGCCAGCCTGCCCGAAGCGGCCAAATGGCTGCTGTGCTTTGCCATGCTCATCGGGCGTCTGGAATTGTTCACCCTGTTCGTGATCTTGACTCCGGCCTTCTGGCGCAAGTGACCCTTGGCACTGATTGAAAACCTGGAAAAGATGCTGGCAGACGGCCAGGACAGTGCACTGCTGCGCTACAGCCTGGGCAGCGCCTATCTCAAGCAAGGCGCGCCCGGCTTGGCGCGCGAGCACTTAAAAATGGCCGTGACGCTGGACCCCGGCTACTCGGCGGCATGGAAAAGTTACGCGCAGGCGCTCAGCGCGCTGCAAGAACTGGACGCGGCGTGTGCGGCCTACGAAACCGGCATCCGCGCCGCCGAGCAAAAAGGCGATTTACAGGCGGCGAAAGAGATGAAGGTGTTTTTACAACGGCTTGGAAAAGCCGCACCGGGGAACGCGGGAGACTAAGCTTCAAACTCATCACCGCTGTCCGGCAAACTCGAAGAGTAGTCCGCGTCGAGCACGGCGCGCGCACGTCCTGCGAATTCCGCCTCCACCTGCAACTTGATGCCGCCCACGGCCGGACTGTACAGCCAGTCGGCCTGCACCAGGTGCTCATCGGCCAGAACGGCAGGGATGCCCTCCGCCTCCAGCCTGCCCTTCGCGATGTGCGCGTAGGGCATCAGGTCATAGGTCGCCACCGTCACCAGCTTCATCAAACCTGTCCCGCCATCAACGGCTTTAAGGTGGTCAACATGCTCTTGAACAAACCCTTGTTGCCGGACTCCTCCGCCGCGAGCAATTCCTTCATATGCTGGCGCTGCATGGGCATGCGGAAACAGGCCGGACAGTTGTCGCGGATCACCGGCAACCTTGCCTCCCCGGCAAACGCCCTGGTCTGGCGCTCGCGCGCGTACACCAGCGGACGGATCACGCGCACGTCGCCCGCGTCGTTCACGTAATGCGCCTGCATGGTGCGCAGCTTGCCGCCGTGAAACGCGGACATCAAGAAAGTTTCGGCAAGATCATCCAGATGCTGCGCCAGCGCGAGCACGTTGTAGCCGTTCTTGCGTGCAGCGTCGTACATCACACCGCGCTTCATGCGCGAGCAGTAGGCACAGAACGAGTCGTTGTCCATGTTCTGTTTGGCCTGTTCCATGATGGGCTGGGAGCGGTAGAAATAGGGCACGCCCAAATCGGCCATCACGTGTTTTAACGGCGAGGGATCGAAACCCTCCACCATCGGGTCCACGGTCACCGCGCCGAGTTCGAATTGCACCGGCGCTCGGCGTTGCAGATGCAGCAGGATGTGCAGCAGCGAGAGCGAATCCTTGCCGCCGGACACGCCGAGCAGCACGCGGTCGCCGTCGCGGATCATGCCAAAGTCGGCAATGGCCTTGCCTGCCAGGCGCAGCAGGGATTTGGGGGGCGTATTGTGAGTGTGCATACACCTATTTTACGCCATGCACACAGTACCGGAACAGGCGCTTGCATTTAAGAGCGCCTCCAGATATTAATAGCCGCCTTGGGCGGCAAAGCCGCCGCCAGCAGAACTACTGATATGTCGCCGTTCGACCACATCACTTATTGGCATTGGTGGATCGTCGCGGGCACGCTGCTCGTCATCGGACTCACCACGCCCAGCTTTTATTTTTTGTGGCTGAGCGCGGCCGCGGCCGCCATCGGCGTGCTGCTGTTTTTCATCCCGCTCGGCTTTATCTATCAACTGGTTCTGTTCGTCGCGCTCGCCGCGCTCATCATCGGTATAGCGCGCTTTTATTTCAAAACCCCGCCCGTAGCGTGACCGCGCCGCGCATCCATCTTCCGGTTTCCCTGCAGGGCGGCGCGACCGTCACCCTGGACAAGCACGCCGCGCGGCACGTGCTGCGCGTGTTGCGTTTGCAGCCGGGCGACGCGCTCACGCTGTTCGATGGCCGGCTGGTCAATGACCGTTACGGCGAATACCACGCCACGCTGCTCGATGCAAAGGGCGCGGTGCGGATAGGCGAGTTTGTCCCGCGCGATACGGAATCGCCGCTCACCATCACCCTGGCGCAGGGCGTCTCGCGCGGCGAGCGCATGGATTACGCGGTGCAAAAGGCGGCGGAACTGGGCGTCACACGCATCGTGCCGCTGCTTACCGAATTCTGCGTGGTCAAGGTGCAGGAGGAGCGCAGGGAAAAACGCCTCGCGCACTGGCGGGGCATCGCCACTTCGGCCTGCGAGCAATCGGGCCGCGTGCGCGTGCCGGACATCGCCGCGCCACTCGACTTCAGAGCCTGGCTGCCAACGGCGCAAGCGGCTGTAAAGCTGGTGCTCGACCCGTTCGCTACGCTCACCCTGCCGCAATTACCCAAGCCGCAAGGCGAGATCATCGTGCTGGCCGGTCCCGAAGGGGGGTTGAGCGATGCAGAGGTCGTGCAGGCCAAACAAGCGGGTTTTATTCCGGCGCGCCTGGGGCCGCGCATCCTGCGCACCGAAACCGTGCCCGCCGCGGCGCTGGCCGCATTGCAAACCTTGTGGGGCGACTGGAGCTAAAGCCATCCTTGCGCGGACGGCAATAGCCACATAATATGTGAGCATTAAACCAATCCTGACTCATCATGTCCGCGCCTGATATTCAAGCCGTCAAAACCTATCTGCTGGAATTGCAAGACCGCATCTGCGCCGCGCTGGAAAAAGAAGACGGCAAGGCCAAATTTGCCGAAGACCTGTGGCAGCGCAAAGAGGGCGGCGGCGGGCGCTCGCGCGTGATGGCCGAGGGCGCGGTGTTCGAGCAGGCCGGCATCGGCTTTTCCCACGTGTACGGCGAGAAAATGCCGCCCTCCGCCACCGTGCACCGCCCGGAACTCGCGGGCCGCGACTTCCAGGCGCTCGGCGTGTCGCTGGTGTTTCACCCGCGCAACCCGTACATCCCCACCACCCACTGCAACGTGCGCTTTTTCATCGCGCAAAAAGACAATACCGAGCCGGTGTGGTGGTTCGGCGGCGGCTTCGATCTCACGCCTTACTATGGCTATGAAGAAGACGCCGTGCACTGGCACCAGACCGCTCAAGCGGCCTGCGCGCCGTTTGGCAACCACGTGTATCCCGCCTATAAAAAATGGTGCGACGACTATTTCTTTTTGAAGCACCGCAATGAGCCGCGCGGCATCGGCGGCATCTTTTATGATGATCTCAACGAGGGCGGATTCGAGCGCTGCTTCAATTTCATGCAAAGCGTGGGCGATCATTTCCTGCCCGCCTATTTACCCGTTGTCGCGCGCCGAAAAAATACCGCTTACGGCGAGCGCGAACGCGACTTTCAGCTTTACCGGCGCGGGCGCTACGTGGAATTCAACCTGGTGTACGACCGCGGCACCTTGTTCGGTTTGCAGTCCGGCGGGCGCACCGAGTCCATCCTGATGTCGCTGCCCCCGCTGGTGAAATGGCGCTACAACTGGCATCCCGCGCCCGGCACGGAGGAGGCGAAATTATATGAAGTCTTCCTCCAGCCGCGCGACTGGCTGAGCGGAAAATAGATCACGCCCCGCCTGAACTGAAGCAGGCGTCACATGACCGCCAACGCGCACGAGCAATTTCACTGCCCGATTTGCGAAACCGACAAACCGGCGAACGGCGCCGTGCCGCGCGAGCTGATCTACGGCCCGGTGGCGGATCTCATCCAGCGCAAACGTCCCCATTGGCCCGCGCACGGCCTTATCTGTTCCGATTGTCTCAATCATTTTCGTACCGAATACGTGGAAGACGTGCTTGAGTTGCAGAAGGGCGAGCTTTCCACGCTGGAACAGGAAGTGCTGCGAAGCCTGCGCGAGCATGAGGTGCTGGCCAAAAACATCAACCTGGAATTTGAGCAGCAGCTCACCCTGAGCGAGCGCGCCGCCGACAAGCTCGCGGAGTTCGGCGGAAGCTGGGCGTTTATCGGATTATTTTTCGCCGTGGTGATAACTTGGATCACCTTCAACGCCGGACTGCTGCTCACCCGTCCCTTCGATCCCTACCCATACATCCTGCTCAATCTGGCGCTGTCCTGCATCGCCGCGATACAAGCGCCCGTCATCATGATGAGCCAGAAACGCCAGGAGGCCAAAGACCGCCTGCGCTCCGAGCATGATTATCAGGTGAACCTCAAGGCGGAACTCGAAATCCGCCACCTCAACGGCAAACTGGATTTACTTCTCACCCGCCAATGGCAACGCCTGCTGGAAATACAGCGTATCCAGCTCGACGCCATGCAGGACTTCGCGCGCAAAGCGCCGCCCAACCAGAACACGTAGCAGGGCGGCCCGGATTCCGCCTGCCTGCGCAGACAGGCTGCGCTGAATCCGGCTACGCTTGCTGATCCGCGCTTGCAATGACGCCATCCACCAGCCGTATCTGGCGCTGGGTGAGGGCGGAGAGTTGGGGGTCGTGGGTGACGGTGATGACGGCTTGGTGGTTTTGCGTGGCCAGGCGTTTGAAGATGTCGAATACGAGGCGGCCGTTTTTGGTGTCGAGGTTGCCGGTGGGTTCGTCGGCGAGAATAATCAGCGGGTCGTTGGCGAGGGCGCGGGCGATGGCGACGCGCTGGCGTTCGCCGCCGGAGAGCTGGTCGGGCCTTTTATTCAACAGCGCCTCCATGCCCAACTCTTGCAGGATGCGCGTGGCGCGGGCGCGCATTTTCTGTTCGCTTTCCTGCGCCAGTTTTTTCATCGGGATCATCACGTTTTCGAGCACGGAAAATTCCGGCAGCAGAAAGTGAAACTGGAACACGAAGCCGAGTTTTTTCAGGCGCAGCGCGGCGAGTTCGCCACGGCTCATGCGCGAGGTCTCGCGCCCTTCAAGCAGGATGGCGCCGGCGCTCGGCACGTCGAGCAGGCCGAGCAAATACAAAAGTGAAGACTTGCCTGAGCCGGAAGGGCCGGTGATGGCGATGAATTCGCCGGGCTGCACCGCAAGATGGATGTCGCGCACCAAGGTCACCGGCAGCGGGCCGGGCAGCACGCGTATGACGCCGCGCGCTTCCAGCAGCGCGCTCATGCCGCACCCCGGATGATGTCCACTGGATTCAGCCGCGCGGCCTTGCGCGCGGGCAGCCAGGCAGCGGTCGTGGCGGACAGAATGGCGAAGCTGCCCGCGATGAGATAATGCGTGATCGAATAATCCAGAAGAAATCCCTGCGCCGTGACGAAGCCTTCGATGTGGAAACGTATCGTGCCCAGCAGGCGCGTCAGACTGTAGCCCAGCATCCAGCCGAGCAGCGTGCCAACCAGGCCGACCAGCAATCCTTCAATGAGAAAGATGCGGCGGATGTCGCCTTCCTCAAAGCCGATGGATTTCAGAATGCCGATGTCGCGCGTTTTCTCATGAATGACGGTAGAGATGATATTGAAGATGCCGAACGCCGCGACGATGAGTATCGCGCCGACGGTGGAGTACATGATGGCGTTTTGAATCACGAAGATGCCGAGGATATTTTCGTAGGTTTCTTCCCATGATTCGGTGCGGTAGCCGAGGCGCGCCTCGATGGAACTGGCGGTGCTGCGCGCCTGATTGACATCACGCAACCGGATGCGGATTTGATTGATGACGTTGGGGCGGTTTTGCAGGATTTGCGCCTTTTTCAGGAGCGCGTAGGATTCAAAATTGTCTATCGGCGTGATGCCGGTGCGGAAGATGCCGACCACCTTCATCTTGAGTATCACGCCGGCGGGCGAGATTACCGACAGAGTATCGTTCAGTTCGGCGCCGGCTTTTTTCGCCACGCCCTCGCCCAGTATGATGCCGTTCGCCGCGCTGTACAGGTTATTCAAATGCCCGGCGACGAGATCACGCTCCAGATGGCTCACGCGCCGCTCGTGTTCCGGCTCGATGCCGACCAGGGTGGCGGACACGTCTTTGGAGCCGTAGCGCAAGAAGACCTGCCCGCGCAGCGTCGGCGCGGCGGCGAGATCGCTCCGCCGGTTAAGCCCGTCCAGCACGCTTTCGGCGTCCTTGATGCCGCGCAATTCGTCGCGCGGTTTTAACCCGTACAGCGCCACCACGCCACCGTTGAACAGGCGCTGCACCGGCTGCAGCGGCGCGGCGCGGTATTCATCCTTGATGGTGACGTGCGGCCACACGTCTATCACCTTGTTGATGAAGTACACGTGAAAGCCCTGCATCATCGCCGCCATGGCGATGAAAAAACCCACGCCCATCGCCACCCCCAGCACCGAGACCAGCGTCTGGCGCTTGCGGTTGCGCAGATGGGTGAGGGCGATGGCGAGCGTGAGCGGCATGGGCGGGGACCAAAAAAATTACCGCGCCTTGACGCGCACCGCCTGGCCTTCCTTTAAACCCGCAGGCGGCGTCACGATGATGTTCTCCGCGCCGGTGAGTCCTTCAGTAATCTCGATCTGTTTGTCATCAACGGCCCCGGTTTTAACGCCGCGGCGCTCCGCCTTGCCGTCCCGCACCAGCCACAGCGCGCCGTTCGCCACCGCGCTCAAGGGAACCAGCAGGGCATCGGGCGTAGCGCGCGTGATGATGTTGACCTCGGTGGTCATGCCGATTTGCAATTTGGTATCCGGCGGCAGGGTGACGCGCACGCGGTAACTCTTGTTGAGCGGGTCGCCCTTGGGGGTGATTTCGGCTATCACGCCTTCCAATGTCTCGGCGGGGAAGGCGTCGGCCTTGATGACCACGCGCTGGCCGGGCCGCACGCGCGGGATGTCTTCCTCGTCCACCTCGGCGGTGATGCGCAGCGGACTCGCCTCGCCCACCCAGAACAGCACCTGGGCGCCGGTCGCCGTTTCACCCGGTTCGCCGTCCTGGCGCAGCACGACGCCGTCCATGGGCGCGCGCAAACTCAATTCCTCCACCACGTACCGGGCTGCATCGAGATTGGCCTGCGCTTGGCGGTGCTCGCTCACAGCCCGGTCATACGCCTGTTTGCCCACATAGCCTTTATTGAACAGCGGCGTAAGGCGCTTGACCTCGTCGCGCAGCAGACGCTCCTGTGCGGCCAGCTGATCCGCGCGTGCGCGCGCCTCATCGTCATTCAGGCGCGCGAGCAACTGATTGCGCTTCACCCGTTCGCCTTCGCGCGCCAGGATTTCCACGATGCGCGCGGTGCTTTTCGGCCCCACCTTGGCCCAATGCACCGGCTCCACGTTGCCGGTGGCGTACACCGCCTCCACCGCCGGGCCGCGCAGGGGAGCGGCCACCTGCACGCGCGGAGCACCGGTAAAAATAAACCACAGCGCGGCGGCGCCCAGCGCAACAGCGGACAATGCGAACAGCCAGTAACGGGGGTGCATTTTTTATAGAGGCGCTGTTGCGTTAACGTGGGAGTCAAAAGAGTGCCATGACCATATTGCCATCACCGGCGCAGACATACCAGTTATGGACTCCCCAGGCGTGGGGCATTCTGTTAAGATTCGGTTAAGATAGCAGATTTTCGCCCTGTTGCCGCCCATGCAAACGCTTGCCTGGAATACTGCCTTTTTACGTCATGCGTTAAGCGGACGCTTCATGCAGCATACCGCACAGGCGGCCAATATCGCATTGCTGATACTCATCGCCTGGAGCGTGGGGAGTCACGCCTGGACCTGGTGGGCGAAATCCAGGGCCCCGGCCGCTGCCGCGGCGCCTGCCGTTCCCGCCGCGCCACCCGCGCCGCAGGTGGATATCGCGGCGCTGCATCTGTTTGGCGAGAGCCACGCGGAGCCGGGCGCCGAAACGGCGGCCGATGCGCCGGAGACGCCGCTCAATCTCACCCTGCGCGGGGTGTTTTCCAGCGATGATCCGGAAGCCGCCTACGCCATCATCGCCGGGCCGGACGGTAAGGAAACGGGTTACGCGCTGGAGGATGAACTGCCCGGCGGCGCGGTATTGAAGGCGGTGTTTCCCGACCGGGTGACGCTGATGCGCAACGGGCGCAACGAGAGCCTGAGCCTGCCCAGACAACCGCTGGAGAATACGTCACCGCCCCAGCCCGCGCCGCTCATCAGCGCGCCTGTCCCTCAGCCCAGCGTGCTTCCGCCTGTCATCGCCCGAGGACAGGATGGACAGGAAGCCCCCGCTCCGCAGGGCCCGGATATCGGCGCGGCGCTGCGTAATTACCGTGAGGCGCTCAAGGCCAATCCGCAAAGCCTCGCGGGCCTGGTGCACACCGAACCGGTGCAGCAGGACGGCAAGTTCATGGGCTACCGCCTGCAACCCGGGGCCGATGCCGGGCTGCTCGGCCGCATGGGTCTGCAACCGGGTGATGTGGTGACGGCGGTGAACGGCGTCACCCTGGATAGCCCGGCGCGCGGCCAGGAGGCGCTGCGCGCGCTTGCCTCAGCCAGCGATCTGCGCCTGACCCTGCTGCGCAACGGCACGCCGCACAGTGTGGCGTTTTCGGTGCAGGAATAGTGCTACACTGGGCGGCTGGGCATTGTTTATTTAAGGTATAAATAATGAGACACCCCCGCCTTATCACAAGCCATCTGCGCCGGGCGGCGCTGTTTGCGCTGTGCCTGGCGCTCGCCGCCCCGGCGCGCGCCGAACCGGTGACGCTCAATTTCCGCGACGCCGACATCCATGCCGTCATCAGCACCGTGTCGGAGATCACCGGCAAGAATTTCATCGTGGACCCGCGCGTGAGCGGCAAGATCACCATCGTCTCCACCCGTCCGATGGAGAAGGACGAGGTGTACCAGGTGTTTCTCTCGGTGCTGGAGGTGCACGGCTTCGCCACCGTGCCGGGCGGCAAGGTGATCAAGATCGTGCCGGACGCGAACGCCAAGTTCGGCGACATCCCCACCGCCACTGACGAAGAACCCGGCGCGGGCGACGAGATCATCACGCGCGTGATTGAGGTGAAACACGTGCAGGCCGCGCAACTGGTGCCGATCCTGCGGCCGCTGGCCAGCCCGCAGGGGCACATGGCGGCGTTTCCACAGAACAATACGCTGATTGTCTCCGACCGCGCGGGCAACACCGAACGCCTGGCGAAAATCATCCGCCGCGTGGATCAGCCCAGCTCCGATGAGGTGGAGATCATCCCGGTGCAGAACGCCTCCGCCGCCGAACTGGTGCGCATCCTCACCACGCTGGAGCAGCAGAGCAAACGCTCCGATCCCAGCGCCAAACAGGTGACGCTGCTCGCCGATGAGCGCACCAACAGTATCCTGGTCAGCGGCGATCAAAACGAGCGGCTGCGCGTGCGCGCCACCATCTCCCATCTGGATACTCCGATTGATGAAGGCGAGGGCAACATCCACGTGGTCTACCTGCGCTACGCCAAGGCCAGCGACCTGGTCGCGGTGTTGACCGGCGTGGGTAAAACCGCCAAGGCGGGCAAAGCGCCGGGCGCGCCCGCCGCTGCGACTCCCGCGCCGGCGGATGCGGGAGCGCCCTCTCCCGTAACGGGCGGTGCTGGCAACAGCGCCTTGAGCATCCAGGCCGATGACGCCACCAACGCGCTCATCATCACCTCCACGCCGGAGCAGTTCCGCGCACTGCAAAGCGTGATCCGCCAGCTCGACGTGCGACGCGCGCAGGTGCAGGTGGAGGCGCTGATCGCCGAAGTATCATCCGACAAGGCCACGGATCTCGGCGTGCAGTGGCGCTTCAGCGGCGACCCTGATGTCACCGGCACGGTGGGCGCGGCGACCGTTACCAACAGCGCCATCACCCTCAGTCCCACCTCGCCGGCGAGCGGCCTGACCCTGGGCTTTTTCAGGAACAGCACCACGCTGCGCGCGCTCATCAACGCCATCAGCAAGGATACCGATACCAACGTCCTGTCCACACCCACGCTGGTCACGCTGGACAATCAAGAGGCCGAAATCACTGTGGGGCAAAACGTGCCGTTCATCACCGGGCAGTTCACCAATACCGGCGCTACGACAGGCGCCACCAATCCATTTCAGACCATCGAGCGCAAGGACGTGGGCGTGAAGCTCAAGATCAAGCCGCAGATCAACGAGGGCAACGCGGTCAAGCTTGACATCGAACAGGAAGTCTCCAGCGTCTCGCGCACCACGGTCACCGGCGCGAGCGACCTCGTGACCAACAAGCGTTCCATCAAGACCAGCGTACTGGTGGATGACGGCAAAATCGTGGTGCTGGGCGGGCTGGTGAAGGATGATCTCAGCGAGACGGTGGAAAAGGTGCCGGGGCTGGGCGATCTCCCCTTGCTCGGTAAATTATTCAGCACCACCAAAACCGCTCTGGTCAAAACCAACCTGATGGTGTTTTTGCAGCCCACCATCGTGCGCAACGCCAACGATGCGACGCGGCTGGCGAGCGACAAGTACAACTACATCCGCGCCAGGGAATTCGAGAGCGCGGAGGACGGCGTGGAGTTGATGCCGTTTGAAAAGGCGCCGCTGCTGCCGCCGCTGGAAAATGCATTGCCCGGCGCGCCGGTGGCCAAACCCTGGCGTAATCCCGATGGCGACCCTGCTGCAGAGCCCGCTCCCTGAGACGGCGGCGGACCTCACCCAGGACGAAGCCCGCGCGCCGCGCGCGCTGGCGTTTGCCTTCGCCAAGCGCCACGGCGTACTGCTGGCGGGCATGGAGGAAAACCGGCGCGTCATACTCCACCGCCCCGGTGTGAGCGTACAGACGTTCGCCGAGTTGCGGCGGCATCTCGGCACGGCGCTCACGCTGCGCGAAGTCTCCGGGGAAGAATTCGAAACCCGTCTGCAACAGAGCTACGAGCAGGGCTCCGGCGAAACCATGCAGATGATGGAAGACATCGGCGAGGCGACCGATCTGCTGCGCGTGGCGCAGGAGCTGGAAGAGCCCCAGGACCTGATGGAAAGCGAAGACGACGCGCCCATCATCCGTCTCATCAACGCGCTGCTCACCGAGGCGATCAAGATGAACGCTTCGGACATTCACATCGAACCGTTTGAAAACCGCCTGGTGGTGCGCCTGCGCGTGGACGGCATCCTGCGCGAGATACTGGAACCCAAGCGCGCGCTGGCGCCGCTGCTGGTGTCGCGCATCAAGGTGATGGCGAAACTGGACATCGCCGAGAAGCGCCTGCCGCAGGACGGGCGCATCTCCCTGCGCATCGCGGGCCGCCCGGTGGACGTGCGCGTCTCCACGCTGCCCTCCGGGCACGGCGAGCGCGTGGTGCTGCGCCTGCTCGACAAGCAGGCCGGGCGCCTCGACCTGCAGCACCTCGGCATGCCGGAGCAGGTGATGAACACGCTCGACAAGCTCATCCACCTGCCGCATGGCATCGTGCTGGTCACCGGCCCCACCGGCTCCGGCAAGACCACCACGCTGTACGCCGCGCTCACCCGCGTCAACGACAAGAAGCGCAACCTGATGACGGTGGAAGACCCGATCGAATATTTTCTCGACGGCGTGGGCCAAACCCAGGTCAACCCCAAGGTAGACATGACCTTCGCGCGCGGCCTGCGCGCCATTCTGCGCCAGGATCCGGACGTGGTGATGGTGGGCGAAATCCGCGACCTGGAAACCGCGCAGATCGCGGTGCAGGCGAGCCTCACCGGCCACCTGGTGCTGTCCACGCTGCACACCAACAGCGCGGCGGGCGCGGTGACGCGTTTGCGCGACATGGGCGTGGAGCCGTTCCTGTTGTCGTCCAGTCTGGTTGGCGTGCTGGCGCAGCGCCTGGTGCGTCTGCTGTGTCCCGCGTGCAAGCGCCCCTATACCGCCAATGGCCTGGACTGTGCGCAACTCGGCGTTTCCGCCGCCAGCCCCCCGGTTCTGTACGCGCCGGCGGGCTGTGTCGAGTGCAATCAACTCGGTTACCGCGGCCGCACCGGCATCTATGAGCTCATTCCGGTGGACGACAAGCTGCGCAACATGATTCACGACGGCTCCGGCGAACACGCGCTGGAAACGCACGCGCGCACCCTCACCCCCAGCATCCGCCAAGACGGCATGCGCCGCGTGCTGGCAGGCGACACCGCGCTGGAGGAGGTGTTGCGGGTAACACGTGAAGACTGATAAATACAGGGGAAAGGGAAAAGAGACAAGGGCAAAGGGAAGTACCGCCCACCCTTGTATCTTTTCCCTTTGCCCTTTTCCCTGTATTTTAGTATGTCCGCCTTCGAATATCTCGCATTAGACACCGCCGGGCGCCGCCACAAGGGCGTGCTGGAGGCGGACAGCGCGCGCCAGATACGCGGCCAGTTGCGCGAGCGCGGCATGACGCCGCTGTCGGTGGAAGAGGTGCGCAAGCGCGAGGCGCGCGCGCGGGTTGCGTTCACCTTCCAGCGCGGCGTCAGCGTCACCGGCCTGGCGCTGATCACGCGCCAGCTTGCCACGCTGGTGCGCGCGGCGCTGCCGGTGGAAGAGGCGCTGCGCGTGGCCGCGCAGCAAAACGAAAAGCCGCGCCTGCGCAACATGCTGATGGGCGTGCGCGGACGCATCCTGGAGGGCCACACGCTGGCGCACGCGCTGGGTGATTTTCCGCACGTGTTTCCCGCGCTGTACCGCTCCACCGTCGCGGCGGGCGAGCAATCCGGGCATCTGGAAAGCGTGCTGGAGCGCCTGGCCGATTACGCCGAGGCGCATCAGCAGTTGCGCCAGAAGCTGGGCCTGGCGCTGATTTACCCGGCGATCATGACCGTGGTCGCGCTCGCCATCGTCATCGGCCTGCTCACCTACGTGGTGCCCCAGGTGGTGGAGGTATTCGAAAACATCGGCCAGAAATTGCCGCTGCTCACGCGCGGCCTGATTGCGGTGAGCGACTTTCTGCGCGCCTATGGTTTGTTGCTTGCGCTGGGGCTGATCGCGGCGGGCGTGACGTTCAGGTTCTCGCTGCGCCAGCCGGCCGCGCGTTACCGGTTCCATCAGTTCGTGCTGCGCCTGCCGCTCATTGGACGCCTGACGCGCGGCGTCAACGCGGCGCGGTTCGCGCGCACCTTCAGCATCCTCACCGCGAGCAGCGTGCCGGTGCTGGAGGGCCTGCGCATCTCGGCCGAGGTGATCGGCAACCTGCCCATGCGCAAGGCGGTGGAGGAAGCGGCGGTGCGCGTGCGCGAGGGCGCGAGCCTGCACAAATCGCTCGACGCCACGCAACTGTTCCCGCCCATGCTCATCAACCTCATCGCCAGCGGCGAGGCGAGCGGCAACCTGGGCGACATGCTGGAGCGCGCGGCGCAGAGCCAGGAGCGCGAGATGGAAACGCTAATGGCCGCCATGCTCGCCCTGTTCGAACCCTTGCTCATCGTCACCATGGGCGCCATCGTGCTCGTGATAGTATTAGCCATACTGTTGCCCATCTTTGACCTGAACCAAATGGTGAAATAAATGCAGCGTACCCACAGCGGTTTTACCTTGATCGAAATCATGGTGGTCGTGGTCATCCTCGCCATCCTCGCCACCATCGTGCTGCCGCGCGTGATGAGCCGCCCGGACGAGGCGCGCATCACCAAGGCGAAGCAGGACATCCGCACCCTGGAGGGCGCGCTCAACCTGTACAAGCTCGACAACTTCGATTATCCCACCACCGACCAGGGTCTGGAGGCGCTGGCGCAGAAGCCCGGCGCGCCGCCGGAGCCGCGCAACTGGAAGCAGGGCGGCTACATAGACCGTCTGCCCAAGGACCCATGGGGCGAAGCCTATCAATATCTCAATCCCGGCACGCACGGCGCGATAGACATCTATAGCTTGGGCGCGGATCGCCAGCCGGGCGGCGAGGGCAACAATGCCGACATCGGCAACTGGAATCTGGAGTAGCGCCCGCACAGCCCCGCCCCAGGCAGGCTTCACGCTGCTGGAAGTGCTGGTGGTGGTGTTCATCATCGGCGTCACCCTGACGCTGGCCACACTCACGGTAGGCAATCGCACCCAGGAGGCGCTGGAGCAGGAAGCGCTGCGCTTGAGCGCGCGCCTCAAGCTCGCCGGTGAAGAGGCGGTGATGCAGGCCAGGGAATACGCGCTTGAATTCACCGCGGACGGCTACCGTTTCCTGGTGTTTGAAAACAACGAATGGCGTGCGCTCAAGCAGGACGGCACGCTGCGCGCGCGCCGTCTGCCGGACGGGTTATGGATGAAGGTCAGTCTGCCGGACGAAGCGGCGCAGGAGCAACCGGACGAAAAAGCGCCGCAGCGCATCTATCTGCTCTCCAGCGGCGAGATGAGCGCGTTTGAAATTGACTTCGGCTCAAACCAAACCGCGGACTACCGGCTCACCGGTGAATTCGACGGTTCGATTAAGTTAAGCCGCGCCGGCCTGTGAACACCTCACGCGGTTTCACCCTGATTGAAGTCATGGTGGCGCTGGCGGTGCTGGCCATCGCGCTCTCCGCCATCGCCAAGAGCGTGAGCCAGAACACCGCCAATCTCGGCTACCTGCGCGACCGCACCCTGGCGCACTGGGTGGCGATGAATAAAATCGCCGAACTGCAAATCCGCCGCGATTGGCCCGGGCCCGGCGCCACTCAAGGCAGCAGCGAGATGGCCGGGCGCGAATGGCATTGGACGGTGACGGTAAAGGAAACCGCCGACGCCAACGTGCGGCTGCTCGAGGTCGCGGCCGGCGCCGGCAAAGACGAGCCGCTGACCCATTTACTCGGCTACCTGGGCAAGCCGCAGGCAGAGTCATCACCCTGATGGCGCATTCCAGTTATTACGCCAAACGCCCGGCGCGCGGCTTCACGCTGCTGGAGTTGCTGGTGGCGCTGTCCATCTTCGCGCTGATCGGCGCGCTCGCCTACAGCGGCCTGTCCGGGGTGCTGGAAACGCGCAAACAAGCACAACACAAGGCGGAGCAACTCGCCGCGTTGCAGCTCGCTTTTTTCTTCATCGAACGTGACCTGGAACAGGCCAGCACGCGCGGGGTGCGCGACATTCTGGGCGATGCCCAGCCGGCGCTGCGCGTCAATCAGGATAAGACGCTGGAGCTCACGCGCGGCGGCTGGCGCAACCCCGGCGCCGTCGCGCGCAGCCATTTACAGCGCGTGGCGTACCAGCTCAAGGAGGGCGCACTGCTGCGCCTGACCTGGCCGGTGCTGGATCAGGCGCAAAACAGCGCGCCGCGCGAAGCCGTGCTGCTGTCCGGCGTCAAGACGTTCGAGGCGCGCTTTTACGATCAGGCGCTGGCCGTGCAATCCGGCTGGCCCGCGAGCGCCGGCAACGCGCGGCCCCTGCCGCGCGCCGTCGAGATCAGCATCGAGCCGGAAGGCTTCGGGCGCGTCACGCGCCTGTTCCGCGTCGCGGACGGCGCATGAACCGCGCGCTTCAATCCGGCGTCGCGCTCATCACCGCGCTCATCATCACCGCGCTGGCGGCGGTGATCGCGGTGAACATGGTGTCCGCACAGCAGATTGACATCCGCCGCACCGGCAACGTGCTGGACGGCGATCAGGCCTACCTGTACGCGCTCGGCATCGAAAGCTGGGCGCAAGGCGTGCTGGCCGGGGACCGGCGTAAAAATCAAACCGACACGCTGCAAGACGCCTGGGCCACGGTGCTGCCCCCGATAGACGTGCAAGGCGGCAAGGTAGCGGGGGAAATCCTGGATCAGCAAGGTTTGTTTAATCTCAACAACCTGGTGCAGAACAAACAAAAGAGCGAAGCGGACATCAAAATCTTTCAGCGCCTGCTCATCACCCTCAAGCTCGACCCCGACCTGGCGTGGCCGCTGGTGGACTGGATGGACCCGGACGTGGAACTGAGCTTCCCCAACGGCGCGGAGGACGCCGAATACCTCAAGCGCACGCCGCCCTATCGCACCGCCAACGCGCCGCTGGTGAGCGTAAGCGAACTGCTGCTGGTGAACG
>QZKM01000028.1 GCA_003599485.1 Gammaproteobacteria bacterium
GCTCTTCCGATCTATCGGGGTGGTGCAGGGAAGCACCCCTTGCTTTAGTGTGAACCATGTGCGCGGGCCGGGATCAGTCAGGCCCGCGCGATGTGTTGTTCTTTCCCCTTTATTCCGGGGCCCGGCTCCGGGTGCTCACTTCCGATTGAGCCAGGCGGCTTATCTTGAGCGTCTTCACGGTGTTGCCGCTGGTCTGGATGATCTCAAGCAGATAGCCGCCGATACGGAAGCTGACGCCGGGTTCGGGGATGGCTTCCAGATATTCAGTAACCAGGCCATTCAAGGTCTTGGGGCCGCCGGTAGGCAGATCCCAGTGCATGACGCGGTTCAGGTGGCGGATGTTGGCGCCGCCGTCCACCAGAAAACTGCCGTCGCGCTGCGGGCGCACGTCGCGCATCATGGCGGAAAGATCAGTGGTGAACTCGCCTACGATTTCCTCCAGGATGTCCTCCAGGGTGACCAGCCCCTGGATGTCGCCGTACTCATTCACCACCAGGCCGAAGCGCTGCTTCTGGGCCTGGAAATTGAGCAACTGGGTGTTGAGCGGCGTGCCTTCGGGAACGAAATATGCCTCCTGTAAAATCTGGAGCAGCTTGTCCTTGTCGAATTCACCGCTTGCCAGGAAGGGCAGGGCGTCACGCAGGCGCAGCACGCCGGCGATGTTGTCCAGCCCGTCACGGTACACCGGCAGGCGCGTGTGACGGCTGGCGCTGATTCGCGCCACGATCCCGGTCCAGGGGTCGTTGAGGTCTATACCCTCCATGTCGCTGCGCGGAACCATGATGTCGTTGACCGTCACTTTTTCCAGGTCCAGAATGCTGAGCAGCATTTTCTGGTGACGGCGCGGAATCAGCGCCCCGGCCTCGTTGACCACGGTGCGCAGCTCTTCGTGGCTCAGATGATTCTTTTCACTCACTTCGACAGAGGCCCCCAACAGTCTCAGCACACCGTTCGAGAAGGCGCTGATCAACCACACCAACGGATAAAGCAGCTTGAGCAGAGGGCGCAGCACGTAGGCGGCGGGGAAGGCGACGCGCTCCGGGTAGAGTGCGCCGAGCGTCTTGGGCGCGACGTCGGTGAAGATGGTCCCGGCGATGGTAAGCAGGCTCACCGCGACGGCGGCGCCCGCTTCGCCCATTAATTGCAGGCCGATAATGGTGGCGACGGCGGTGGCCAGATTGTTGGCGAAGTTATTGCCCAGGATCAGCAGGCCGATAAGGCGGTCGGTGCGCTGCAGCAGCGCCTGCGCATACATCGCTCCGCGATGCTTGATCTTGGCCAGATGGCGCAGGCGGTAACGATTGAGGGTCATCAAGCCGGTTTCGGCGCCGGCAAAAAACGCCGCCAGCAGGATCAACAGCGCCAGAGCGGCAAACATCAGGCTTAATGGGGTGTCATCCAAAATCCTGCCTCCTGTTGATTGGACGTATCATGTTGTGAATAGCGAATGGATTTCCCGTCCCGCGCGCCGCCATGTTCCTGGCCGGGGCCCGGCGGGGTCAGCGCTGCAGCACCAGTTCCAGGACGAGTTTGCTGCCGAAATAGGCCAGCATCAATACAAAGAAACCAGTCAATGTCCAGCGTATCGCGGTGCGTCCGCGCCAGCCATAGCGCCGCCGTCCCCACAGCAAAACGCCGAACACGATCCATGCCAGGATGGAAAGCGTGGTTTTGTGGACCAGATGCTGTGAAAAAATATCCTTTATATAGAGCGCGCCGGTAAGCAGGGCGAGGCTGAGCAGCGCAAAACCCAGCGCGATCATCTGGAACAACAGCGCTTCCATGCTCTGCAGGGGAGGGAGCGCCCGGATAAATCCACCCGGGTGCTTGTCGCGCAAGTGGGTGTCCTGGATGGCGAACAGCGCCGCCTGCACCGCGGCGACGCTCAGCACGCTGGCGGCGAGTATCGAGATCAGGATGTGCACGTCCAGGCCGTGCATGCCTTCCTGTAAGATGATGTGGCGGCTGGGGAACATGTTTTCCAGCAGCAGGGCAAGCGCCGCCAGCGGCAGCAGCCCGATGCCGAGACTCTCCAGCGGTTTCAGAATGGAGGCGGCGAGCAACAGCAGCGCCATCAGGCCGGTCACCAGCGACAGCGCGTTGAAAAAGCCGAGGTTAAGCCCCTGCGTAATGATCACATTGGAGCTTAACACCCATCCATGCAGCGCAACCGCGCCCAGCCCCAGCGCGATGGCCAGTCCTTTTACAAGCCGGGTGTTTACCCGCTGCGTCAAACGCACGCTCAACAACCCCGCCGCGATCAGGTACAGAACGATGGCGAGCGCGCTTACGGAGGCGATATTCATAGCTAAAAAGGATAACACAGTTAGCAGGCTGTTTTAAAACGGCCTGCGTGCGGCGCACGGATGCGCCGCTATTTTTCAAGCACGGTGCAGGTGCGTGAAAAATGGAGCAAAGCAAAAATGACACTTTTTGCTTTGCGGGTTAAAAAAGGCCATGGACGGCCTTTTTCAACAACCTGTCAGAGCGCTGTTGGAGTTTGCATAGCGGGCTATAATATGAAGCCATGATCTGGAAACCTCATGTAACCGTGGCCGCGGTGGTGGAGCGCGAGGGACGTTTCCTGATCGTGGAAGAGGAGGCCGATGGGCGGGTGGTGTACAACCAGCCGGCGGGACACCTGGATGAAGGCGAATCCCTGACCACCGCCGTGGTGCGCGAGGTGATGGAAGAAACCGCGTGGCATTTCAGGCCGGATGGCGTGCTCGGTGTTTACCGCTGGACCAGCCCGGAAACCAAAATAACCTACTTGCGCGTCTGTTTCAGGGGCGAGTGCGACGCGCACGAACCCCGGCGTGCGCTGGACAAGGGCATACTGAGGGCGTGCTGGATGACGCGCGCCGAGATTGAAAACCTGAAACCCCGGCTGCGCAGCCCGCTGGTGTTGCGTTGCGTGGATGATTATCTCGCGGGCAAACGCTATCCGCTGACCCTGCTGACCGATGCGGGTTAAACATCCTGGCTGACTGATTTGATCTGAATACCGGCGACGAGCCATGATGAGATGGATTGCGAATGTGTGCATCGTGCTGATGTGTGTGGTGCACACCGCCTGGGGCGCGCCGGAACCGTTCACGGTCTGTTCCGGTTACGAATGCAGCCGCAGTGACACGCTTACGCTCAGTGACGGGCAATGGCGGGAAATCCGCGTGCTGTTCACGCCGGCGGCCAGCGCCCGGGAAGAGCGGGTGAGTATCCGGCGCGCGATTGCGCGCATGGAACAGATGGTGGGCGAGCGGAACGGAACCTCCGCCGATCTCGGCGGCAACGTCGCGGGCGGCGGAATGCCGGGACAGATGGACTGCATAGACGAGTCCCGCAACACCACGACCTATCTTGAACTGCTCCGGCAGGATGGCCTGCTGCGCCGGCACGAGGTGCGGGAGCGCGCGCAGCGTGGCAAATGGGTCATTGATGTCCACTGGACTGCGGTGATACGCGACACGGACAGCGGCCAATTGTACGCCGTGGACTCCTGGTTTCTGGACAACGGAGAGGAACCTTATATCCAGAAGCTGGAAGATTGGCTGGACAAAAAGGATTTTGCAAAACAGGATGAGTAGGCGCGTGATCGTCGGCATGTCCGGCGGCGTGGACTCGTCCGTCGCCGCCTGTCTGCTGCAACAGCAGGGCCATGAAGTACAGGGCCTGTTCATGAAAAACTGGGAAGGCGACGATGCAGGTGAGCAGTGCAGCGCCGCGCAGGACTTCCAGGACGCCAAGGACGTATGCGCCAGGCTCGATATTCCCCTGCACGCGGCCAATTTTTCCAGGGAATATTGGGAGCGCGTATTCAGTTACTTTCTGGAAGAATACCGCGCCGGACGCACGCCCAACCCGGACGTACTGTGCAACAAGGAAATCAAGTTCAAAAGTTTTCTCGATCACGCGCTGCAACTCGGCGCGGCCAGCATCGCCACCGGCCACTATGCGCGCGTGCTGCAACGCGACGGCGGATTTTATCTGTTGAAGGCGCGTGATTTAAACAAGGATCAAAGTTATTTTCTTTATACCTTGGGGCAAGCACAGTTGGCGAAAACCATCTTTCCATTGGGCGAGATGACCAAGCCGGAGGTGCGCGCCATCGCCGCGCGCCACGGCTTCGTCAATGCCGCCAAGAAGGACAGCACCGGCATCTGTTTTATCGGCGAGCGCAATTTCAAAAACTTTCTCGCGCGTTACCTGCCCGCGCAGCCCGGTGAGATACGCAGCGTGGACGGCACATTGCTTGGCAAGCACGACGGTCTCATGTATTACACCCTGGGCCAGCGTCAAGGCTTGGGTATCGGTGGGCGGCGCGGAGCGGGCGAGGAACCATGGTATGTGGCGGGCAAAGACATGGCCGGGAATGTGCTGATTGTCGCGCAGGGGCATGACCACAAGCGCCTGTACAGCCGCTCGCTTACCGCAAGCTGCCTGTGCTGGGTATCGGGCAGAGAGCCGCAAACGCCGCTGCCGTGCATGGCAAAGACGCGCTACCGCCAGAGCGATCAGCCCTGTAGGATTACCGGAATCAAAAACGGCGTTTGTGAGGTGACGTTTGATAAACCCCAATGGGCCGTCACGCCAGGCCAGTCAGTGGTGTTTTACCAGGGTGATGAGTGTCTTGGCGGCGGCGTTATTGAAGCTACAAGGGAATAGTATGAGCTACGCTTACAAAGACATCGTATTGGCCCTGGCCGGGATCGCGCAGGCCTGCGCCTTGGTGCAGCAGGTTGCGCGGAAAAATAGCGCCGACAGCGTAGCGCTGGAGGTCAGTCTGGAGAGCCTGTTTAAAATAAACGCGGACAACACCGAGGCCATATATGGGAGTGCGGCGGACGTGCGTCCAGGACTAAAGGCCGTGCAGGAGCAGTTGGGTGGAAGCCGCGCGCCGGCGAATCTGGAACTGATGCGCTACGCGGCAAACGTCATGCAACTGGAGCGCGCGCTTGCCAAAAATCCGCGCATGCTGGAGCGGATACGCACAGGTATTGAAGGCGCACAAGAAAAAAGGCAGGCGCTCGGCGCTGCCCATCCCGATGTCATCGCGCACCTGGCGCAGATTTACAGTGAAACCATCAGCACCCTCACGCCGCGCATCATCGTGCAGGGCGAGCAGGGTTATCTGTCCAATCCGGACAACGCCAACAAGGTGCGCGCCCTGCTGCTCGCCGCCATCCGCTCGGCGGTGCTGTGGCGTCAGGTCGGCGGCCGGCGCTGGCAGTTATTGTTTGCGCGCGGCGCCCTGGCGCGGGAAGCGGCGGCTATGTTATAGCCGTCGTTTTATTCTCCGCCGTTGCAGCATATTCCGCCATCTGGTGGAAGTTGAGGTAGCGGTATATGTTGTCCGACAGTGGCGCGATGCGGTGGGTGTAGTTCATGTATTCCTGCACGGCCGGGATGCGTCCGAGTTTGGCGGTGACGGCGGAGAGTTCGGCCGAGCCCAGGTAGACGTTGGCGTCCTTGCCCATGCGGTTGGGGAAGTTGCGGGTGGAGGTGGACATGACGGTTGCGCCATCATGTGTGCGTGCCTGGTTGCCCATGCAGAGTGAGCAGCCAGGCACTTCGGTGCGTGCGCCGGCGCGGCCGAAGATGGCGTAGTAGCCTTCCTCGGTGAGCTGGTGTGCGTCCATGCGCGTGGGGGGTACGATCCACAGGCGCACCGGCACTTCGCCGCCGTCTTCCAAAATCTTTCCCGCCGCGCGGTAGTGGCCGATGTTGGTCATGCACGAGCCGATGAATACCTCGTCCACGCGATCGCCCGCGACTTCCGACAGGGGCTTTATCTTGTCCGGGTCGTTGGGGCAGGCGAGCAGCGGTTCTTTGATCGCGTTCATGTCAATCTCAACCACGGCGGCGTATTCGGCGTCCTTGTCGGCATCGAGCAATTCCGGCTTGGCGAGCCACGCCTCCATCGCTTTTATGCGCCGCTCCAGTGTTCGCCGGTCCTCGTAGCCGCTGGCAATCATCCACTTCAGTAGTGTGACGTTGGAGTTTAAGTATTCGATCACCGGTTCTTTGTTCAGACGCACGGTGCAGCCGTTGGCGGAACGCTCCGCCGAGGCGTCGGCGAATTCAAACGCCTGTTCGATCTTGAGATCGGGCAACCCTTCGATTTCCATCACGCGCCCGGAAAAAATATTCTTCTTGCCTTTTTTGTCGAGCGTGAGCAGGCCTTTCTGCAACGCGACGTAAGGAATGGCGTTGACCAGATCGCGCAGCGTGATGCCGGGCTGCATCTTGCCCTTGAACGCTACCTTCACCGATTCCGGCATGTTGAGCGGCATCACGCCGAGCGCGGCGGCGAAGGCGACCAGGCCGGAGCCTGCGGGGAAGCTGATGCCGATGGGGAAACGCGTGTGCGAGTCGCCGCCGGTGCCGACGGTGTCGGGCAGCAACATGCGGTTGAGCCAGGAGTGGATGATGCCGTCGCCGGGGTGCAGCACCACGCCGCCGCGGGTGCGGATGAAATCGGGCAGTTCGTGCTGCAACTGGATGTCCACCGGCTTGGGATAGGCGGCGGTGTGGCAAAAACTCTGCATGACTAAATCCGCCGAGAAACCGAGGCAGGCAAGCTCTTTAAGCTCGTCGCGCGTCATGGCGCCGGTGGTGTCCTGTGAGCCCACCGTGGTCATGCGCGGTTCGCAATACGTGCCGGGGCGCACGCCCTTCACGCCGCAGGCGCGTCCGACCATTTTCTGCGCCAGCGTGTAACCCTTGCCGCTGTCTTCCGGCGTCTCCGGGCGGATAAACACAGCCGAATGCTCCAATCCCAGATGCTCGCGCGCCTTGTCGGTGAGCGCGCGGCCGATGATGAGCGGAATGCGTCCGCCTGCGCGCACCTCGTCCGGCAGCGTCGCGGGTTTCAGCTCGAAGCGCGCAAGCTCCATACCTTTTTCACTGGTGATGCGCCCGGCGCGCGGATGGATTTTTATCACGTCGCCGGTGTTGAGTTGCGTAACGTCACACTCGATGGGCAGCGCGCCGGAATCTTCCGCCGTATTGAAAAAAATGGGCGCGATCTTGCCGCCCAGTATCACGCCACCCTGGCGCTTGTTGGGCACATAAGGAATGTCGTGCCCCATGTGCCACAGCACGGAGTTGATGGCCGACTTGCGCGAGGAGCCGGTGCCGACCACGTCGCCGGCGTAGGCCAGCGGGTGGCCTTTCTTTTTCAGCGTCTCGATGATACTGAGCGCGTCCGGCATTTTATTGATGAGCATGCTCCTGGCGTGCAGCGGGATGTCCGGGCGGCTCCACGCCTCGGAGGCGGGCGAGAGATCGTCGGTGTTGGTCTCCCCCGGCGCCTTGAACACGGTGACGGTGATTTCATCGGCAAGCGGCGCGCGGCGCGTGAACCACGCGGCGTCGGCCCATAACTGCAACACCTGCCGCGCGTGGGGATTATTCCTGGCCTTGTTCGCCACGTCGTGATAGGCATCGAAGATGAGCAGGGTGTGGCCCAGCGCCTGCGCCGCCAATGGAGCAAGTTCCTTATCGTCCAGAAGATCAATCAGCGGATGGACGTTGTAGCCGCCCAGCATGGTTCCAAGCAGTTCCACGGCGCGCTGACGCGTGATGAGCGGCGAGTGGGCCTCGTTCGCGGCCAGCGCAGCGAGAAATCCGGCCTTGACATAGGCCGCCTGATCCACGCCCGGGGGCACCCGCTGGATAATCAGCTCAAGCAAAAACCCACCCTCGCCGGCGGGCGGATTTTTCAACAACTCGACCAGTTCGGCGGTCTGCCTGGCGTTGAGCGGCAGCGGCGGCAGATGGTGGGCCGCGCGTTCGGCGGCATGTTTGCGGTAAGCGTCTAGCACTGTGTGATCCCGGGAGGAAACACTCTATTTTAGCGCTTTTGAGCCGGTACAGCGAGCAAGCGCTGTACTTCGGCGCGCAGCACCGGCGCCACCTCGCGCTCGAACCACGGGTTGCGTCTGAACCACAGCAGATTGCGCGGCGAAGGGTGGGGCAGGGGCAGGTAATGCGGCAGATAGTCACGCCAGTGGCGCACGGTCTCGGCCAAGGTGGGTTTGATGCGGTCGCCCAGATAATAGCGCTGCGCGTACCGGCCTATGAGCAGGGTGAGTTCGATCCGGGGCAGCGCGCTGTGCAAGCGCTCGCGCCACAGTGCGGCGCACTCCGGGCGTGGCGGCAGGTCGCCGCCCTTGCCCTTGCCGGGGTAACAAAAGCCCATGGGCAGGATGGCGATGCGCGCCTCGTCGTAAAATGTCTCGCGGTCAACTTCCATCCACGCGCGCAACCGGTCGCCGCTGGGGTCGTTCCATGACAGCCCGGTGTGATGCACGCGCGTGCCGGGGGCCTGGCCTACGATGAGCAACCGCGCCGTGGCGCCGGCGCGCACGATGGGCCTGGGGCCGAGCGGCAGGTCCGCGCAGGCGCGGCAGGCGCGCACCTCGGCCAGCAGCTTTTGCAGGTTTTCCGGCTTTTTCGCCATGATGGACTAGGATTCTAACGCGTTTGACGCTACCCTAAGCAGATGGAACATTCTGATCTCACTGCAATTTCCCCTCTGGACGGGCGTTACGCCAAAAAGACCGAGGCGCTGCGCGCGGTGTTCAGCGAATTCGGACTGATCCGCCACCGGGTGCAGGTGGAAGTGCGCTGGCTGCAATGGCTCGCCGCCAGCCCGGCGATACCGGAAGTCGCGCCGTTCAACGCGCCGGCTCAACGCGCGCTCGACGCCCTGGTGGAGAAATTTGACTTGCGGGCCGCCGAGCGCGTCAAGGAAATCGAGCGTACCACCAACCATGATGTAAAGGCGATTGAGTATTTTCTCAAGGAGCAGGTCAAGGGCGACAAGGAATTGCAGGCCGCCGCCGGATTCCTGCATTTTGCCTGCACCTCGGAGGATATCAACAACGTCGCCTATGCGCTCATGCTGCGCGAGGCGCGCGAGCAGGTGCTGTTGCCGCTGATGGACAAATTAATAAAAGCGTTGCGCGCTCTCGCTGAGCGTCATGCCGCGCAGCCGATGCTGGCGCGCACCCACGGCCAGCCCGCCACGCCCACCACGCTGGGCAAGGAAATGGCCAATGCCGCCCATCGCCTGCGGCGGCAGCGCGCGCAGTTCGCCGGGGTTGCGCTGCTCGGCAAGTTCAACGGCGCGGTGGGCAATTACAACGCGCATCGCATCGCTTACCCGGAGGTGGACTGGCCCGCGCTCAACGAGCGGTTTGTAAAAAGCCTGGGCCTGGAGTGGAATGCGCACACCACGCAGATCGAGCCGCACGATTATATGGCGGAACTGTTCGACGCCCTGAGCCGCTTCAACAACGTGCTGATGGATTTCAACCGCGACGTCTGGGGTTACATCTCGCTCGGCTATTTCAAGCAAAAGGCCGTCGAGGGTGAAGTGGGTTCCTCCACCATGCCGCACAAGGTCAACCCCATAGACTTTGAAAACTCCGAAGGCAACCTGGGGCTCGCCAACGCGCTGCTCGGCTTCATGCGCGACAAACTGCCCATCTCGCGCTGGCAGCGCGACCTCACCGACTCCACCGTATTGCGCAACATCGGCGTCGCCTTCGCGCACAGCCTGCTGGCGTATCAGGCCTGTCAGCAGGGCATCGCCAAGCTGGAGGTCAACGCCGAGCGCATCAACGCCGATCTCGACCAGAGCTGGGAAGTGCTGGCCGAGGCGGTGCAGACCGTGATGCGCCGTTACGGGATACCCGAACCGTATGAGAAGCTCAAGGCGCTGACGCGCGGCAAGGTCATTGATAAACAGGCGCTGCACGGCTTTATCAAGACACTGGCGATTCCCGATGAGGCCAGACAGCGCCTGCTTGAGTTGACGCCCGGCACGTATCTTGGGTTTGCCCGGGAGTTGTCGGAAAAACCGTAGGGCGCCCCTCATCATGCAAAGCCTGGAGGGGTTGAAACTCGGAGTGGATGCGGAGCGCGTACTGGTCGGCAGCAGCGCCGAGAACCGCGCCGCCGCCCTTGCCCTGGTGAGCCAGGGCAAACGTTTTCTGCACATCTACAGCCGCGACCTGGATCACGCCATTTATGATAATCCGCCGTTTGTCGAGGCGGTGCGCAAGCTCGCCCTGTACAGCCGCTACTCGCAAATCAGAATCTTGGTGCGGAATTCCGAAAAAATCGTGAGCCGCGGCCACGGTCTGGTCGCGCTGGCGCAACAACTCAGCAGTTTTATTCAAATCCGCAAACCCGCGCCCGATCATGACGGCTATAACGAGGCCTTTCTGGTGGTGGACAAAATGGGCGTGCTGCACAGAAAATTGAGCGACCGCTATGAAGGCGAGGTCAGCTTCCACGCCCCGGAGCAGGCCGCCGTGCTGGTCAAATTCTTTGACGAGGTGTGGGAGTTGAGCGAGCCCGACCCGCAACTGCGCAGGCTGCATATTTAAGCCATGCCGCATGGCTGGAAAATTCTGTTTGGCGTCACGGCGCTGGCCGCGCTGCTGTCCGGTCCTTGCCTGGCGCAGGAAGAGACGCTGGAGGTTATCCCGCTCAAGCATCTCACCGCCGGGCAGGCTGTTTCCCTGGTCAAGCCGTTCGTGGACGGGCCTGGCGCGGTGCAGGGCTACAACAACCGGTTGATCGTGCGCACCACTCCTGAAAATCTCGCGCACATAAAAGAAATCCTGGCCAAATTTGATGTCGCGCCGCGCAGCCTGCTGATTACAGTGAAGCAAGACGTGGTGGCCGGCGGCGCACGCGACGAGGCGGAGATTAAAGGCGAAGTCCGCTCCGGCGACATACGGGCGCGCGCGGGAAAAACGCCGACTGACGGCGTGGAGGTGCGCATCACGCGCAGCGACACGCGGCTTGATGACAAGAACGCCCGGCAGGTAAAAGTGCTGGAGGGCAATCCGGCGCTGATTCAAATCGGCCAGTCCATTCCGGTGGTGGAGCGCATTGTGGATCCGGCTGGGCCGGATCCCAAGGCGTACAACACCGTCATTTACAAAGACGTCACCACCGGCTTCAGCGTGCTGCCGCGCGTCAACGGCGACAGTGTCACCCTGGAAATCAGCCCGCAGCGCGCCGAGCCGGATCAGCGCGATGGCGGCGCAATCAACATCCAGCGCATACACACCACGGTGTCAGGCAAGCTCGGCGAGTGGATAGACATCGGCGGCGCAGTGCGCGCACAAAGCTCAGCGGACAGCGATATCCTGTCCTCGATCCGCGACCTGCGCAACGAGCAACGCCGGGTTTTGATTAAAGTCGAAGAGGCGCCTGCTAACAGCCCAGCACCGCCGTAACGCCGCGCAGAATAAACTCCATCGCCACGGCCAGCAGCAGCATGCCCATGATGCGCGTGGTGACGCGCGCGCCCGTGGGACCTATCTTATCGAACAATGGCCCCGCCATGCGGAACATTACGTACAGCGTGAGCGCCGTGAGCAGTATCACGCCACTCAGTTGCGCGTGCCCGGCCACGCTTGCGCCTTGCTGCTGGGCGTAAAGCACTACTGCGGTGATGGTGCCGGGGCCGGCCAGCATGGGAATGCCGAGCGGCACGATGGAGACGTCGTCGCGCTGCGCGGCATCGTCCCCGTGCAGACTTTGCAGACGCGACGGCGTGGCGTGCAGCATGGACCAGGCCATCGAGGCGAGGATCAGACCGCCCGCGACCTGAAAGCTCGGCAGGCTGATGCCGATCAGCGTGAACAGATACATGCCACCGTATTGAAAAAATAACAATGTCGCCAGCACGGTGACGATCATGCGCAATAAAACCCTGCGCCGCCGCGCCGCCTCCATGTCGTGCGTGAGAGAAAGATAGATCGGTATCACGTCGAGCGGCGCAAGCACCACCATCAACGAGACGAATTGCTTGATAAGCAGTATGGTGTCGAAGTCCATCAGGCCGTTTCCCGCATGTTGCGTGCATTATAGGATGTGAATGCGCTTTCGAGATAGTCCGGGATGCGCTGCTCCAGCCAGTAACGGGCCTCCCAGGGCGCGCCGCCTACAAATCCCACATGGCCGCCGCGCTCGGAAAGCTCCAGCGTCACGTGGCGCGAAAGCTCGCCCTCTGCGGGAATGGCGGCAGGCGTCATGAACGGATCATCGGCGGCGTGCAGAATGAGCGTAGGCGTGCCTATCCGGTTCAGGAACTGGCGGCAGCTTGATTGGGTATAGTACTCGTCCACGCCGGAAAAGCCATGCAACGGCGCGGTGATTTTATCATCGTACTCGCGTATCGTCCTGATCCGGGCGAGATCGTCCAGGTTAATGGGCGCAGGTATGCGCCTGAATTTCTCCTGTACCGCCATGCGCAGCGAACGCAGCAAGCCATACTGGTAAACCCTGGAGAACCCGCACTCCAGACGCCGCGCGGCATCATGTAAATCAAACGGCACGGATACCGTCACCGCGCATGCCAATGGGGCGCTGTCGCCATGTTGAGCCAAGTATTTCAACAACACATTGCCGCCCAATGAATAGCCGACCGCGGCCATCGGCGTGCGCGGCTCGCGAGCGCGCAAGGCATGAATCAGGGCGCAGAGATCGCCGGTGTCCCCGGCATGATAAAAGCGCGGCAGGCGGTTCGGCTCGCCGCTGCAACCGCGAAAATGCATGAGCACGGCGCGGTAGCCGTGTTGGTGCAGCGACTCCAGCAAGCCGCGCGCATAGTTGGAGCCGCTAGAACCCTGCAAACCGTGCAGGATGATGACCACCGGGCCGCTCAACCCGGTGGTCCAGTCCAGATCAACAAAATCTCCGTCCGGCAGTTCCAGCCGCTCGCGCCGCAACGCAGGCTGAGGCGCGCGGCGCACAAGGGCCGCCCACAGCGTTTGCAGGTGAGCGTTGCGCAGCCACCAGGGCGGCGTGAATGCGCCGTTGAAATGATGAATGGGACGTCGCATCTACGCGGCTCTGTACATTTTCCGCCGGCTCAGCATCCAGGCGATTTGCGCCGCGGCCATCGCTGCCAGCAGGTGCTTGAGCGTGTGGCCGCTGACCACGCCGCCTAACTGATACACCCAGCCATCCAGTGCTTCAAATAGTTTGGCCAGCACGTACCACCCGGCCCCCAGCAGTAACGCCCAGCCGTGGCTATAGCGCGGAGAATACAACAGCAACAGTAATGGAATCAGCAGCAGAGGCAAAAGCTGCACCAGAATATAGGGGCGCAGGTCGCTACGCCCCCACGTTTCGCTCACATACCAATAGGTCACGCTGCCTGCCGCGTATACCAGCATGGGCAGCAAACTCCATGCCGCGAGCCGCGTTGACATCCTCTCGGCCAGCACAGCGGAAAACAGGCAGATAAAAGACAGCGTAATGGGCAGGCGGTCCCACACCAGACGCAGGTTATCGGGTTGCCAGTGATAATAGGCGGAGCCTAAAGACGTCAGCAACACGCCCAGAAAAAACCCCGTCCACGCCAACCGCTCAAAGCGGGTGATGACGGCAAAGCGCGGTAAACGCCAAAGACCCCACAACGCCACCGGGAAAAACAGCAGATTGGAGAGCACGTTCTGTGCATTGGGCAGCCCCCACCAAGGCCGTGTATCAGCGAAGTGGTTATAGCTGGCGGGTTGCGGAATGCGTCCATGGGTAAGCAGGGCAATGACGACTGCCGCCGCTATAGCAAGCAGTATCACGGCGCGGGCGCTTGCGGGCCAGCGTCGCGCATAATTCAAAATAGGGCGCATTCGGTTTGTGTGATTGATTGTGAGTCAGTTTTGTAGGATGGGTTGACAGCGATACCCATCATCGCTCACTCACCGAAACCGCCCTCGGTGTCGTCCTCACGCCACGTCTAATCCGCTGGGTACAAGCCAAGCTACGTTGCTCGTTCTAATGGTAGTGGACAGTCGCTACGCCTTCCCCTGCAACTGCAACAATATCGCCTCGTTCTCCAGCGTCGAGGTGTCCTGCGTGATGGCTTCGCCGGCGGCGATGGAGCGGAGGAGGCGGCGCATGATTTTGCCGGAGCGGGTTTTGGGGAGATTGTCGGCGTAGCGGATGTCGTCGGGGCGGGCGATGGGGCCGATTTGTTCGGTGACCCAGGCGCGCAGTTCCTTGGTGAGCGCTTCATCCACGCCGCCTGTGGGGCGTGCGCCTTTTAACACCACGTAGGCGAATACGGCTTCGCCTTTGATCTCGTCGGGTTTGCCGACCACGGCCGCCTCGGCGACGCGCGGGTGGGCGACGAGGGCGGATTCGATTTCCATTGTGCCCAAGCGGTGGCCGGAGACCTTGAGCACGTCATCAGCGCGGCCCATGATCCAGAAGTAGCCGTCTTCGTCCTTGTGCGCGGTGTCGCCCGCGACGTAGTACTTGTTGTTGAATTTCTTCCAGTAGGTGTCAATATAACGCTGTTCGTCGCCCCAGATGCCGCGCAGCATGAACGGCCACGGTTTCCTGATGACGAGATAGCCGCCCTGGTTGGGTTGGGTGATGCTGTTTCCTTCTTCGTCCACGACGTCCGCCGCGATGCCGGGCAGGGGCAAGGTGCAGGAACCGGGTTTGGTGGCTACGGCGCCGGGGATGGGGGCGATGAGGTGCGCGCCGGTCTCGGTTTGCCACCAGGTGTCGGTGATGGGGCAGCGTTCGCGGCCGATGTGTTTGTGGTACCACATCCACGCCTCCGGGTTGATGGGTTCGCCGACGGTGCCGAGCAAACGCAGCTTCGATAAATCATATTTTGCGGGGAGGTCGTCGCCCAGTTTCATCAGGCCGCGTATTGCGGTGGGCGCAGTGTAGAAAATCGTGACACCGTGGCGCTGGCAGATGTCCCAGAAACGTCCGCCGTCGGGTATGGTCGGCGCGCCTTCGTACATCACCATGGTCGCGCCGGTTGCTAATGGCCCGTAGGCGACGTAGCTGTGTCCCGTGACCCAGCCCACGTCGGCGGTGCACCAGAAGATGTCGTCATCGTGGATGTCGAACACCCACTGCATGGTGACGATGGCGCCGAGCAGATAACCGGCGCTCGAGTGCTGGATGCCTTTCGGTTTGCCGGTGGAGCCGGAGGTATAGAGCAAAAACAATGGATGCTCGCTTTCCACCCACACCGGTTCGCACTGATCGGATACATTTTTTACCGCGTCGTGCCACCAGACGTCGCGCCCGCTCTGCATGGGGATGGTTTGGCCGCTGCGCTTCAAGACGATGACCGACTCGATGGTGGAACAGCCTTTGGCGAGGGCCTGGTCGGCGGCGAGTTTCAATTCAATGACCTTGCCGCCGCGCGTGCCGCCGTCGGCGGTGATGAGCATCTTCGCTCCGGCGTCTTCGATGCGATCTTTCAGTGATTGTGCGGAGAAGCCACCGAACACCACCGAGTGTATCGCGCCGATGCGCGCGCACGCCTGCATGGCGACGACGACTTCCGGCGCCATCGGCATGTAAATGACCACGCGGTCACCTTTTTTAATGCCTTTGGCCTTGAGCGCATTGGCGAAGCGGCATACGTCACGATGCAGTTCCGCGTAAGTGACGCGGCGCACGTCGCCCTGTTCGCCCTCGAAAATAATGGCGGTTTTGCCGGCCTTGTCCTTGAGATTCCGGTCCAGGCAGTTGTAGGAGACATTGAGCAGCCCGTCGCCGAACCAGCGGAAATGCGGCGCGCGGCGGCTGTCCAGAATTTGCGTGAAGGGTTTATGCCAGCTTATCTGTTCGCGCGCGAGACCGGCCCAGAACTTTTCATGATCCTGCACGGCTTGCTGTTGAAAAGTCTCCAATTCATGCTTTTTGATGCGTGCGTGTTCGACGAACGCCGCGGCCGGCTGAAACAGCCGCTGCTCATGCAGGACAGATTCGATGGTTTGGGCCGCCATGATTTTTATGCGGCGTCCACGTACTCAACCTGACTGGTGGGTTCAGGAATGGGAAGGCCGTCTTCACGCATTCCGCGCAAATGAAGCACAATAGCCTCACGAATTTGATCTTCAACCTCTTGTCGGGTTTTGCCGGTGGCCACACAGCCCGGTAAGTCAGGGACATAAGCGGCATAGTTGTTCTCCGCTTTTTCAATGACTACGGCATAACGCATATTAATCCTCCTGTTTCTTTAAACCCGCTTGACGCAGGATACTACTTTTAGTGTGCCGGAGGGCAGATCATCCCCCGGCTTTCCTGGGACAGTTACACGACCTGATTTTACAGGATGTTTAAATTGGCGGTGACTGCCGTGAGTGACGACTAAATACCAACCATCCTCGTGAAGCCGTTTAAGTATATCGCGAACCTTCATGCAGGACGCTCACAGGGACCCCATCCCCACGATGTGATACCCGCTGTCCACGTGTATGACTTCACCGGTGATGCCGGCGGCGAGGTCGGAGCAGAGGAAGGCGGCGGCGTTGCCCACGTCTTCGATGCTGACGTTGCGGCGCAGCGGGGCGGTTTTTTCCACGTAGTCGAGCATTTTGCGGAAGCCACTGATGCCGGCGGCGGCGAGGGTTTTGATCGGGCCGGCGGAGACGGCGTTGACGCGGATGCCTTCCGGCCCCAGGCTGTCGGCCATGTAGCGCACGTTGGCTTCGAGGCTGGCCTTGGCAAGTCCCATCACGTTGTAGTTGGGCATGGCGCGCTCGGCGCCGAGATAGCTTAAGGTGAGCAGCGCGCCGTTGCGGTTCTGCATCATGTTGCGCCCGGCCTTGGCGAGCGCGGCGAAGCTGTAGGAACTGATGTCGTGCGCGGTGAGGAAGCCCGCGCGCGTGACGCTGTCCATATAGCTGCCTTCCAATTGTTCGGCAGGGGCGTAGGCCACGGAGTGTACGATGATATCGAGGTGATCCCAGTAGTCATCCAGATGCTCGAACACCGCGCTGATTTCCGTGTCGTTGCTGACGTCGCAGGGCAGGGTGATGACCGAGCCGCACTCCGAGGCCATTTTCTCCACTCTGTCCTGGAGCCGCTCGTTCTGATAGGTAAAGGCGAGTTCCGCGCCTTCGCGCTGCATCGCCTGGGCGATGCCCCAGGCGATGGAGCGGTTGCTGGCCAGCCCTACGATAAGCGCGTTTTTACCGGTTAAAAATCCCATGCGGATGTCCTTAAAAGTGGTGTGTGATGGATAATAGAGTATCTAAAATTGAGCGCAACGCATAGGGCGGCGCTTGGTGTATTCTTATAGAGATGAAATTTCGTTTACACTTCGTGCTGTGCCTGTGCGCGGCGCTGGCCGGGGGCTGCGGCGAGCGGCCGTGGAACAACCCCTATCCCGCGGCGGACGACGCGCAAAACATCCTGTACTCGTCTTTTGAGCAGCGTCCCAAGCATCTTGACCCGGCCCAGTCCTACGTGGAAAACGAATATGCCCTGATCGCGCAGATTTACGAGCCGCCGCTGCAGTATCATTACCTGAAGCGCCCCTATACGCTGATCCCGCTCACCGCGGCGCACATGCCCAAGGCGGTTTACCTCGACCGGGATAACCGCCCGCTGCCCGGCAACGCCGCTCCCGAGCGGATTGCCTACAGCGTATACGACATCACCATCCGGCCCGGTATTCGTTATCAGCCGCACCCCGCGTTCGCGCAGGATGCTTCCGGGGCGTATCTCTATCATGCGCTCAGCGCCGCGCAGCTGGGAGACATCCGCACGCTCGCGGATTTCCCGCAACAAGGCGCGCGCGAGCTGGTCGCGGCGGATTATGTATACCAGATCAAGCGCCTCGCCCACCCCGGCCTGCACTCGCCGATCTTCGGCCTGATGAGCGAATATATCGTGGGGCTGAAACAGTACGGCGAATTATTAAGCCGTGCGGCAAAGGAGCCGGGCAACCGGCCCTACCTTGATCTCGACCGCTACCCCCTGGAGGGCGTCACGGCGCTGGATCGTTATACCTATCGCATCAAGCTGCACGGCAAATACCCGCAACTTTTGTATTGGCTGGCGATGCCGTTTTTCGCGCCAGTGCCGCACGAGGCGGACCGTTTTTATTCGCAGCCCGGGCTGATCGAAAAAAATATCACGCTGGACTGGTATCCGGCCGGCACCGGGCCCTACATGCTGACGGAAAACAATCCCAGTCAGCGCATGGTGTTGGAACGCAATCCGAGTTTTCACGGAGAAACGTACCCTGAGGAAGGCGAACCCGGAGACCGCGAGCGCGGTTTGCTCGATGACGCCGGCAAGCCGCTGCCGTTTATTGACAAGGTGGTGTACAGCCTGGAAAAGGAAAGCATTCCGTACTGGAATAAATTCCTGCAAGGCTATTACGATGCCTCCGGCATCAGCTCCGACAGTTTCGATCAGGCGGTGCGCGTCACAACACAGGGAGACGCGACGGTCAGCGAGGCGATGCAGGAGAAAGGCATACGCCTGTTGACCAGCATCGGGGCCGATATTTCCTATATCGGCTTCAACATGCTCGACCCGGTGGTGGGGGGTTTAAGCGAGCGGGCGCGCAAATTGCGCCAGGCGATTTCCATCGCGGTAGATTACGAAGAGTTCATCTCCATCTTTCTCAACGGGCGCGGCATTCCGGCGCAGGGCATCATTCCGCCCGGCATTTTCGGCTACGTCGAGGGCGAGGCGGGCGTCAATCCCCATGTCTATGACTGGGTGAACGGACGGCCGCAGCGGAAAGCTATCGAAACCGCACGCCGCCTGCTGGCCGAGGCGGGTTATCCCGATGGCCGTGACGCCCGGACCGGCAAACCATTATTGCTGCATTTCGACACCGCGCTCCGGGGCCCGGACGACAAGGCTTATCTCGACTGGCTGCGCAAGCAATTCCAGAAGCTTGATTTACAACTCGACATCCGCAACACCGATTTCAACCGCTTTCAGGAAAAAATGCTGAAGGGCAGCGCGCAGATTTGGCAGTGGGGCTGGAACGCCGACTATCCCGATCCGGAGAATTTCATGTTCCTGCTTTACGGCCCGAACGCCAAGGCGGTAAAAAACGGAGAAAACGCAGCGAACTACGATAATCCGGAGTTCAATAAACTGTTTGAACGGATGAAAAACATGGACAACGGCCCCGAGCGCCAGGCGATCATCCATCAGATGATGGACATCGCGCGCCGGGACGCGCCGCTGCTGTGGGGGTTGCATCGCAAGAAGTTCGGCCTGTATCACGCCTGGTACAAAAACGCCAAGCCCAACGAGATGGCCAATAACGAATTGAAATACGTGCGCATAGACGCCGAACTGCGCAGCCGGAAGCGCGCGGAATGGAATCAGCCCGTCCTGACGCCGCTGTTTATCATTGGCGCGCTGCTGCTGGCCGGGCTGCTGCCGGCCGTGCTCCGCTACCTGCGCAAGGAGCGCAGTCCCGCACCATGATCGCCTACATCATCCGCCGCACGCTCTACGCCATTCCGATATTGATCGGCGTGAACCTGCTTACCTTCGTACTATTCTTCGTCGTCAACAGCCCGGATGACATAGCGCGCGCGCACCTCGGCGTGAAGCACGTCACCCAGGATGCGATAGAAAAGTGGAAGGCCGAGCGCGGCTACGACAAGCCGCTGATTATCAACGAGCGTGCCGCCGGTGTAGAGAAAATCACCGGCACGATCTTTTTTGAAAAGTCACTGGCCCTGTTCGCATTCGAGTTCGGGCGCTCCGACGATGGCCGCAGTATCGGCCAGGAGATCAGCACCCGGATGTGGCCGAGTCTCGCCATCGCGGTGCCCACGCTTATTATCGGCATTGGCGTGGCGGTCAGCTTTGCCCTGTTGCTGGCGTTTTTCCGTGGCTCCTATATTGATCTTTGGGGCGTGGTGATCTGCATCATCATGATGTCCGTCTCCGGCTTGTTTTACATTATCGGCGGACAATACCTCGTCGGCAAGCTTTGGCACTTGGTGCCGATCTCCGGTTACGATGTGGGCGTGCACGGCTTCAAGTTTATCGTGTTGCCAGTGGTCATCGGGGTGATCGGCGGACTGGGTGCGGGGATACGTCTCTATCGCACCTTCTTTCTGGAGGAACTGGGCAAGGATTATGTGCGCACCGCGCGCGCCAAGGGGTTATCCGAGTCGCGCGTGCTGTTCACCCATGTTCTGAAAAACGCCATGATCCCCATACTCACTGGTGTGGTGGTGATACTGCCCACGCTATTCATGGGCAGCCTGATACTGGAATCCTTTTTCGGCATCCCCGGCCTCGGCAGTTACACTATAGATGCGATTCAGGCGCAGGACTTCGCCGTCGTGCGCGCCATGGTGTTTCTGGGTTCGGTGCTCTATATCCTCGGCCTGTTGCTCACCGATATTTCCTACACCCTGGTGGATCCGCGCGTGAGGCTCGCCTGATGCCGTTTCAGCCCGTCATCCTCTGGACCGATGCCCTGATCTTTCTGCTGCTCGCGCTGGTGATCGCGTTCATCCTGATCGCGCGCCGCAGGGAGCATCTGCGCGCGCCGTGGCGTGAAGTGATGCGCAGCAAGATGGCGATGGGTTGCCTGGTGGTTTTGCTGGCTTATTTTACGCTGGGCCTGCTCGACTCGCTGCATTTCCGTCCCGCGCTGCCCAGCGCCGACGCAAGCAACGGGCGCGTGGATTATTCCACCGAGGTGCTGAGCGTGCTGGATCTCGCCGCCGCACCGCTGCGCAGTCGCGTCGAAAAAACCTATTCCGCGCCCTTCGCCGCCTATTCCTACGCCAGGGAGACCGTCACGCGGCTGGACGGGACGCAGGTGCGGGAGTTTCCGCGTTTGCAATTCGGCGGCGCTCACCTGCAAGACCCGGCCGCGGAGCGGGGCCGGGACATCCTGCTGCGCTCGCTGCGCGCGCTGCTGGTGGGGGGCATAATCTGGCTGCTGTCCGGTGCGTTATTGGTCGCATTGCTTGCGCGGCGCGCGAACACTCCTTTTCGCCTGATGCTTGCTAATATCATGCGCGGCCGCACCGCTATTCCCTGGCACGTGATGCTGTACACGTCCGGCGCGATGATGCTGCTCGCCGCCTGGTGTGTTGCGCTGAGCGGCGCTTACCACATCCTCGGCACTGGCAAGGTGGGGCAGGACGTATTTTACGAGGCGATAAAGAGCATCCGCACCGGGCTGGTGATCGGCACCCTCACCACCCTGGTCACGCTGCCGTTCGCCATGCTCGGCGTGCTGGCGGGATATTTCCGTGGCTGGGTGGATGACGTCGTGCAATACGTTTACACCACGCTCAATTCCATACCCGATGTGCTGCTGATCGCCGCCGCCATACTCATGTTGCAGGTGTACATGGCCAATCACCCCGATCAGTTCGACACCATCGCCCTGCGTGCCGACGTGCGCCTGCTGTTTTTGTGCCTGATCCTCGGCATCACCAGTTGGACCGGGCTTGCGCGCCTGCTGCGCGGAGAGACGCTGAAACTGCGCGAGATGGATTACGTGCAGGCGGCCGTTGCGCTCGGCGCGGGCCACGCCGCCATCATCCGGCGTCATCTCATCCCTAACGTCATGCACATCGTTTTAATCACCATGGTGTTGAGCTTCAGCGGCCTGGTGCTGGCCGAGGCGGTGCTCTCCTACGTGGGCGTGGGCGTGGACCCCTCCACCATGAGCTGGGGCAACATGATTAACAGTGCGCGGCTGGAGATGGCGCGCGAGCCCATGGTGTGGTGGCTGTTGCTGGCGGCCTTTGTGTTTATGTTCACCCTGGTGCTGGCGGCCAATCTGTTTTCCGACAAGGTGCGCGATGCCTTTGATCCGCGTCTGAGAAAGCTATGAAGCCGTTGCTCAGCATAAAAAATCTCAGCACCTGGTTTGAAACCAGCCAGGGACGGCTGCGCGCGGTGGATGACATCAGCCTCGACATCGCGCCGGGCGAAGTGTTCGCGCTGCTGGGCGAATCCGGCAGCGGCAAGTCTCTCACCGCGCTTTCCCTCATGCGTCTGTTGCCTGGCACGGCGCGCAGCCGCGGCGAGATATGGCTGCACGATGAAGACCTGCTGCGGCTGCCGGAGATCAGGATGCGCGAAGTGCGCGGCGGGCGCGTCGCCATGATCTTTCAGGAACCCATGACCAGCCTGAACCCCGTGCTCAGCGTGGGCACGCAGATCGGCGAAGCGCTCAGGGCGCATCGCGGGCTCAAGGGCAAACACGCCGAGCGGCGCGCCGTCGCCCTGCTGGATGCGGTCGGCATCGCCGAGCCGCAGCGGCGCATCCATGATTATCCGCACCAGTTCTCCGGCGGCATGAAGCAGCGCGTGATGATCGCCATCGCCCTGGCGGGCGAGCCGGAGCTGCTGATTGCCGACGAACCGACCACCGCGCTCGACGTCACGATCCAGGCGCAGATTCTGGAATTGCTGCGCACGCTGCAAAAGGAGCGGAACATGGCGATACTGCTCATCACCCACGATCTCGGCGTGGTGTCGCAGATGGCGGATCGCGTGGCGGTGATGTACGCCGGAGAAGTCGTGGAGCTTGCATCGCGCGCGCAATTTTTATCCGCCCCGCGGCATCCCTACTCGCAGAAACTGTTCGATTCGCTGCCCGGCCGCGCGCAACGGGGGAAGAGCCTTGCCGTCATCCGGGGCATGGTGCCGCCGCTCACGCAAACCTTCAGCGGCTGCCGCTTCGCGCCGCGCTGTGACCTTGCATGGCAGACCTGCCGTGACGTTACCCCCGCGCTGCTGGCGGCTGAAGGCGGAGGGAAGGTTCGCTGTCATCTTTATGATGCGAACTATAGCGTGATGCGCCCTGCCGCGCCGCCGGCGCGCCTGTCTGCGTGCAACGTACAGGCAGGTGCGGCCGTGGGGCCGGCTGCCCCCGGGATGCGCGCCGGAGCGGACGAGGTTCTGCTCAAGGTCACCGGCCTCAAGGTGCACTTTCCCATCCGCAAGGGCCTGTTCAAGCGCAAGGTGGGCGAGGTGCGGGCGGTGGACGGCGTGTCGCTTGCGCTGCGCGCCGGGCGGACACTGGCGCTGGTGGGCGAATCGGGTTCCGGCAAGACCACGGTGGGGAAAAGCATCCTGCGCCTGCTGCCCATCACCTCCGGTGACGTGCATTACGGCGCGGTGGATCTTGACAGCCTGCGCGGCGGGGCGCTGCGCGCCCAGCGCGGCGCGTTACAGATCATCTTTCAGGATCCGCACTCCTCCATGAACCCGCGCATGATGATCGCCGACATCGTCGCCGAGGGCATGATCGCGCAAGGCATGGGCGGGGATGAACGCGCGCGCCTCGCGCGCATTGACCGCCTGCTGGAGCAGGTGGGCTTGTCTCCGGACGTGAAATACCGCTACCCGCACGAATTCTCCGGCGGCCAGCGCCAGCGCGTGTGCATTGCACGCGCCCTGGCGGTGAATCCCAGGATCATCATCTGCGACGAGCCGACCAGCGCGCTGGACGTCTCGGTGCAGGCGCAAATCCTGAATTTACTGAAGCGCCTGCAAGACGAGCTCGGCCTCGCCTATCTTTTTATCACGCACAACTTCGCCGTGGTGGAATACCTGGCGCACGACGTGGCGGTGATGCATCAGGGACGCATCGTGGAGCACGGCGGCGCGGAGCAGGTGCTGAGCAATCCGCAGCATGACTACACCCGCCGCCTGCTGAGCGCCGTGCCTAAGATCGCGCACCACGCTTGAGCGCGCGGCTGTAAAATCTCTTGATAATGCTCTGCTCGCACTGCATCTGGAAATGGGCGGCCGGGGCAATTCGGCGCGCTGTTTGCGCAGCGCTGACAAGAAGGTGCTGGTGGCCTGGAAAAGCAGGACCTGCCTCGCGCTCGGTGTCAGCACAGCTTCTTGCACCCCGATCTCAAGGGCTTGCGTGAGCTTCCGTCGGCCCTATCCGGTCAAATGCGCCGTGCCGTTCCACACTGCCGATGGATGCGGCAAGTCGCGTTGCCAGATGCTCGACGGAAACGGGCAGGGTTCCGATGATGTCCAGCCGGCGATCCTCGAAAACATCACCCTCCGGGTACATCGCCCGCCAGGCGGTCACGACGGCATCCCGGTGATGCAGCATGCCCTCGATGAAGGGGCGCTGCAAACGCAACATGGCCGTGATCCAGCGGTTGGTCGGCCAGAAAGGAAACGCGTGGTCAATCTCAAAGTGACGGAGCAACGTGATCGCGTCCCCGGCGTGGCGCCAAGTTTCACCGGTTACCCACCGATTGGTGGTGAACAAGCTTAGCGGATAGCCCCAGGCATCCATCGAGCACGATTAGGCAACAGGTTAAATACATTCACGACAACGGACTATTAAACTAGCCTCTTCATATCACGCGCCGCTCGCAAAATGATCATGATTTTATAACATCACGCCCCGGACTCCCGATAAGCATTTGCAAAGCCCTTGACTCCGTACCCTACTCCGGGGTTTATAGTTGGGCCAATCTGGAATGGAGGTCAGCCCATGGAGAGTTTAAGCATCGGCCAGTTGGCCAAGGCGGCGCAGGTGAACGTCGAGACGGTACGTTATTACGAGCGCGAGGGTCTGTTGCCGCGGCCCGCGCGCCGCGCCTCCGGCTACCGGCGCTATCCATCCGCAACGGTCACCCGCCTGCAATTCATCAAGCGTTCCAAGGAACTGGGCTTTTCGCTCAAGGAAATCGCGGAATTGCTGGCGCTGCGTATCGATCCGCACAGCGGCTGCGCCGACGTCAAGCGGCGCGCTGAGGCCAAGCTCGCCGACATCGAGCGCAAACTCACGGATCTACGCCGCATGCGCCGGGCGCTCACGCAACTGGTGCACGACTGCGGAGGCGAAGGGCCGAGCAGCGCTTGTCCTATTTTAGACACCTTGGAAGGTTTGAGATAAATGCTAACACCACGCGTGGAATTGATTTACGACCGCGACTGCCCCAACGTGGCTGCGGCGCGCGCACAGTTGCTGCGCGCCTTTGTCCAGGCCGGCCTTATACCGAGCTGGCGGGAGTGGGAGCGCCACGACGCGCAGAGTCCGCGGTACGCGCATGAGTACGGCTCGCCCACTTTATTGATCGACGGCGCGGATGTCGCGGCGGACGACGCGCAAACGGACGCCAACTGTTGCCGCCTCTACGCGGACCAGGGCCGTTTGAGCGGTATCCCAAGCCTTGCTGTGCTCACCGCCAAATTGCGCGCTGCGCGGGCGGTAAGGCCGCCGCGTCCACGCGCTCCGGCGCGTACCACATGGGCCATGCTGCCCGCCGTCGGTATGGCGATGCTGCCCAAGCTCACCTGTTCGGCTTGCTGGCCGGCCTATACCAGCCTGTTGAGCGCCATGGGCCTGGGATTTATCAATTTCACGCCGTATCTGTTGCCGCTTACCGCGCTGTTCCTGGGGATCAGCCTGGCCGCGCTCGCCTACCGCGCCCGATCGCGGCGCGGCTATCGGCCGCTGTTCCTGGGCACGGTGGCCAGCGCCGTGCTGCTCATCGGCAAGTTCATCTACGATTCGGAAGCCGCCTTATATAGTGGCATCGTTCTGCTTATCGCTGCCTCGCTGTGGAATGCCTGGCCGCGCGCGGCGCGAGCATCCTGCCCGGCCTGTGTCCCCGCTGCGCCGGGTGCATCACTCCAGGGGGATCGTTTAACGTGAGGGAGTATTATCATGCAAACTCAACGCCGTATTGAAATCTTCAGCGCTGGCTGTCCGGTCTGTGAAGAAACTATTAATTTGATTAACCGTATCGCCTGTCCATCCTGCGACATCAGCGTGCTGGACATGCGCGAGGCCCAGGTGGCCGAACGCGCCCGCAAGCTAGGCATCGGAGTAGTGCCCGCCGTGGTTATTGACGGCCAACTCGCCGAATGCTGCGCGGGACGCGGCCCCGACGAGGCCGCGTTGCGACAGGCGGGCATCGGTGAGCCGATGTAGGAATCTGCATTCCGGGATATCTGAAAAACCGGACGTAAGAAAGTTCCCGGAACGGGCCTCGAAGCAAGGAGGCAAGAAGAGCATGGGGCACTTCAATTTCATCGTGCTCGGCGGTGGCCGGTGCATCGCCACCGTACGCGCCTTACCCCCTCTTTTAAAAGGTGGATTGGCCTGTCGCAACTATTTAAGGAAGCTCTGAATAAGTCCATCCTGGACTTCTCAGAGCACGAAAAGCAAAAACATGGTTTTTGCTTTTCTTCATTTTTCAAACACTTTCGTGTTTGAAAAATGGCGGTGCGTCCCTGCACCGCACGGAACCTCTGACTTAATCAGAGGTTCCTTAACAGTTTGTTGAAAAACGCCGTCCCTGGCGTTTTTCAACTCGCTCGCCGCGGTACACGCCCGCGGCTCGCTCCGAAAATCAAACACTGGCGTGTTCGATTTCCGATGCGGCACATCCTTGTGGGGTCTGGCAGTTCGTTTTTCAACGAACCGCTAATCCGCCACGCGCAGCACAACCTTTCCGCGCGTATGGCCGCCCTGCACGGCGGCGTGCGCCCTGGCCGCTTCATGCAGGGGAAAGACGTTTTCCACCACGGGTTTGACTTTGCCCGCGTCTATCAATTCGGCAATCCGGGTGAGCTGCGCGGCGTTGGGCTGTACGAACACGTAAGCCGAGCGCCAGCCGTGCTGTTCGGCTTCGCCGGGCACAGTGAGCGCCAGGATGGAAACCAATATGCCGCCTTGCCGTAACGCCTTCCAGGAACGCGCCTGCACCTCGCCGCCCACCGTGTCAAACACCATGTCCATATCGCGCACCGCGTCCTCGAAGCGCGTCGCGGTGTAATCTATCGCTTCATCGGCGCCGAGCGAGCGCACGAAGCTTGCATTGCGCGCGGAGGCGGTGGTGACCACGTGCGCGCCCTTCCAGCGCGCGAACTGCACGGCATAATGGCCTACACCGCCCGCGCCGGCGTGTATCAGAATCTTCTGGCCCGGTTGCAGATCGCCCGCGTCAAACAGCGATTGCCAGGCGGTGAGCGCCGAGAGCGGCACGGCGGCGGCGTGAATGAAATCGAGAGATTTTGGCTTCAGGGCCGCTTCACTGGCGCGCACCGCGATATATTCGGCATAGGCGCCGTCGCGCGCGAGATCAGGGCGCGCGTACACCGCATCGCCAACGTTAAACTGCGTCACGCCGGGGCCGGGTTGCTCAATCACGCCCGCCACGTCCCATCCTAAAGTGAGCGGCAGGTGATGGCTGATGCGCCCTTGCAGACGCCCCTCGCGGATTTTCCAGTCCACCGGATTGACGCCGGCGGCGTGCACGCGGATCAGCACTTCGCCCGGACCGGGCACGGGACGCGGCGCGTCTTCGTAGCGCAGCACTTCCACGCCGCCGAATTGATGGATGCGCACCGCCTTCATGATTCCGTCTCCTCCTTTAAATCAGATCAAACAACAAGACTTCCACCTCCCTGGTGTGACTGAATCTCAGTTCCGGTTCGGCGGTCAATTTCGCGCCGTCGCCCGCGCTGAGCGGATGGCCGTTCACGTTCAGCGCGCCGCGCGCGACGTGTACATAGCCTTGACGGCCGGGGGCGAAGGTATGGCTCAGGGTGTCGTTTGCGCCGAGCAGGGCCGCATAAATCCGGGCGTTCTGGTGGATGGTCACCGAATTGTCGCGTCCGTCGGGCGAGGCGATGAGGCACAGGCGCGCTTGCCTTTCCTGCTCCGTGTAGTGCTTTTGTTCATAACCCGGCGGCACGCCGGTTTTGTCCGGCGCAATCCAGATTTGCAGCAGGTGTACGGGCTCGGTCTTGGAAGGGTTGTACTCGCTGTGCGTGACGCCCGTGCCCGCGCTCATGCGCTGCACATCGCCGGGACGGATCACCGAACCATTACCCAGGCTGTCCTTGTGTTCCAGCGCGCCTTCTAGAATATAGGTGATGATCTCCATGTCGCGGTGGCTGTGCGGCGCGAAGCCGCGCCCCGGCGCCACCCTATCCTCGTTGATGACGCGCAGGCTGGCAAAGCCCATCTGCTCCGGATCGTAGTAGCCGGCGAAGGAAAACGTGTGCCAGGTGTCGAGCCAGCCGTGATTAAAATGGCCGCGCTCGCCGGCCTTGCGCAAACTGATCATGGCCGTCTCCTGTTATTGCCCCACAGGGAATTATACCGCACCTCACGGCGCAGCGCGGGCAAAAGCCCGGTTCAGGAATTATGAGCGACCAATGTGGGCCGGGGATAGAGCGTGAGCGTGGCGCCGGCTTGCAGCGGCTTATCTTTCAGCAGCTTGAGCAACGCGGCGTTCCAAGCGCGCAAGTCGTTCACGCTCACGCGGAAGCGCGCCGCGATGTCCGTCAGAGTGTCGCCGGCGCGCACTGTGTAATAGGCCCGCTGTCCCGTGGGCGCGGCGGTGTCTGCTGTCCGCTGCTGGGCCAGCTTGTTGTTGAAAACCTTCACCTTGTGCACCGGCAGCAGCAAATGATACGGGCCATGGGGTCCGGTGGCGTCGCGCACATAACCGGGGTTGAGGCGCGAGAGTTCGGCGCGCGACATGCCGGCCAGCCTGGCGGCGGTGTCCAGGTTGATCTGAGAGCCGAGCTTTACCTGCGTCAGATAGCGCTGATTGGGTATGCTGTTCAGGTTTACGCCAAACAGCTCCGGCGCTGCGATGACGGCCGTGACGGCGAGCAGCCGCGGCACGTAGGTTTCAGTCTCGCGCGGCAGATCGAGTGACCAGAAGTCCGTGGGTTTGCCCGCCTCAAGGTTACGGGCGATGGCGCGCTGCACCATGCCCTCGCCTCCGTTATAGGCCGCAAAGGTGAGCAGCCAGTCACCCCCGAAATCCTTGTTGAGCCTTTCCAGATAATCCAGCGCGGCCTTGGTGGAGGCCATGATGTCGCGCCGCCCGTCGTACCAGAAGGTTTGCTTGAGACCGAGTTGACGCCCGGTGGCCGGGATAATCTGCCAGATGCCGGCGGCCTGCTTGGGCGACTCAGCGTGCGGGCTGTACGTGCTTTCCACCACCGGCAGCAGGGCGATCTCGCCCGGCAGACCGCGCTTTTCGACCTCCTGCAGCACATAGTATAAGAATGGCCGAGCGCGCGCCGTGACCTTGTTCAGATAGTTCTGTTCGCCGGCGTAGCGCTCTATTTCCCTGAACACCCTGGGGTGATCGCGCCCGGGCAGGCTGAGTCCGCTGCGCAGCCGCGCCCATAGGTCGGCTGGTGATTCTGTGCCATCGCCCGGCTGGTCTTTCGCTTGCGGCGCCAAAGCCGCAACACCCTCCCTATTCAGGGAGGTGGAAGGTGAAGAGGCGGCGAGGGGAGAGGCGGAAGGGACTACGAGGGAATCGGGAGCAGGTTCGGCGGCGGCCGCTTGCGGGGGAGGTTTTTTAATCGCCTCCTTTAATGAATTCAATGAGTTATAATCTCCCTCGGACGTGGTTTGGGTGGCCTCCGAAGGGAAGGTTTGCGCTTGCGCGTAGGCAGAAAACAGCAGCACCCCCAAGCCGAGGAGCCCGCCACTTACTAAGGGTAGTAGGTGCCTGCCGTTTAGCATCTATATATGGTAGTGGGAACAGGGTTGGAGGTCAACCCAAGAATTCAGGCTCTGGCATCCAGCTCGTTTTTCCATTGCCGGACCACTGCAAATACTTGATCTGGCCTGGAAAGCCGGCGACCGGCGTATTTTTCAGCCGCGTCAATGACTTGCTGGATATGACAGCGTAAAAAGGGGTTGGTTCGGCGTTCCTCCTCCAATGTAGAGGGCACGGTGGGCAGTCCTTGTGCGCGCAAGCGGCGGGCGGCCGCGATGCGCGCGTGCAAATCGGGGTTGTCAGGCTCGACGTGCAGGGCAAAGCCCAGGTTTTCCAGGGTATATTCATGGCCGCAGTAGACTTGCGTCTCTCCAGGCAGGGCCGCGAGGCGGGTCAACGAGGCATGCATCTGCGCGGCCGTGCCCTCAAACAGGTAACCGCAGCCGCCGGTGAACAGGGTGTCGCCGCAGAACAGCATGCCTGCGCCTGCGTAAGAAAGAGGCGCGCGGGTGTGGCCGGGCAACTCCATTACCTGTAGAGTGAGTCCTATTTCAGGGAGGGTGACGCGCGCACCTTCGCCCAGCGGATGAGTCAAACCGGGAATGGTCTCGTGCACCGGGCCGTAGACCGGCACATCATAATAGTCGAGCAATTCGCGCACCCCGCCCGCGTGATCGCGGTGATGATGGGTGATGAGGATGACGCAAGGCTCCAGTCCGTGCGCGGCGCAATAACCCAGCAGCGGGCGCGCATCCCCGGGATCCACCGCCGCCACCTTGGGAGTGCCAGTGCGGCCGATGAGCCAGATATAATTGTCTTTGAAGGCGGTAACGGGGTGGACACGGAGCATGACCTCAGCAACTTAACATGATTCAAGCCGGTTATGAAACCTGTGCATAAATGCGGTTCTACCGCCCAGGCGCGACGCAGCCAGCGCGCCTGGCACAGCCTGCCACTGGGGCGGCGCCTGCTTGCGGAGGAATGCGCACAGCTGGAGCGCGCGCTGCCGGATCTGTTTGGCTATCACCTGCTGCAGCTCGGCCACCCCGCCGGCGCTGATCTCACCGGCGCAAGCCGCGTCAGGCACCGGATGGTGATGGAGAGCGAGCCGGGCGGCGTGGGGCGCCATTATCAGGTTGGGCTGATCGGCGCGGCGCAGGCGCTGCCGGTTGCCGCCGACAGCGTGGACGTGGTGATTCTGCCGCACAGCCTGGAGTTTGAGGACGAGCCGCACCAGGTGCTGCGCGAGGCGGAACGGGTGCTGATCCCGGAAGGACATCTTGTGGTGCTGGGCTTTAACCCGTGGAGCCTGTGGGGTTTATGGCGTATTGTGCTGCGGCTGCGCGGGCGGCCGCCGTGGCGCGGGCGGTTCCTGAGCACGGTGCGCCTGAAAGATTGGCTGGCGCTGCTCGGTTTTGATACGCTGGGGGTGCGTTATTATTTTTTCCGCCCGCCGTTACAGAGCGAGACCGTGATGCAAAAACTGAATTTTCTGGAACGCCTGGGCAAGCGCTACTGGCCGCACTTTGCCGGCGGCTACCTGCTGCTGGCCAAAAAGCGCGTGGCCACGCTCACCCCCATCAAGCCGCGCTGGAGCGCGCAGCGGCTGGTGCGCGCGGGGGCGGCAGAGCCTACCGCCCGGGTCGGACATGAATGATGTGGTGGAGGTTTATACCGACGGCGCCTGCCGCGGCAATCCCGGCCCCGGCGGATGGGGCGTGCTGCTGCGCTATCAGGGACATGAGAAAACCCTGCGCGGCGCGGAAGAACTCACCACCAACAATCGCATGGAGATGACGGCGGTGATCAAGGCGCTGGAATCGCTGAAACGGCCATGCACGGTGCGCGTGACCACCGACTCGCAATACGTGAAGCACGGCATCACCGAGTGGCTGCCGCAGTGGAAGCGTCGCGGCTGGAAGACGGCGGATAAAAAGCCGGTGAAAAATGTGGAACTGTGGCAGGCGCTGGAACGTGCCGCGGCGCGCCATAAGGTAAGCTGGCACTGGGTGCGCGGGCATCAAGGCCACCCGGAGAACGAGCAGGCGGACCGGCTGGCCAATCAGGCAATAAATGAAATGCTGGAAATGACAGGGAGCCCCTGATTTAATCAGAGGCTCCGCGGCACAGTGACGTGCCGCCATTTTTCAATCACGCATTGTGATTGAAAAATGAAGAAAAGCAAAAATTGCATTTTTGATTTTCGTCTCTGAAAAATTCAGGGATGAATTTTTCAGAACTTTTATAGGAGTGCCGTGATGCGCCAAATCGTACTGGATACCGAAACCACCGGCCTGGAGGTGAGCGAAGGCCATCGCATCATCGAAATCGGCTGCGTGGAACTGGTGAACCGGCGCAAGACCGGAAACTCGTTCCATTACTACGTGCAGCCAGAGCGCCCGGTGGACCCCGGCGCATTTCAGGTGCACGGCATCAGCGACGAGATGCTGGCCGGCAAGCCGAAGTTCGCCGACATCGCGCGGGAGTTTCTGGAGTTCGTGCGCGGCGCGGAACTGGTGATCCACAACGCGCCGTTCGACGTCGGATTTCTCAATCAGGAATTGAGCCTGCTGGGCGAGGACAAGGGCAAGATCACGGACCATTGCAGCGTGACCTGCACCCTGGAGATGGCGCGCCGTCTGCATCCGGGTTTGAAAAACAATCTGGACGAACTGTGCAAGCGTTATCATGTGGACAACTCGCAGCGCAAACTGCACGGCGCGCAGACCGACGCCGAGATCCTGGCCGAGGTGTACCTTGCCATGACCGGCGGGCAGGTGAGCCTGTTGAGCGACGCCGCCACCCCCGGCGCAAAGGCGCCGCCGATCAGGCGCGTGAATGAAAACCGCAAACCGCTGCCGGTGATTGCGCCGGACGCCGAGGAACTGGCCGCGCATCAGGCGCAGCTTGCATTGCTGGACAAAGCCAGCGGCGGCAACTGTTTGTGGAAAAAACTGGAACCGGATCAATTACTGCAATAACCCTCATCACCTAATCTTCGTCACCAGGAGCAAGGATGTCTGACAATCGCAGAAGCAAGACCGTCACCCAGGGCGTGCAGCGTTCGCCCAACCGCGCCATGCTGCGCGCCGTGGGATTCGGCGACCAGGATTTTGAAAAACCCGTCGTGGGCGTGGCCAACGCGCACAGCACCATCACGCCGTGCAACCTGGGGCTGGGCGCGCTCGCCGCGCGCGCCGAGGCCGCGCTGAAAAAGGCCGGCGCCATGCCGCAGGTGTTCGGCACCATCACCATCTCGGACGGCATCTCGATGGGCACCGAGGGCATGAAATACTCCCTGGTGTCGCGCGAGGTGATCGCCGACTCCATCGAAACGGTGTGCAACGGCCAGAGCATGGACGGCGTGATCGCCATCGGCGGCTGCGACAAAAACATGCCGGGCGCGATGATCGCCATGGCCCGCTTGAATATCCCCGCCATTTTCGTTTATGGCGGCACCATCAAGCCCGGCCATTATAAAGACCGCGACCTCACCATCGTGAGCGCGTTCGAGGCGGTGGGGCAATACACCGCGCATAAAATAGATGAAAAGGAATTGCTGGAGATCGAGCGCCGCGCCTGTCCCGGCGCGGGCTCCTGCGGCGGCATGTACACCGCCAACACCATGTCCTCCATCTTCGAGGCCATGGGCATGAGCCTGCCGTATTCCTCCACCATGGCCGCGGAAGACGAGGAAAAGGCCGAAAGCACGGCGCGCTCCGCGGAAGCTCTGGTCAACGCGATCAAAAAACAAATCCTGCCGCGCCAGATACTCACGCGCAAGGCGTTCGAAAACGCGATTGCGGTGACCATGGCGGTGGGCGGCTCCACCAACGCCGTGCTGCACCTGCTCGCCATCGCACACGCCGCGCAGGCGCCCCTGGTCATTGATGATATCGAAATGATGCGCGCGCGCGTGCCGGTGCTGTGCGACCTCAAACCCTCCGGGCGTTATGTCGCCACCGATTTGCATAAAGCGGGCGGCATCCCGCAGGTGATGAAGATGCTGCTCGCGCACGGGCTGTTGCACGGCGACGCGCTCACCATCAGCGGCCGGACTATCGCCGAAGTGCTCAAGGACGTGCCTGATGAGCCGCGTAAAAATCAGGACGTGATCCGCCCCTGGAGCAATCCCGTTTACACGCAGGGGCATCTCGCCATCCTGAAGGGCAATCTCGCCCCGGAAGGCGCGGTGGCCAAGATCACCGGCATCAAGATGCACACGATCACCGGACCGGCGCGCGTGTTCGACTCCGAAGAGGCGTGCATGGAGGCCATCCTGGCGCAGAAAATCAAGGTGGGTGACGTGGTGGTGATCCGCTACGAAGGCCCCAGGGGCGGCCCCGGCATGCGCGAGATGCTGTCGCCCACCTCCGCCATCATCGGCGAGGGCCTGGGCGACAGCGTGGGCCTCATTACCGACGGCCGCTTCTCCGGCGGCACCTACGGCATGGTGGTGGGCCACGTCGCGCCCGAAGCCGCAGCGGGAGGCAACATTGCGCTGGTGCAGGAGGGCGACTCCATCACCATAGACGCCGATGCGCGTCTGCTGCAACTCAACGTGTCCGACGCCGAACTCGCACGCCGCCGCGCCGCATGGAAACCGCCCGCTCCGCGTTACACGCGCGGCGTGCTGGCGAAATACGCCAAGCAGGTATCAAGCAGCAGCCTGGGGGCAGTGACGGATTGAATTGCCGGGTTTAGATCACGGCAGGCGCTTTAGCGCTTGATGTTTAACGCATTGCGTTATAAACTACAATATGATAAAAAGCTTCAAGTGCAAGGAAACGGAAAAGATATTTAATCGCCAATTTTCGAGGAAACTACCGCATGACATTCAACATTTGGCGCTGCGTAAGCTCAGGATGTTGAATCGCGCAGTTACATTGAATGATCTGCGTATTCCGCCCGCCAATCGCCTGGAGGCATTGAGAGGAAACCGGAAGGGGCAGCACAGTATCCGCATCAACGATCAGTGGCGCATATGTTTTTTCTGGAAAAGTAATGCATGCTACGACGTTGAGATTGTTGACTATCACTGAGATTCGCGCATGAAAGCAAAAAAGCTCAGCCCTGTTCATCCCGGTGAAGTGCTGCTGGAGGAGTTTTTGCTGCCCCTTGGTCTCAGCCAGAACCGGCTGGCGCTTGATATCGGGGTTCCGGCGCGCCGCATCAACGAAATTGTGCACGAGAAGCGCGCGGTAACGGCCGATACGGCATTGCGCCTCGCGCGATATTTCAATATGTCCGCTCAATTCTGGAGCGGCTTGCAGATGGACTATGATCTTGACATGGCTGAGGATCGTCTGGCGAGCCGGTTGGATCGGGAAGTACGGCCGCGCGCGGCCTGATGGCGCCGCAATCCTTACGGAAGGAGATTTCGCGGTGAAAGAGAAGGTGGTCAAATCCGGCGCGGAGTGGAAGCAGCGGCTCACGCCGCGGCAGTACGAGGTCACGCGCAGGCACGGTACCGAGCGCGCGTTCAGCGGCGAATATCACGCCACCAGGGACGCGGGGATTTACCGCTGCGTGTGTTGCGGCAACGAACTGTTCGGCTCGGAACAAAAATTCGATTCCGGCACCGGCTGGCCGAGCTACTGGGCGCCGATGAACCGGTAGGCGATAAGCACCAGGGAGGACCACAGCCTGTTCATGCGCAGGACCGAAGTACTGTGCAGCGTGTGTGACGCTCATCTCGGCCACATATTTCCCGACGGCCCCAAGCCCACCGGCCTGCGTTACTGCATCAATTCCGCCGCGCTGAAGCTCGATAAAAAACCATAGTCTTGCGGGGGCTGGCGGGTATAATAAGGCCCTCATCGAGAGCCCCATGCCGGAAAAGAACAACAACGCCGCGTTTGTAAACTGGTTCCGCCATGCCGCGCCTTATATCAAGGCGCATCGCGGGCGCACGTTTGTCATCGCCTTCGGCGGCGAATTCGTCGCCGATGCGCGCTTTCCCCATTTCATCCACGATGTCGCGCTGCTTAATACTTTGGGCGTGCGGCTGGTGCTGGTGCACGGCGCCCGCCCGCAGATTGAACAATGCTTGCGTGAACGCGGCGTTAAAGCCCGCTATCACAACGGCCTGCGCGTAACGGACAGCGCTTCGCTCGCCTGCGTGAAACAGGCGGCGGGCGCGCTGCGGGTGGAGATCGAGGCCCTGCTCTCGATGGGCGTGGCCAATTCTCCCATGGCGGGCGCGCGTATCCGCGCCGCCTCAGGCAACTTCATCACCGCGCGCCCGCTCGGCGTGCGCGGCGGCGTGGATTTCGAGCACACCGGCGAGGTGCGGCGCGTGGACGCGCAGGCCTTGCAAAAGGCGCTGGACGACAACGCCGTGGTGTTGATTTCGCCCCTCGGCTATTCGCCCACCGGCGAGGTGTTCAACTTGAGCGCGGAAGACGTCGCCACCGCCGTGGCGGTGGAATTGCGCGCCGACAAACTGTTATGCCTGACGGAAGGACCAGGCTTGGTGGACGGGAAAAAGCGCTTGGTGCGCCAAGTGACGCTCAATGAGGCGCAAAAGCTGTTGTCCGGCAAGTGCGCGCTTGACGCCGGTATGAAGCGTCACCTTGCCTGCGCCGTGCAGGCGTGCCGCAACGGCGTGCGGCGCGCGCATCTCATCAGCCGCCGCGCCGACGGCGCACTGCTGCTGGAATTATTCACGCGCGACGGCATCGGCACGCTCATCGCGGGCGACGCCTACGAAGACACGCGCGCCGCGACGATAGAAGACGTCGGCGGCATACTGGAGCTTATCGCGCCGCTGGAACAAGAGGGCGTGCTGGTGCGCCGCTCGCGCGAGCGGCTGGAAACCGAGATCGGCCATTTCACCGTCATGGAACGTGACGGCGCGGTGATCGCCTGCGCCGCGCTCTATCCCTACGCCAGGGAACACGTTGGAGAACTCGCCTGCCTGGCCGTGCACCCGGATTACCGCGACGCCGGACGCGGCGAGGCGCTGCTGGAGCAAGTCGAACGCAAGGCCAGGCAGCAGAAAATCAAACGCCTGTTCGTGCTCACCACCCACGCGCCGCACTGGTTCGCTGAGCGCGGCTTCCACCCAGGCAGCCTGCAAGATCTGCCGGTGGATCGCCAGCAGCTTTACAACTACCAGCGCAACTCGAAGGTGTTTGTGAAAAAAATATGATGGCGGAGGCGGTGAGATTCGAACTCACGAAGGGCGTAAGCCCTTGCTGGTTTTCAAGACCAGTGCCTTAAACCGCTCGGCCACGCCTCCCGGCAGGCAGGATACCGAAAACCGCCCGCTATCGCCAGCTATTGATCTTTGCGCAAAGTTACGTATGCTATGAACCTGAGCCGTTTCGGCTGGTCCAAACATACTGGTAAATAACCCTTTGAAATTCAGGAGTTCAGCAGCCATGAGCACATACCCCTATCAGACCGCTGCCGCACGCGCTACGGAAGCGGTTGCCGTCAGCAACAAGCTGATCCGCAACACCTATCTATTGCTGGCGATGACGTTGTTGTTCAGCGCCGCGAGCGCGGGGATTTCGATGGCGCTGAATCTGCCGCACCCCGGCATTTTGATTACTTTGCTAGGCTATTTTGGGCTGTTATTCCTCACTTACAAGCTGCAGAACAGCGCCTGGGGCCTGGCCTCCGTGTTCGCGCTCACCGGCTTCATGGGCTTGACCCTGGGCCCGATACTGAATGTCTATCTCAATTTGCCGAACGGCGGGGAAATCGTGATGATGGCGCTGGGCGGCACGGGCGCGATCTTCATCGGGCTGTCGGCGTATGCGCTGACCTCGCGCAGGGATTTCAGCTTCATGGGCGGTTTCCTCATGGCCGGAATTCTGGTGGCGTTTCTGGCCGGGCTGGGCGCGATATTTTTCAGCCTGCCGGGACTGGCGCTGGGCGTGTCGGCCATGTTCGTATTGTTGATGTGCGGCCTGATCCTGTATGAAACCAGCCGGATCGTGAACGGCGGCGAAACCAATTATATTCTGGCCACGGTTACGCTCTACGTGAGCATTTACAATCTCTTCACTAGCCTGCTGCACCTGCTTGGCGCCTTCAACAACAACGAGTAAGTTCTGTACACGGTATTCTCACAAAGCCCCGGCGGGCAACCGCCGCCGGGGCTTTTTTATTGCCTGTGTGATGCTTTTGTGAAGGTTGGGCCGTTATTCTATTCATGCGGTAAACTGATCTGAAGCGGGTGGAACGGGCATGGGCCGGAAAATACTGGTGATTGAGGATGACCGCGACATCGCGCACCTGGTGCAGATGCACCTGCGCGACATGGGTTGTCAGGTCACTGTGACGCACAACGGCCAGCAGGGATTGGATCTGGCCATGGCGCAGCAGTTTGACCTGATCGTGCTGGACTTGATGATTCCAGGCATGGACGGGCTGGAGGTGTGCCGCCGGCTGCGCGCGCGGCCGCCGTACACGCCGATACTGATGCTGACCGCGAAATCCACCGAGCTGGACCGGGTGCTGGGGCTGGAGGTGGGGGCGGACGATTATCTCACCAAGCCGTTCAGCATCCGCGAGCTGCTCGCGCGGGTGAAAGCGTTGTTCCGGCGCGTGGACGCGCTCGCCGCACAGCCGGCCACCGCGCCGCCGGTCACGCTGCGTATCGGCGAGCTGTTTATAGATACCGAGCGGCGTAAGGTCACATTGCGCGGTGAGCCGGTGGAACTGACCGCCAAGGAGTTTGCGCTGCTGTTACAGTTCGCCCGGCATCCGGGCAAGGTGTACACGCGCACGCAATTGCTCGATCAGGTGTGGAATTACGGCCACGACGGCTATGAGCACACGGTGAACTCGCACATCAACCGGCTGCGCGCCAAGATCGAGCAAGACCCCGCGCGGCCGCATTACATCCGCACCGTCTGGGGCGTGGGCTACAAGTTCGCGGAGCCGGACGAACTGCAAAAATCCACCGATGTTTAAAACCCTTGCCGCCAAGCTCGCCGCCGTGCTGCTCGGTTTGTTGTGCCTGATCGGCGCGCTGTACAGCGCGCTTACGTTTTTCAGCAGCGAGATGTATCAACAGGAAGTCACCCAGAAGCTCAACTGGAAGCTGGCGGAGCACCTGGTGTCGGAAAAGACGCTGATGCTGGAGGACAAGGTCAACCAGGGCGCCCTGGATGAGTTGTTCAAGATGCTGATGGTCATCAATCCCAACATCGAGATTTATCTGCTGAACACGGAAGGCGCGATACTCGCCTGTTCCGTGCCCGTCGAGCAACTGCAACGTAAGCAGGTAGCGCTGGCGCCGCTGAAAAATTTTATGGAGGGGAGTCAGCATGCGCCCATACTGGGCGACGATCCGCGCGACACGCGCGCGCGCAAGATATTTTCCGTTTCCCGCGTGCCGGTGGACGGTGTGACGCAAGGCTATCTCTACGTGGTGCTGGGCGGCCAGGCCTACGATTCTGTAGCCCAGATGTTGCAGGGCAGCCATATAGTAAGAATGAGCACCTGGGCCCTGGCGGCGAGTCTGGTGCTGACCTTGCTCGCCGGGCTGCTGTTGTTCCGTTCCCTGACGCGCCGCCTCACGCGGCTGGCCGTGGGCATGGAGTCATTCCAGCGCACAGAGTTGCGCGATGAACCGTCTGCCATGACGCCGGCTGCGCGCCCGTCTGCGTGCGACGCACAGGCAGGCGGCGATGAGATAGACCGGCTGGGCGCGAGTTTTAATCAAATGGCGGCGCGCATTAAACGGCAGATGGATGCGCTCAAGGAAACGGATACATTGCGCCGCGAGCTGGTGGCCAACGTGTCGCACGATTTGCGCACGCCGCTGGCGTCTTTGCAGGGTTATCTGGAGACCCTGCTGCTGAAAGAAGGCGAGCTCAGCGCGGAGGAGCAGCGGCACTATCTGGAGATCGCCTGCAGGCACAGCGAAAAGCTGGGCAGGCTGGTGGAGGAATTGTTTGAGCTTGCCAAGCTCGACTCCAATGCCGCGCCGGTGCGGATGGAGCCGTTCGCGCTGGATGATCTGGCGCAGGACGTGGCGCAGAAGTTTCAGCTTGCGGCGCGCGACAAGGGCGTGGTGCTGGAGGTGATTTGCCCGCAGCGCCTACCTTTGGTGCAGGCCGATATCGGGTTGATGGAGCGCGTGCTCGCCAATCTGATTGAAAATGCGCTGCGCTATACGCCCGCGGGCGGGCGCGTGACGCTCGGTCTCAGTCACGAGCAGGATGCAGTGACGGTGCGGATGCAAGATACTGGTTGCGGCATTCCGCAGGAAGACCTGCCGCATGTCTTCGAGCGGTTTTACCGCGTGGAAAAAACGCGCCAGGAGCACACGGGCGGCGCGGGACTGGGGCTCGCCATCGCCAAGCGCATCCTTGATCTGCACGGCGCCGGGATCAGCGTGGAGAGCAGTTTAAATGCAGGAACTACATTCACTTTCAAACTGCCCGCATACGCGGCATGAACCGTGCAATGTTATAAAACCGTGACCATTTTGTGAGCGGCGCGCGAGAGCGAGCCGGTAATCTCCCGGTCTGATGCAGGTACGCATCGGAGATGTTCCTTTAACCGACCATTAATATGGAGATGAGCCACATGACTACCAACAAATCTTCCGGCCTGCTGCTGGCCGCCGCTGCAGCCGGTTTGTTCGCCGCCGCGCCTTTTGCCACCGCCCATGCCGCTGAAATGGGCAAGGTACATTGCGAGGGTGTGAACTCCTGCAAGGGCAAGAGCGATTGCAAGGGTAAAAACGACTGTAAAGGCAAAAATAGCTGCAAGGGCAAAGGCTTTCTTGAGATGACCCAGGAAGAGTGCGATGACGCCAAGGCCAGGATGATGATGAAAGACGAGATGATGAAGCAGTAAGTTGCACCGGACGGCCGGGGCGTGATTGCCCCGGTTCCGTCTATAAAACGAACTTCCCGGCGCCTGGCGCCGGGCACGCTCAAGCCTCCCCGCCGCGCCTCCACGACTGGCATATAAATTGCCTCCTTACTCAAGCATTCAGATTGAATCAAGGAGCAATCATGCCGGAGGTTATATCTTCCCTCCCTGTTCAGCCGCAGGCGGCAAACCCGCCGCAGGCGGATGGCGCTGTGTCAGCGCCGGGCGGCGCGCAGGCCGGCGGTGCCTTCGCCGAGGTATTGACCGCGCGGCTCGCCGCACACACCACGCCGGAAGGCGGCGGACTGAGCCCGGACGGAGAAGTGGCGGGTGGCAATAACGTCCAGCCTGATGGCCGGGTTTTGCCGGAGCCGTCTTTCGCAGCCGCTTCCGGCATGTCGGCGGGTGACGGCGCAGAGGGTTTGATTAATCCTCCGCCCAGCGCAGCCGATAAAGGCATTATGCAACCGGACGAGGCGATAGATAATGTGCGCGGCGAGGCGGCGGAACAGGCGTTGCCCTTGCCGGCGTCCGCCGTCCCGGCAGTTTTACCCGCCGCGGTGCAGGCGCCGCCTGTAAATGTGGCGGAGGACGATAATGTTGCCGCGCTGCGCACGGCCGGCGCTAAAATCTTGCCGCCCAAAGGCATGTTGCAAGACCGGGATCAAACGGCGTCATTCGGTCTGACGCAGGAAGCGGCGCAAGACGGACAAGTGGAGCGCTCCACCCTTGAGTTGATCAAATCCAGGCACGACATTGCCGCATCGCCCGCCCGGGTAGACGCACCGGACGCCGCTGGGCAAATCAGCGCACCGTTGCTTTTGCCGGCGAATTCACCGGCAGACTCCAATGGGCAGGCAACGGCCGGCGTCGCCACGGCGCCAGCAGTGCCCGTGATGCAACAAACCAACCCTGCCCCCGTTAATGCGCCAGTCAGTCTGCAACTGCCGCTGCCGCTGGAGCAACGCGGCTGGGGTGAGTCGCTGGGCCATCGCGTGCTGTGGATGGTGAGACAGGAACACCAGATTGCGGAACTGCAACTCAACCCGCCGCACCTGGGGCCGCTCGAATTGCGCGTGACCGTGGACCAGGATGAGGCGAGCGTCGCCTTCAGCACCCAGCATGCCATGGTACGCGACGCGCTGGAGGCCGCCCTGCCGCGGCTGCGCGAAATGCTGGGCGCAAGTGGCCTGACCCTGGGGCAGGTCAATATCTCACAACAGTCGTTTGCCGAACAGCGTGAGTCCCGTTATGGCGGCAATGATTATCCGCGCTCCGCGGTTCGGAACGGGAACAACGTGACGGATGAAACGCCTTCAATGGGCTTACTGCGCCCCTCCCATGGGGTGATTGATCTTTACGCCTAGCGTTGATTTTGTGAAACGGAATTTTTAACGAGGATAGAGCCATGTTTAAAACCATCAGCGGTATATTCGGTATGAAGCGCATGTCGGTGCGGTTCAAGATTAATCTGTCCGTCGCGTTGATCTTCGTGACGGTGGCCGTGGTGACCACGGTCTACTCCTACCAGAGCGAACGGCAGCATATGCTGGACAGGGTTGTCGAGGACGTCAAGGACATGACCACGTTCTATTTCGACAGCCTCAATACGCTGATGCTGGTGGGCGCCATGGACCAGCGCACCCTTCTGCGCGACAAGATATTGAAGCGCCCCGGTGTGCTGGAGGCGCGTGTCAATCGCGGCGAGCCGGTGCGTGGCCAGTTCGGCCCCGGTCTGCCGGAAGAGGCGCCGGTGGATGAGATGGACCGGCAGGGTTTGCAAGGCAAGGAGATAGTGAGCATGGGCAAGCACAACGGCGCACGCACCGTGACCGTGGTGACGCCGTTTCGCGCCACGGAAAATACACGCGGGGTGAACTGCTTGCAGTGCCACACGGTGCCTTCCGGCAGCGTCAACGGAGCGATCCGCATTACCTATTCGATGGAGGCGCTGGACAGCGCCATGCAACGCAGTCTGTGGTATGACGTGGCCGTCAAGTCGGCGCTGTTCATTGCCGGTTTGATCGTGGTGAGCTTGCTGCTCGGCAAGGTGGTGGTCAAGCCGCTGCAAATGATGAAAGAGCGCGTCAAGGACATTGCGGCGGGTGAAGGCGACCTGACCAAGCGGCTGGACGAGGCATCGTCCGATGAAATGGGCGAACTGGCGCATTGGTTCAACGTGTTTGCCGGCAAGCTGCGCGACCTGGTGATGGAGGTCACCGGCTTCACCGGCAAGCTTGCCTCCTCCGCCGAGGAGATGGCCGCGCTGACCGAGCAGACCAGTACCGGAGTACGCAAGCAGCAAGGTGAGACTGATCAAGTAGCGACGGCGATGAACGAGATGTCTGCGACGGTGCAGGAAGTGGCG
>QZKM01000046.1 GCA_003599485.1 Gammaproteobacteria bacterium
CGGTTCAGGTCGCGCGCGTACAACAGCAGCTGATCGTGCGTGCGCGCGAACTGTTTCCGCATCGCCGCCACGGCGGCGGGCGCCGCCCCGCCTCCGGTGCGCCGGAACGCGCCTGAACGCCCTTTTTCCGCGGGCGCGGCCCGCGCGTGGGAGGCCATCGCGCCTTATCCGCGCATGTCCAGCGCCTTCTCCACCGCGTCCATAAGCTGCAACGGCGAAAAAGGCTTGCGCAGGAATTCATCGGCGCCGGCGGCCAGGGCGCGCTGCTCCTCATTCACCTTGGCCGTGAGCACGACGACAACCGGCCGGCGCTTAGGCGGGTGTTTGCGCAACTCCTCCAGTACATCCAGACCGGAAACGCGCGGCATCATGAGATCGAGAATCGCGATCTCCGGACCGTTGGTGCGGATCTGATCCAGCGCCTCCTGTCCGTCCACCGCCTCGATAATCTGATACATATCCTCGTCCTCGAGCGTGCTGCGCACCAGCAACCGGATATTGGCTTCATCATCCGCAATCAGGATTTTTTTCCTTGTTAACGAGAGTGTCGGATTCATGGAGCCTCCCTGTCTGACTTGACTATTCCCCGTTCCATGCAATTGCGCTGCCATTGCCCGCGCCGGGCCTTGAAGAGGAACGATGGTTGGTGCCCTGCGAGTCTGAAAAACCGGGTGGAGTGCGCGCGCCCGCCATGGAACTTTATGACGATACGATGACTCCGCCACAACAGCGATGTCATTTGCACGACATCCATGAGACTGTGAGATCATCATCAATCACACCTCCTGCAATCATCTGTGTGCTCGAAAGGACGGCGCGCCCCTCCTTAGAGTTTTGACACAAATTTAACAAAACTCACCGCACGCATTATCCGACCATATCACTCGGCGATTGCCTCGGCAAGGGGCTTGCACGCGCGCCTTTCGCGGAAAAACAGTCTGACGGTTTTCGGCTAATTTAAAGCGGGAAATGCGCCGAACCTTCTGGCGCATAATTGAGGCCGCAGCAATTTGCTGCGGAATGCACGTTGTCTGGGGAGAACTGAAATGACGCGGGTGGGAGATCGGCCGTTTCTCCAACCAGCGCTCCGTGACAGAGCCCAGTGACCGGACGCCGATTTCCCGGTCGTCACCCGCGCGTTAACCTAAAATTATTTATAGCTTCAACAAGGCCGTGGCAATTTGCGGCGGGATACGCCAGGAAAATATAAAAGTGAGGCACCGCCTGGTGTGCCTCGTGGGGGCTGCGTGGCGGACTCCCCTCCCCGCCAACGGAACCTTCGGGGATCCAGGCGCTCCCCTCAGCAAATGCCGGGAGACAAATTTTGCCGCAGTCCCTTAATTGTAAATATAATCATGACCCGCATTGAAATCAAGGCCAATGAGCGGGAAGCCCTCACGGAGCCCAAACGCCTGCGCGCGCGGCGCTAGGCGGCTCGATCTCGGTGGAGGTTTAGCACGCTTCAATGAAGCCGCAGCAATTTGCTGCGGAATACCTGGAGAGGGAACTGTGAAGACGAGGCGGCGCCGGACTCGAACCGGATCATGCTCGCGGACACCCGCCAGCAACCTTTCCATTAGGAAACTACCGCTTCGCGGCTCGGAGTATAGCACATGATTGGCATCAGAATCGAGGTCCGGGACGCGCCGTGGTGCTCGCCGCGCTCGACGATCTGATCCGCCACGGCCACCCACCCGAAACAGTCCTAATCCGAAGTGGCAGCCGAAGCCGAGAGCAAGCTGGCCTTGAACGGGTTCGGCGAACTCGATGCGCTAGAAGCCTCTGGGTATCTGGCTGCGGCGGGCTGCAGGGCTTGTCATAGCGACTGTAGAGGTTTCAATCCGCGCCCGCTCTGCCCATTCCCATCTGTCTTCGTGTGCTCAACGCCTTTCGGCATCGGAGATGAAATCACAGGTTGAACCATGCTCAAGGCTGTCGGCTCTATTTTGTGCTCAACGCCTTTCGGCATCGGAGATGAAATCACTCCATTTTAGGCTTCCATCGTCCATTTTACATAATATAGTGCTCAACGCCTTTCGGCATCGGAGATGAAATCACAAGTTGTGCTGGCCTACCAGTCCCGCCCTGATCAGTGCTCAACGCCTTTCGGCATCGGAGATGAAATCACCGCCCAACTTCAAGTCTATGTTGTAAAAGAACTTTGCAACAACCTTTGCAGGCACCTCCTAGATATTCCTCGCAAAGTTTCAGAAATCCCATATAAAGATACATCTTCAGCCTGTAATTCATGGACATTCAATTGTCATGCATCAATATATCAGCCGGAACTGAAAAAACTCCTTCTTCGCAAAGAATTACCCAGCGAAGCTCACGCACAACTTTACTCCACGGATCGGTGCACGCGCCGATCACAGCACCTCGAAACGATCGCTAGGCGGATTCCAATCATTGCCTTTTCCGCGTTCCCGGACTCTTCCGGCGCAACGGGGGCAAAGATGAATAAACATCAAATCGTCTTCATCGTCCAGTATGGTCTCCAACTCCCAGCGCAAAGCCTCCATCTCGGTCCGGTTGAGACGACACCGAAACAACGAGTAATGAATGCGCTCGCCCCTTCCCTGAAGCTGCTTGTAAGCACGACGCCAACGCTTATCGTCGCGGATGTCGTAGCTCACCAGATACCAGCGTTTATCGCTCATCAGCGTATCCTCATGCAGCCGAACAGCCCCGGACTGCCACTCCATTCTTTTTCGAGGAGGCGCACTTCGAGTTCCATCGCCCGCGCATAACTCAGGGAGTAATCGAGCACTGGATGCTTCCAGCTCTCCTCTTTGCGCTTTTCGTAAAGCTCGATGGCAAGCTTACGGCCCTCCGGGGAGAGCCAGACTTGGCCGGGCGAGCGCGTGAAGTGCTCCTCGCGCCATTGATTGCGATTTACCGACGCGATCAGCGGCATGTCCCACAATACCGTCCGAAACAACTCCATGAGATCGAGGGCAAGCGGGTAAGCAGCGCTGCGCGGGCGATGAAAAAATCCGAACGCCGGATCGAGCCCCACGCTGACGATCGCCGCCATCACGTCCCGGTAGAGGAGGCTGTACCCGAAGCTCAGGGCGGCATTGAACGGGTCTTCCGGCGGCCGCCGATTGCGGCCTGAAAAGCGCATCAGCTCCTGCTCCGGGTCCAACAGTCCCGGCAACGCCGAGAAATAGAGTTTGCCCGACATTCCTTCATGGCCCCGCAACGTCTCAGCGTCGGCGGCACGGTCAACCCCACGCAATTCGGCGCGTATGCCCTTAACAACTTCAGCGATACTCTCGCCCGATTCTTTTCCCCGTCCTGCACGCATCAGGAACTTGAGCTGATTCTCGATCTTCGCCTTCACTAGCTGCCTTGCTAATCGTAAGGTCAGTTCCGGATCGCGCAGCCCTTCGAATTGCCGGATTCGCCGCTGCACTCCACCCGGCGGCACGAGCCCCGCCGCGTATTGCCCTCCTCCGGTGAGCCAATGAACGCCAATGTCGTGCGCCACGGCGTAATGTACCGCCTGACTGCTGATCTGAACGCCGCCGTGCAACACAATGGCGGCCACATCGCGACCCGGGAATTTCCTCGGTTCCTCCTCGCGCGGCGTGACGACGATCTGCTCGCCGCTTTTACTGACCCGGCTGCCCTCCTCGGTGACATGAATGATCCGGCGCTCGTCATCCTCGGGGAATAAGCGAATGGCCGCCTGCTTCCCATCGTCCGGTCCTGCCGCGTGCAGCAGCCGCTCTTCCTCCGGGAGGCATACCGGAGCAAGCGAGCATTTTGTGCAGAGCTTTTCGTTGGCCGTGACAGGCGGCCGCTGCACCGATTGCGACAGCTCCCGTGCCCGGGATACCGCGGCTTTCAAGTCTTCGAGCGCTTTGTCATCTATTGGGACACGAACTGTTTTATTGTTCGCGTGGTAATGGACGCGGCCCTCCTTGACCGGTTTACCCAAGTGCTCCCCAAGGAGCGCGGCGTAAGCGATGACCTGCAAACGATCGGACGGCCACGCTTCGTCGCCCATCGAGCGGCCGCGCTTGTGCTCATAGGCAACCAGACCGCCATCGCGGTACCGGACGTAATCGGCCTTTCCCTTGATGCCCCAGGTCTCGCTTTCGAGGGTCAGGGACTCCTGCTGACCCTGGGCCGGCACCTCGGCTTCGTGCAGCGTCCGGCCGGCATAGACGCGATGATCCGCGACGCGGATTTCCTCGACCTCTTCGAGATAAAAGAGCCGCTCGCAATAAGCGAGGGCATGGAGGGCCATAACCCGAATCAGATTGTCCGCCATGCTGTCGCGTCCTTGAGACTGCCTAAAGCGTAAGCATAGTCGGCTGGAAGCGTTCAGGCGGGAACCCGATTGATTATTCCTCCCACGAGTGCGCCGCCGTGGCGCCATGCCCATTCGTGACCGATACTCTCAAGCGCTTCCCCAAACGCGGACTGGTAAGAGGTACTTAGCCCGGTGCAGACAATAAAACGGCTTCCAACGCGAACATGAGCAACAGGATGCTCACGAATAATGCACCGTGGTCCATGCCGGTTCTGGTATCCCCTTGCTTTGCTCCGATAAAGAACAAAAGAGCAGAGATGCAGTACGTGACATATCCGCTCGATCAATGGTCACGGTAAGCCGGGTGACGCTGTCCGAAAGTTTCGGATCTCCCTCCAACCCCACTTTCACGAACCAATGGGCTGGCTGGAGTTGGTCCTGCTCAATCACGTCGATCCGATCAGGCAGAAAGTTGCTGTCACCGAGAAACGGTATACCGTAACGCCTATACTTTCCGGCCAAACCGTCAACAATCCGTTGCTCAAGTTCTGCGCCACCGCGCAGGCACACGTAGGCCCGTAGGCCTGTAAGGACTGCCCTGCGAGCCGGAACGATGTTGTACTTGTTGCCCTTAGTATTGGGCGCGTGCTCGGCGCCGCTTGGTCCGACAGGGTAATTGTGAAGTTGCTGAAAAACCGTGTGCTGCTCCGGGAGCGACAGCGCACCCAACGCAACTTCTAGAGGCGGTAGGCCACCTTGGATCAGCGTCATAGACATTTGGCCGTCATCCGGGGCGCGCATCTCGATGCCGGCCAAATTCAGCAGCAAGCCATAGGCCGCGGACGGGGTAATAAACGACGCGGTGGGCCGGAAGCTACCCGCGGTAAAGGTCCGGAACGCCGCAAACGGTGCTTGCACATAGAGGCACAGCATCTCTTATCCCAGCGCCTTGTTAGCGACCATTTCCAACAACCTCTGCGCACTGCGATCAGGCGTCACGCCGACAGTCTCAAGGTCCTTGATCGTCTTTTCGTCCATGTCTTTGACCACCTTTCCGCCGAGAAAGAACTCTTTTCCGGGATAATCTCCCTTGAGAATACCCTCCACAATCTCCGGCAACAGATGACGCTCGTCCTTGATCTGAAACCCGTAGGTGTCGTAGCCAGCGACCAACTGGTCCGTCAGTCGAACCACGATGCTGGCTGGCGCCATCTCGAAATAGCTCCGTGCATGGTTACCAGCAACATTGTTGAGTTGCCCGATGGCCTTGAGCAGCGTCTCCGTCCATTTTTTCTTGCCGCTACAGTCTTCGAGATTCAGCGCGAAAGGATACTGGAACGCTGTATCCGCAGTTTCGCGATGTAGCAACTGGCTCGAATCCGCGTTCTTCCAGGGACTGTCAACATTCAATGGCGACTGAGTAAAGACCGTGTCATACCGGTAAGGATCGAGCGCAACGGCCATGTTCATTCGCAACACGGAATCCCGCTTGAACGTAAACGCATCGGGATTGCGTTTCTTCTTTTTGAGATCGTCAAGTATTTTCTTGCGATCTGCGCTCCCGGCCGCAACTAGCCACCCCATGAAAAAGTCGTCCGCGTATTTGTCGGCGTCAGGATACTCTTCGAATTTCACCGCGAGCTGCTCCTCATCGTGTAAGCGCGTTCGGTTACACGGCAAACCAAGACCACGCAACGTCTCGCGCAATGCGTTGCGGATCGCCTCTGGGCTGATGATCGCGTGTTCGTGCCGGCCACGAGTGATCCGCTGGATGACTGCGCGGTTCTCAGCTGATTCGCCGCGATAGTTCGCGCTCGGCGCAGTATAGGTTAGTACGGTACCAAAAAGATTCATGGCATTGCTCCTTTTAAGTGTTTTCGTTACCTGGTCCTGCCTTTGGCGTCGGCATCCATGAATGCGCTGACAACGCCAGCATGGCGAGGTTCTTAACTTTTCCCGGCTCTTCGACAAGAGCCTGACTCACCGCCAGATAGTCTTCTTCCGGCAGGAAGTGAGGTACGGCACATATGGCCCCCGTAAAGTATTCGATGAAGTCGGCGTCTCGTCTGGCACGCATCGAGAGAAAAGCGTCTTTTGCCACTTTCTCTCGCGCTTCCAGATAGTCTCGCGAGTAATCTGGATACCCTTTGTCGTTCTTCGGAAAAGCCGAATCGTCCTTTCCCGTCTTGTCTCGCGTTCTGTGCCGCACGAACGCTCCTATTACCCGGTAGATGCGCCGTGCCAGCGCATCATCCCGCGTCTCTGCCGTCTGCTCTGTCATCGGTAACTCCTCGTTTTTTTCAAGCTCTGTGATGAGACCCTTGAAATGCGTCCGCGTGTCGGCGCCAAAGAAACCGAAACGCGGAGATTCCGTTGTATGCACAAAATGCTTCCACGGGTAGCCTGAGAACAGGCTCTCGGCCCCCTCATGCCAATACCTACCCGCTAGTAGATTGCGAATCCTCAATGATTTGAATAGGGGGCCACGTACATGCTTCCGGATGCGCTGGTATTCGCTCAGCATGCGAGGGTCGGGTGCGATACGCTGCGCGGCGAGCATGCGCACGTTGTTTCCTTGCCGTTCGAGATGATAGAACTCGATCGCATGCACAGCAGCGCTTATTTCTTGCTGTTGCAGCTCATGCCGAGCAAGCTGGTAGAGAAAATCGAGGGCACCTTCTTCCGGTATGTCGATCAAGGCCTGCGCTGGAACGTAACCGGCGACGCGATGGTCGAGGGATCGCCAAAAATCCCGAATCAAGACGCCAAAGAGTTCTAGATCAGATACCTCCGGGATCGCCAACAGGTGGCCCAAGTTTTTCGGTTTGTCGTCATTAGCACCGACGACACGGGGAACGTAAATCGGCGTCACCCACTGCCAGAAATGGAGGAGCAGGTTGTGCTCGACGCGGCCGAGAAACGGCACACGTTCGGCGTTATCCGCCTGAGCGCCGACGAAAACAGAACCCGCTACCGGCGCCACTTCGAAAGAACCCTTGCTGCGCTTCTGCTCCGCTCTGGCGAGTTTCTTCCAAAATTCCTTCGGAAGCGCGAGTGACTTCCGGTCAGCACGAGACTCGTAGTCGCCACGCGTCTTGGGTTGCGCCCGCAAGACGTTCCAGAGCATGTCGCGCCACAGCTTGATCCACGGTCCGTCTGAGCGAGCTTGGAAAAAGCGCAGCGCGTGACCAGATGGTACGCATCGATCGTACACGAATCGTTTCTCCCTTCGGGTTTTTCCATTTTCCGTGACTATCACGGTCTTCACGCGCTTGGGAGGTTTATTCTGGTACTTGGTTTGCCGTTCATCCTCTACCCAACTTGCATCGTAAAGGTCATCAAACAATGTCTGGATTTGCGGTAGCGTAAACTTGATAACCGCAGTACGTGGCGTCAGCTCGACGAGCTCGGGAATCGGCTTGGCAACCTTGCGTTTGCGGAGGCTCTCGACGTGCAGAACCATGCCCATGAGTCCCGCCTTATGCTGCGCCGTCGGCAGGTCGAGCAGCGAATATTCGAGGACGATTGCGTCCGACTTTTTCTTGGCTTTCGTCTTCATAGGACGACTGCGCGCTCCCTTTTCGGAGCCTCCTTGAGAAACCCGAGTTCTGCCACGTAGTGGCTCGACGGGGCCACATATAAGAATCCTGGCAGGCGGCTATCGCGGCGCTGAACGAACCGCCTCGGCACCGGGACAACAAAACCATCGCCAGGCTCATCTTTTCGCCTCGTGGCGAGATAGTCCTCCACGTCGCTGTCGAGTACTGCCGGGACCGTAAAGTCCTCGTTTTCGCGCAGCTCTTCCGCGCCGCCACGCGACCAGAAACCATCAGCGACAAAGGCAATGAGACGTTCGCCTTCTGCTTCTTGCGCGGACGTAAACTCCTCAAGCAATCCCTCCAGATCGGCCTGCGAGGTCCGCTTGCCCGTTAACTTTCCGATGAGCTCACGCCCGAGTGTCATCTCCTCTTGCGGATACGGCAGGTTACTTTCAGGATCATAAACATTTACCTCGCCAAGCGGCTCTCCTCTCTGCTGACTGTGGCGGTTGCAGCGCCCCATGCGCTGGATCAAGGCGGGAATGGGTGCAAGCTCGCTGATGAGCACCTGTGCATCGAGATCGAGGCTCATTTCGCATACCTGGGTGGTGATCGCGAGCATGCCTCGCCGCGACGAGTCCTGAAACGCATTAACGACCTCCGTGTGGCGCGCTTTGCGGTGTTCGAGCGTAAACCGGCTGTGGTAGCAAAGCGGTTGAAGGTCCGTCATGCGCGATGCGAGCGCCTGACACCGATCCACGGTATTGACAACCCATAGAACGCGGCGATCTTCAGCAACTGCCTTGCGTGCGATTTCTTCGGCGACACCCATTCCCTTTATCTTCTTGATGCGATAACGCGGCAGGCGTGCGCGTCGCTCAAGGTCCACGAACTGCTGCTTTTCGTCTGGGAAAACTTCCAAACCCAGGGCCTGCAATGCCTCGCGGCGGCGTGCTGGTAGGCTTGCCGTCATGCAGAGCACCGGCGCATCGAAGCGATCGAGAAACTTCAAGAGCGCCGAGAACATGCCCGTGTCAAAGCTGTGTATCTCGTCTATCACCACCACGCTGTCGGCCAGCACCGGCAGAAGGCAGATTCCGCCGTAGCCCTGCTGTAGGAAGCCGAAGAACTGGTCCACTGTGGCACTGAACACGCGCTTTTGCCAGAACCCCAGCGCATAGAGACGTTCCTCTGTGAGGTAATTGCGGCCATGGCGTTCGTCGTCCGGGTTTCCAAACATGTCACGCAGCTCGTATCGGGCGGTGCCGCTGAGAAGTGCAGCATCCGTCTCTGGCGCGTGTGACACGTAGTCGCGGAAACCCTCGGTGGCCGTGGCCCGCGTGGGATACAGAAACAGCACGCGTCCCTGCGGTCGTTCGCGGAGGCGCGCTTCGATCCAGCGCCAAGCCGCCAGGGTCTTGCCTGTCCCGCAGGAGGCAAGCAGCAGCGCGCGATTCCCCAGGCGGGCAGCATGTTCCTGGAAATCGTGAAAATTAAACGGGTTATCGGTTCGCGTCTCGATCGCCCGGATACGTTTCTTGATGATGTGGCAGTCGATCTCCTCCGCGGTCAATGCGTCCTTGAACGCATCGTGCAACCATTGGCGCAATGCAATGTCTTCGCGCACCAAACCCGAACCCGCCGCATCGGCTGCGATGACGGCTGCCTTAACCGCCATCAGGAGCTGATGCCGCCGCGAACTATTTTTCAGCTCTTGCGTTTTTCTTGGATCGAATCGTGTCTCGACGATTCCCCTTGCGTTCTCGATGGGCTGGTCGCCAACAGAAGTCAGTGACCAGATTCTCGGAACGATTGCGGTGCACGGCGCCATTCCAAGCCTCTTGGCAACGGCATCGAAACACTCCCGGAACTCCAGATTGTCTACATATAGTATGAGTGTTCGCCCCATCACGCTGACGGGTTGCGCAAAGGAACCGTAATACGGTTCGTCTTTCTGTGACGCTTTGAGGTGGTGGCCGATGACAGCACTCAATACGATGTCGCTGTCGAGCTGCGAATTGGAATCTAGCCACGCCTGCACCTCGGGCAATGCCAAGATCATCCCGCTCAGATGTTCGTGCCTCAGCAACTGCTCACCCTTCTTCGTGACAGCGCGCTGAAAACCGTCGTTGGCCTTTCCAATATCGTGCAAGCCACAAGACGCAAGCCCATTGGCGAAAAACCCCTCAAAATCCTCCTCTCCAAGCTTGAAGAAACGTAGCCACTCCTTCCCCAACCGAGTGGGCGCGCCACGTTTGCCGAAAAGAGCTTCAAAGGCGTCCATGACCTCGCCACAGTGCTCGGCGAGGCCCTTAGGCGCACAACCTTCTTTCGCGGATTTCGCGAGTAACATCACCGCTTCCACGGCAGGAAGACCCCACATCCCATCTTCCGCCGCCCGCCTAGACCCTGCTCTTGCAGCCGGATGGATTCGTCGGCTGTGAGCCCGGTCACGAGCAGTGAATAACCCACGACCTTCTTGTCCTTAATCGTGACGATCCGCCGCGGGCCGCGCTGTGGCGTGCCTTTGATATCCAGTGCCTGGAGCTGGCGTCGGCTTTCCTCGTCGAAGCGCGTCTCGTCTTCGCCGTTCTTCGTGGTGACCAGGTGCGCATACAGCACCGGGGTCGGGATCAACGCCGAGGTCATCGTGGTCCCGACGAGAAACTTGTCTCCGTTTATCTCGATCCGCTTCCCGGCCAGAGGCAACACCTTCGGGATTCGCTCCACTGGCAACCGCAGCCCGAACCGCGCACCGCGGCCCAGAGCGAGCTTGCCTTGCCCCACGTAACGACCTCGCACGGGCAAAAGTCCGATGTCGTTCGCCTCGTGGAACCATTGGTTACCTGCGCTTTCAAGCACACGACTGATGGCGCCGTACAGCGCGTATCCGTGGTCAGCGCCTATCTGCTTGCCCTGCAAATGAAAGTACAGGTCAATGACATGGCCACCGTTTGGCATATTCATCGCCACCTCCCACTCTCAACCATCTATCCGATCTCCAGCCCCACCGCAAACCGCAACCGCTCCCACGGATCAGAACTTTCCTGCAGCCGCACGATGCGGGCGGTCAGGCGCTGGCCGCGGTCGAGCATCTGGGCAACCGCGGTGTTTTCCAGCCGCGGCACGTAGCCGAGTTTCCGGCCGCGCCAGTCCACACGCACGGCGCGCTCGTCGTAAGGATTAGCCGGTTCGCGTATGAGTGTGAGCGCCTGGCCTTCGCGCAGGAGCGGCCAGAGTTGCCCGCCGGCGTGATACTGAAAGCCCGCGACGGACGATTCCTGGATCAGCACCCGGCGGCGCGGCGACACAGCCCAAGCCCGTGCCGCCGGCAATGCAGCCAGGACAGTCAACAGTGATGTCAGAAAATCACGCCTTTTCATCACTTTCCTCGCCTCCGGGCATGGCAGCGCCGATTGGTTTACCCGGTCAACTGCAACGGTTCGTGTGTTTGATCAATATAGCATGCCTACTCGCTCATGAAATGAGCTACGTGGAATTCTTTTGATATTGAGATAATGCCTTACGAAACTGTTCCAGCACTTTGTTTCGCAAGGCTTCTGGCTTCAGCACCTCGACTTCCGGGCCGTATTTGAGGATGTCCATCAGCAATTCGCGGTCGTCGGTGTAGGGGATTTCAAGGATATAGCGACGGCCTTCAAAATATCCCTTTTGTTTTGGATGCCACTGTTCGCTGGCGACCCAGCGGGCGCGCTCCGGGCTGAAGCGCAGGACGGCGGTTCGGGTTTTGCGCCCGGCGAAGATGCCGTAGCCGCTGCCTAATTCCGCATCGAGGGTTTTACCGGGGACGTTGCGCGCCTTTTTGTCGAGCGGCGTCACCCGGCGAATACCGTCCACGGAAAAGGTGCGCAGCGCGTTCTTGCCGTGGTCCCAAGCGTCGAGGTACCAGTTGTCGCGGTACCAGGCGAGGCGCTGGGGCGAGATTTCGCGCGCGGTTTCGGCGTCGCGCGTGCGATTGTAGTGGCGGATGGCGAGGCGCCGGCGTTGCAGCAGCGCCTTGGCGATGGTCTCGAAATAGCCGTGCCGGATTTTGCGCGCCGCCATGGGCAGGAGGCGGATGCGCGCCATCACTTCCTGCGCGCTGTCGTGCTGTGATTCGAGCAGCGCCTTGATGCGCAGCTTCAGGGGTTCGACGTGGGGTTTGAGCAATCCCGGTTGCAGGTTTTCCAGCAGGTGGTGCATGGCGAGCAGCGCGTGGATTTCGGAGCTGTTGAACCAGAGCCCGGGGAGTTCGTGGCGCGGGGCGTGGGGGTCGGCTTCGGCGAAGCGATAGCCGCGCTTTGCTCTATCCCATAGGATGGGCGCGCGCATACGGTCGCGCAGGTATTCGAGGTCGCGCTTGAAGGTGGCGATGCTCACGCCCAGCTGTTCGAGAAAATCACGCACCGGCACGGCCGCGCCCGCACGCAGCCGCTGTTCGATGATGTAAAACCGTTCGGTGCGATCCATGTTGAAATGCTTCGGCTCAGTATGACGCGCGGCGGCCGAGGTTTATCCAGATGCGCTGTCACATCGTTCGAACCCAAGGTACCCTATGCACTGGACATCATGGGAGCATGAGGGTGAAGGATACGGAGTGCGTGCGTTTTCTGCAATGGGGCTTGCCGAGGTTGCGTTTGCGCTGGCCGGGCTTTCGCAAGGTGCGCGGGCAGGTGTGCAAAAGGCTTGCGCGCCGCCTGCGCGAGCTGAATCTAATGGAGCTTTCCGCCTATGCCGCCCATCTTGACGCCCATCCGGAGGAATGGGCGGTGCTGGACGGCTTGTGCCATATCACCATTTCGCGTTTTTACCGCGACCGGGCGGTGTTTGATTACCTGGACGAAAAAATCCTGCCCGTCCTGGCTGAAACTCGCGGCGGGAACGTCTTGCGTTGCTGGAGCGCGGGCTGCGCCTCGGGCGAGGAAGCTTACACGCTGTTGCTGCTGTGGACGGCGCGCCACGCCGCGCGCGCCTCCGGCGCGGATCTGCGCGTGCTGGCGACGGACGTGGACGAGCGCGTGCTGGAGCGCGCGCGCAAGGGGTGCTACACCGCCGGCAGCCTGCGCGAGCTGCCGCCGGATTTGCTGGCGCAGGGATTTGAGCGTGCGGGGCGGCTCTATTGTGTAAAGCCGGCGTTACGCGACAAGGCGCTGTTTCAGCGGCAGGACTTGCGCACGGGGATGCCCGCGGGGCCTTTTGATCTGATTCTGTGCCGCAACGCCGCGTTCACCTACTTTGACGAGGCGCTGCAACGGGAGGTGTTGCGGGGCTTCTATGACCGGCTCATCACCTGTGGCGTTTTGGTGCTGGGGCGGCATGAGGCGCTGCCGCCCGGCGCGCAGGGGTGGTTTGCGCATCCGCATCAGCCGGGCGTTTATGAAAAGCGGGGTTAAGAATTAGCCGTATGGTTAACACTTAAAGCGGCGGCATGCCTAAGAATTCATGGATTCCGGCTTGCGCCCGCCTGCGCTCACTTGGCTGGAATGACGAAGTGTCTGTCAAGTATTTATGCAATCCTCATAAGAAGGACGGCGCTCATGCCGCTCTTATCAAGCCGCCCAGCCCCGCCTGTTGCAAGGCGGCGTGCAGCAGCAGGCGGATCGCCGAGGTAGTATGCAGTTGCAGCGCTTCGTCGAGCAGGCGGCGCGCCTCATCGCGGCTGAAGTTGCGGATCATCCACTTGACGCGCGGCAGGCTGGCCACGCTCATGCTGAGGCTGTCCATGCCCATACCGAGCAAGAGCAGCGCGGCGGCGGGATCGCCGGCCATTTCGCCGCACACGCTCACCGGTTTTTCATGCCGGTGCGCGCCCTCCACCACCTGCATCAGCGCGCGCAGCACGGCGGGGTGCAGGGCGTCATAAAGCGAGGCGACGCGCGCGTTGTTGCGATCCACCGCCAGCAGGTATTGGGTGAGGTCGTTGCTGCCGACGGAGAGAAAATCCACGCGCGCGGCGATGGCGTCGGCCTGGTAGACCGCGGACGGCACTTCGATCATCACGCCCACCCGCGGCATCACCGGCGTTTCCCCGTTTTCGTTCAGCTCGTCATGCACGCGCCTGATCAGGCGCAACGCCTCATCTACTTCGGACAGGGCGCTGATCATGGGCAACAGCAGGTGCAGGTTGTTCAGCCCCCTGCTGGCGCGCAGCATGGCGCGCAGTTGCACGATGAAGATTTCAGGATGATCGAGGCTGATGCGGATGCCGCGCCAGCCCAGGAACGGATTGTCTTCTTCGATGGGGAAATAGGGCAGGCTTTTGTCGCCGCCGATGTCGAGCGTGCGCAGCACCACCGGGCGCGGGTGAAACGCCTCCAGCACCTGGCGGTAGATGACGCGCTGTTCCTCCTCGCCGGGGAAACGCTCGCGCGTCATGAACGGAAATTCAGTGCGATAGAGTCCGATGCCTTCCGCGCCACTATTCAAGGTGGGCGTGATGTCGGACAGGAGTCCGGTGTTGGCGTACAGCGGGACGCGATGTCCGTCGCGCGTGACGGCTGGCAGGTCGCGCAGTTCTGAAAGCCCGGCGGCCAGAGTCTGCTCCTCATGCGCGATGCGCTGGTATTCGGCGCGCACCACGGGCGTGGGATCGAGGTAAAGCTGGCCGCGATAACCGTCCACCACCACTTCGCGTCCGTCCACGCGGATCACGTTCAGGTCCGCGGCGCCCATCACCGCGGGCACGCCCATGGCGCGCGCCAGGATGGCAACGTGCGAGGAACTGGAGCCGCGCACCGAGACGACCCCGGCGAGCCGGTCTTTCGGCACCTCGGCGAGCGCGGTGGCGGACACCTCTTCACCCACGATCACGGTACGCGGCGGATAGTCATGGTTGCGGCGCGCGTCGGCTTGCAGGTACGCCAGGATGCGCAGGCCGAGGTCGCGCACGTCGCTCGCGCGCTCGCTCAAATACGCGTCGCCCATCGCCTCGAAGGCGCGCGTGTGCTCGAGGATGGTGTCGCGCAACGCGCCCGGCGCCCACTGGCCGGCGCGGATGCGCGCGATGGTCTTGCCCGCCAGGCTTTCGCCGCGCAGCATGTGCAGATAGGCGTCGAACAGCGCGATGTCTTCTTCGGGCAGCGTGGCGCGCAGGCGCGCGGCGAGCGCCTCGATGTCGCCGCGCACCTTGCTCAGCGCGCGTTCGAACAGTTTGATTTCCGCCGCGACATCGGCGCTTTTTCGATCCGGGATGGCGTCGAGGTCGGTGGGCGGATAGATCACCAGCGCCTGGCCGATGCCGATGCCCGGCGCGCCGGGCAGGCCGGCGACGGCGCGGCCTTGCGCCCCGCGATTGCCGTGCTGCAAATTGTTGAGGCCGCCGCTCGCCTGCGCGTGCGCGATGCCGCCCGCAAGCTGCGCGGCGATGGTGACCAGCAGGGTCTCTTCGTTCTCGTCGAATTTACGCCGCGCGCGCTGGCGCACCACCAGCACGCCCAGCACCTGGCGGTGATGAATGATGGGCACGCCGAGAAAGGCGTGATAACGCTCTTCGCCGGTCTCGGCGACAAAGCGGTAACGCGGATGGTCGGGGGCGTTGTCCAAGTTGAGCGGCTCGGCGCGCTCGCCCACCACGCCGACCAGGCCTTCGTTGAGCTTGAGGCGCACCGTGCCCACGGCTTCCGGATTGAGCCCGTCGGTGGCCATCAGCACGTAGTGCTGCTGCACCGGATCGGCGAGATAGACGGAACACACGTCCGCCGCCATGGCCTGCTTGACGCGCTGTACGATGATCGCCAGCGCCTGCTCCAGGTTGCGGGCGGCGTTCACTTCTTGCACGATGCGGCGCAGGCTTTCGAGCATGATTCATGGGTTCCTTAGCGAGATACTGAACTGTGTGCGTCCTCTCCGAACAACAGCGGCGCAAGCTCGGTCAGCGCCCGTTCGTACACCGCGCGCTTGAAGGCGACCACTTCGGAGAGCGGATGCCAGTAGTCCACCCAGCGCCAGCGGTCAAACTCCGGTTTGGCGCTGGCGTCCAGCTTTACATATTGCTCCTCCGCGGCCAAACGCAACAGAAACCAGATTTGCTTTTGTCCGACGTAAAACGGCGCGCGGTCGCCTGTCTGCGTGCGGCCACGCACAGGCAGGCGGCGCACCAGGTGTTTGGGTATCTCATAGCGCAGCCAGTCGCGCGTGCAGCCGACCAGCGTCACGTGCTCCTGTTGCAGGCCCAGCTCCTCGCCCAGTTCGCGGTACATCGCCTGCTCCGGCGTTTCATGGCGCCGTATGCCGCCTTGCGGGAACTGCCATGCATCCTGGCGGATGCGCCGCGCCCACAGCAGTTTGCGCTCGCTATTGGCGAGGATGATGCCCACGTTGGGACGATAGCCCTCGGAATCAGTCATGCGCTGAACGACGGATAAAAGAAGAAAGATACAAGAGAAACCGGGAAAGAGCAAAGGCAAAGAGTTTTACTTTCCCCTTGTATCTTGTATCTTGTACCGGTGCTTAAGGAACTGGCGATTTTTGATCTGGACAACACCCTGCTGGCGGGCGACAGCGACTATTTATGGGGGGTGTTTCTGGTCGAACAGGGTATCGTTGACCGCGAACATTACGAACGCGAGAACCTGCGCTATTACGAACAGTATCAGGCGGGGACGCTGGACATCCGTGAATTTCTTGATTTCCAACTTCGCCCGCTGGCGCAACACGACGCGCGAACCTTGCTCGCCTGGCGCGAGCGTTTCATGCGCGAGAAGATCGCGCCCATCATGCTGCCCAAGGCGCGCGCGCTGATTGAAAGTCACCGCCAGCGCGGACACGATCTGCTCATCATCAGCGCCACCAACCGCTTCATCACCGGGCCGATTGCCGAGGCCTATGGCGTGCCCGACCTGCTCGCCTCGGAGCCGGAGATGAAAGACGGGCGTTACACCGGCAAGGTCGCGGGCATCCCCTGCTACCGCGAGGGCAAGGTCGCGCGCCTGGAGCAATGGCTGAGAGGAAAGGGGATCACGCCGGGCGAGAGCTGGTTTTACAGCGACTCGCACAACGATATTCCGCTGCTGGAAAAGGTCACGCACCCGGTCGCGGTGGACCCGGATGCGCAGCTTATGGAATACGCGCAGAAAAAGGATTGGGCGGTGATGAGTCTGCGGTGAAACTGGCAGGGCTACGCCAGCCTAAACGCAACATCTCAAGGACATTCGTCATGCCCGCGAAAGCGGGCATCCAGGGGGTTGGGTTCCCGCTCCCCGCTTTCGCGGGGACAGGCTTCGCGGGAACGACGTATTGTCTAATTGATGTATTACGCACCACTAGTGCTGCAACCGCTCGCGCAGCGTCCTGGCGGCGGACACCATGTTGCCGAGGGCGGTTTCCACTTCCGGCCAGTCGCGGGTTTTGAGGCCGCAGTCGGGGTTGATCCACAAACGCTCGGCCGGAACCACCTTGGCCGCTTTTTCCATCAGGCGCACGATCTCGTCCCTGGCCGGCACGCGCGGTGAATGGATGTCGTACACGCCGGGGCCGATTTCGTTCGGATAGGAAAAGTTCACGAACGCGTCGAGCAGTTCCATGTCGGAACGCGAGGTCTCGATGGTGATGACATCGGCATCCAATGAGGCAATGGAATCTATGATGTCGTTGAATTCCGCATAGCACATGTGGGTGTGGATCTGCGTGTCATCGCGCACCGCGCCCGCGGTGACGCGGAACGCATGCGCCGCCCAGCGCAGGTAATCCGCCCAGTCCGCCTTGCGCAGCGGCAGGCCCTCGCGCAGCGCGGGCTCGTCTATCTGCACCACCTTGATACCCGCCTTTTCCAGGTCGAGCACCTCGTCGCGCAGCGCGAGCGCGATTTGCAGCGCGGTCTGGCTGCGCGGCTGGTCGTCGCGCACGAACGACCATTGCAGCATGGTGATGGGGCCGGACAACATGCCCTTCATCGGCTTCCTGGTGAGCGACTGCGCGTACACGCTCCACTCCACGGTCATCGGCCTGGGGCGCGCCACGTCGCCGAAGATGATCGGCGGCTTGACGCAGCGCGAGCCGTAGCTCTGCACCCAGCCGTTTTCGCTGAAGGCGTAGCCTTGCATCAGCTCGCCGAAGTACTCCACCATGTCGTTGCGCTCGGCCTCGCCGTGTACCAGCACGTCAAGCCCGATTTCCTCCTGCTTCTTCACCGCGAGCGCGATCTCCTGTTTCATGCGCTCCTTGTATTCCGCCTCGCTGATGCGCCCGGCCTTGAAGTCGCGCCGCGCGTTGCGTATCGCCTGGGTCTGAGGGAACGAGCCGATGGTGGTGGTGGGCAGCAACGGCAATTGCAGAAGCTTGTGCTGCAATTCTCGCCGCTGGGCGTAAGGCGCGTGCCGCTTGTCCTCGTTCGCGGCCAACGCCTTGACGCGCTGCTTCACCTCGGGGCGGTGGATACGCCTGGAAGTTTTGCGCGACTCGGCGGCGGCGCGGCTCGCGGCCAGCTCTTTGCTCACCGCGGCGCGGCCCTGATTCAGGCCGCGCGTGAGTACAACGACTTCGTCCAGCTTCTGGGTGGCGAACGCCAGCCAGGATTTGAATTCGTCGTCCAGTTTGGTCTCGTGCGCGAGGTCCACCGGCGTGTGCAGCAGCGAGCACGACGGCGCCACCCACAGGCGCGCGCCGAGGCGCGCCTTGGCGGATTCCAGCGTATCGAGCGCGCGCTCCAGATCGGCGCGCCAGATGTTGCGTCCGTCCACCACGCCGAGGGAAAGAATCTTGTAGGCGGGCAACTGATCGAGCACCGCGGTCAACTGATCCGGCGCGCGCACCAGGTCTATGTGCAAACCTTCCACCGGCAGGCGGCATGCGATGCCGGTGTTATCGCCAAGCGCGCCGAAATAGGTGGCGAGCATGAGCTTCAGGCCGGAGGCCTGCAAACGGTTATAGGCCGTCTCAAACGCGTTTTTCCATGTCTGCGGCAGATCGAGCGCCAGGATCGGTTCATCCATCTGCACCCACTCCACGCCTTCAGCCTTGAGGCGCACCAGTATCTCGGCGTACACCGGCAGCAGCCGGTCAAGCAGGGTGAGCCGGTCGAAGGCCGCGCCCTTGGTCTTGCCGAGCCATAAGTAGGTGAGCGGACCGACCAGCACCGGCTTGGCGCGCAGGCCCAGCGCCCTGGCCTCGGCCAGCTCGCTGAATAATTTATCGGAGGCGACGCGGAACGTTTGCTGCGCCTCGAACTCCGGTACGATGTAGTGATAGTTGGTGTCGAACCACTTGGTCATCTCGCAGGCGTAAGTGTCGGCGCTGCCCGCCTTGTCGCCCGGCGCACGGCCGCGCGCCATGCGAAAGTAAGTCTTGAAATCCACGTTGCCCATCACGTCGCCAAAGCGCTTGGGGACCACGCCCAGCAGCACCGAGGTATCGAGCACGTGGTCGTACCAGGTGAAATCGCCCACCGGGATGAGATCGAGACCCGCCTCCTGCTGCAACTTCCAGTGGCGCGCGCGCAGCTCACGGCCCACCGCCTCCAGCGCGGCCTGATCCTGCTCGCCCTTCCAATACGCCTCCAGGGCGCGCTTCAATTCGCGCTTTACGCCGATGCGGGGAAATCCAAGATTGTGTGCAATGCTCATGATTTAGGGCTGCTCCCAGAAATAATTCTTAAATGTTAAAAAGGCTGAAATAAACTGGTTATTTTAACACAGAATTAAAGTGCCCCGGAGACGATTCGAACGTCCGACCTTCCCCTTAGGAGGGGGATGCTCTATCCATCTGAGCTACCGGGGCGAATATTGACGGGCAGTGACGCCCTCCATGGCGTTGCCTCAATTAAACTCTTAACACCAGCCAGGCCATCCATGGCCTGGCGTTCGCAAGCTCCGCTTGCTCACCCATCTGAGCTACCGGGGCGAATATGACGGGCAGTGACGCCCTCCATGGCGTTGCCTCAATTAAACTCTTAACACCAGCCAAGCCATCCATGCCAGCCAAGCCATCCATGGCCTGGCGTTCGCAAGCTCCGCTTGCTCACCCATCTGAGCTACCGGGGCGAGCCGTGAAACGGCGAGCGGCTGGCCAGGGATGGCCAGACCGGGGCTGCAAGCGAGGCAGGATAGCCGAGCGCCGCAGCGAGTAAAAGTTACTATAGCACGCTACAAATGGCGCGGGCGCGGCTGGGGCGACCATGCGTAGCAAGATAGCGCAGCACAGTTGCCGGATCGTGAAGTCGCACCCTGCCGGGTTTGATCCGCATCAAGGATTCCGTAAGCACACCCGATAAACTGGCGTCATGAGCCGGGGAGCGTCGCCAGTCTGGAGCATCGCCGTCAGCGTGCTGTTCGTAGCCGCCGTTCTCGGTGTGCTGATTTATTTTGACACCCACCAGCAGGTGATCCAACTGCTGGAGTGGGTGGACGCGCAGGGCGCGTGGGCGCCGCTGCTGTTTATCCTGGTGATGACGCTGGTGGTGCTGCTGGTGCTGCCGGGGGTGATGTTCACCACCGGCGCCGGGTTCGTGTTCGGCGTGGTGGAGGGAACGGTGTATGTGGTGCTCGGCACCACGCTGGGGGCGACGCTCGCCTTCCTGATTGCGCGTCATCTATTCGGCGCGCGCGCCGCGCGCTTTATCCTCTCGCACGCCAGGCTGAAGCTGGCGAGCGAGGAGATCACGCCGCAGGGCTGGAAGATCGTGTTGCTCACCCGGCTGGTGCCGTTCTTCCCCTTCAAGCTCTCCAACTATTTCTTCGGGCTGACGCGCTTTTCGCTGCGCGGATTCGTGATGGGCACCTTCGTGGGCGAGATCCCGTTTTCGCTGCACAACGTGTATCTCGGCTCGATCGCCGCCGGTATCGCCACCCTGGGCGCGCGCAGCGGTGAGCGCACGCCGCTGGAGTGGGGCTTGTACGGCGCCGGCTTTCTCGCCGCCGTCGCCGCGGTGATCATCCTCAGCCGCCTGGCGCGCCGGGCCCTGGCGCGATACACGGCGCAAGAAGAATCCGGAGGCGCGTCATGCCGTGGCTGAAGTGGCTGCCGTGGCGGTTTTTCATCCGCCGCCTGGCGCGCGCCCACGGTTTTCTCGACCCGGTAAGCCTGCTCTCGCGCCTGCATCGCTTCGCCCAGCCCTCCGAGGTGGGCGAGCCGGTGGAGCTGTTGCGCGCCGGGGTAGTGTTCCACGCCCGCGGCCTCATCAACAGCCGGGTGATTCAGCACAATCTGGATTGGGTGTGGCCGTACTGGATCGAGCGCCAGTTCGACCCCGTGGACGACGCCTTCATCCCGCGCGCGTTTTCCATCACTCACGTCAATCTCACCCATCGCAACTGGACCGCCGTCGGCTGGCCCGATTGCCCGGAGCTGCCCATCGTTGATCCGTGCGGCTTGCTCACACCGCGTTACGATGGCTGGTCGCTGGAGGGCTGGATCATGACCGATGACGGGCGCTGGCTGTTGCCGTCGCGAGCGCCGGGCTGCGAGCAGCGCCTCGACATCAGCGACGGCGTGGCGGTGGTCACGGCAAGCCGCGCGCCGGGGCTTGAGCTGGAGAGCCGCGCTTCGGTCGAGCTGGCATCCGGTTTTCCGGTCTGCCGGATGACGCTGACCGCGCTCACGGACGGCGCGGGCTGGCTGGCGCTGGCGCTTCGCCCCTGTAACCCGGAGGGGATCAGCTTTATTCACGAGCTGGCCCTGACGCCGGAACGCACGGCGTGGAACATCGAGGGGCGGCGCGCGGTCGAATTCGACGCCCCGGCGGAGCGGCACCACGTCTCGGACTACCGCTGCGGCGACGTGCACATCCATCTGCATGACCTGAAAGACCAGCAGCGCGGCGCCTGCGAGGTAGGCATGACCACCGCAGCGGCGCTGTTCAGGCTGGAGGCCGGCAAGCCGCGCACGCTCCGGGTGAGCGTGCCGCTCCCAAACCAGGCAACCCGTCCGCCCGCCGATTCATGGGAAAAAAGTCTGAGCGGTCACTGTCAATTGCGTGTTCCCGATGCGCATGTTCAGTTCCTGTACGAGGCGGCGCTGCGCACGCTGATTCTGCACTCGCCCGATGACGTGTATCCCGGCCCCTACACCTACAAGCGCTTCTGGTTCCGCGACGCGGCGTTCATCATTCACGGCCTGTTGTGCGCCGGTTTAACTGAACGCGCCGGACGCGCGCTGGACCGCTTCCCCATGCGCCAGACCGCGCGCGGCTATTTTCATTCCCAGGAAGGAGAATGGGACGCCAACGGCGAGGCGCTGTGGATCATGCGCCGCTACTGCGAACTCACGGGCCGCGCGCCCAAGCGGGAGTGGCGGCGCGCCATCGTACAGGGCGCGCGCTGGATCGCGCGCAAGCGCTTGCCCGATGAGACCGACGCGCCGTACGCGGGCCTGCTGCCGGCGGGCTTTTCCGCCGAGCACCTCGGCCCCAACGACTATTATTACTGGGACGACTTCTGGGGCATTGCAGGTTTGCACTCGGCGGCGGCGCTGTGCAAGCTGGCGGGCGAAGACGCCTTGCGCGAGGAACTCACACGCGAGGCTGAAAAATTCCGGCAGTCGGTCGAGCGCAGCCTCGCCGGGGCGGCTGAGCGCCTGGGCCGGCCCGCGATGCCGGCCTCGCCCTGCCGCAGGCTGGACGCCGGGGCCATCGGCTCGCTGGCGCTGGGCTATCCCACGCAGCTCTGCGCGCCGGACGACCCGCGCCTGCTCGATACCGTCGAGTTCCTGCTGCAGAATTGCATGGTTCAAGATGGATTCTTTCAGGACATGATTCACTCCGGCATCAATCCCTATCTCACCCTGCACCTGGCCCAGGTGCTGCTGCGCGCCGGCGACGCCCGTTACCTGGCGCTGATGGACGCGGTAGCAAGGCTGGCCTCGCCCACCGGCCAGTGGCCCGAGGCGATACACCCGCGCACGCACGGCGGCTGCATGGGCGACGGCCAGCATGTGTGGGCAGCGGCGGAGTGGGTGCTGATGATACGCAATTGTTTCGTGCGCGAGGAAGATGAGAGTCTGATCCTGGGTCAGGGCGTGCCGGCGCGCTGGCTTGAGCAGAGTGCGCCGCTTGCGTTCGGTCCGGCGCCGACGTCCTTCGGACCGGTCTCGCTCAGCGTCGAGCGCGGCGAAGACACCAGGCGCGTGGCCGTCGTCTGGCGCGGCGCCTGGCATGGCTCGGCGCCGGTGATTGAGGTGCGCCTGCCCGGCTTCCGGCCCGCCGTCGCAAAGCCGGGCGCAATGTCCCTGGAACTGGCGCAAGAAAACATATGAACATTGTCATGCTGACCAATACCTACACGCCGCACGTGGGCGGGGTGGCGCGCTCGGTGGAGGCTTTCACCGCCGAATACCGGCGCCGCGGCCACCGCGTGCTGGTGGTGGCGCCGGAGTTTGCCAACCAGCCGCAGGATGAAGCGGACGTGGTGCGCGTTCCGGCGATCCAGAACTTCAACGGCAGCGATTTTTCCGCCGTGTTGCCGGTGTCAGGGCTGCTCACCGGGGCGCTGGACGCCTTCCGGCCCGATATCGTGCACGCCCATCATCCATATCTCCTCGGCATGACGGCGCTGCGCGTGGCGCGCTACCGCGAGCTGCCGCTGGTCTTCACCCATCACACCCTGTACGAGCAGTACACTCATTACGTGCCGGTGGACTCGCCGGCCTTCCGGCGCTTCGTGATCGAGCTGGCCACCCGCTACGCCAACCTGTGCGATCAGGTGTTCGCCCCCAGCGAAAGCATCGCCGCGCTGCTGCGCGAACGCGGGGTCGAGGCGCCCGTCGCGGTGGTGCCAACGGGTGTGAATGTGGAGCGTTTCGCAAAAGGGAACGGGGCGGACCTTCGCAGAATGATGCGCATCCCCGATGACGCCTTCGTGGTGGGACACTTGGGGCGGCTGGCGCCGGAAAAGAATCTGACGTTTCTGGCCGACGCCGTGAGCGTTTTTCTGAAGACAGAGCCGCGCGCCCATTTCCTGCTGGCGGGCAAGGGGCCATTGGAGATCTCTATACGAGCGACATTTGAACGCGAAGGCTTGAGCGCGCGCCTGCACGTGGCGGGTATCCTTGACCCTGCGCAGTTGGCCGCCGCCTACCATGCCATGGACGTGTTCGCCTTCGCCTCCAGGAGCGAAACCCAGGGCATGGTGCTGACCGAGGCCATGGCCGCCTCGGTGCCGGTGGTGGCGCTGGACGCGCCCGGCGCGCGGGAAGTGGTCAAGGATCGGCACAACGGCCGGCTGTTGCATGAGGAAAGCATCGAGGCCTTCCGCGCGGCGCTGCAATGGGTCGCAGAACTGCCCGCGGAAACGCGGCGGCAACTCAGCCGGGGCGCACGCGCGACCGCTGATGAGTTTTCCATGCCGCGCACGGCGGACAAGGCCCTGGATTGCTACCAGGGATTGCGCCAGCAGGCCTTCGTCGCGCGGCCCGAAGCCTACCAGCAGTGGGAACGCGTGCTGCATCTCATCGAGGCCGAATGGGCCATCCTCAAGGGCATGGCGGGCGCGGCCGTCGCCGCCTTCAGCGCTCCGGAAGCGCACGACCGGGGGCCGGTGTGATCGGGCGCATCGAGGCCTTTCTGCGGCGCGTGCGCCGGAGCTTGAGCCGCAGCGAATGGCTGGCGCGCCTGCTGCGGCTGCCGCTGTCGAGGGGAACCGAAACCGCCCCCGGTCTGGTCATGATCCAAATAGACGGGCTGGCGCAGCGTGAGCTGGAACGCGCGCTGAAGTCGGGCGAGATGCCTTTTTTGCAACGGCTCATCAAGCGCGAGCACTACCGGCTGCACCGCCTCTATGCGGGCGTACCGGCGGCGACCGCCGCCTTCCAGGGTGAACTGTTTTACGGCGTCAAGGGGGCCGTGCCGGGCTTCAACTTCATGGAGCGCGCATCGGGACGCCTGGTGCGTATGTTCGAACCGGCCGCCGCCGCGCGCGTCGAGCGCGAGCTTGAAGCCAACGGCGGCGAACCCTTGCTACAGGGCGGCAGCGCCTACGTGGACAACTACACCGGCGGCGCGGCGGAGCCTCACTTCTGCCCTTCCTCCCAGGGCTGGGGGCCGGCGTTGCGCGAAGCCAATCCCCTGGCCGTAGCTTTTCTCATCCTCAGCAACGCGTACAGTTTCCTGCGCACCACCGTACTGCTGGTGCTGGAACTGGCGCTCGCGCTGGTGGACTGCGTGCGCGGCCTGATCAGCGGCCAGGACGTGCTCAAGGAACTGAAATTCGTCCCCACCCGGGTGGTGATCGCCATCCTGCTGCGCGAGCTCGCCACCATCGGGGCGAAGATAGACGTGGCGCGCGGCCTGCCCATCGTCCATCTGAATTTTCTCGGCTATGACGAACAAGCCCACCGGCGCGGGCCGTCCTCGCGCTTCGCCCACTGGACCCTGAAGGGAATTGACGACGCCATCGCCCGTATCTGGCGCGCGGCGCACCGCTCCGCGCGCCGTCACTATGACGTCTGGGTTTATTCCGATCACGGCCAGGAGCACACACAGCCTTATGACAAGACGCACGGCCGGAGCTTCACCGAGGCCGTGGCCGGCGTGTTCGCCCAGCACGAGGGCGGTGCGATGCGCTACCGGTCAAACGGACAACGTGGAATTCAGATGCAACGGGTGCGGCTGGCTGGCGGCAAGTGGATCCAACGTTTGCTCCCGGTGGACACCCTGCATCAAGAAGAACCGGAAGGCCCGTCCCTGACCGTGGCGCCGCTGGGGCCGGTGGCGATGATCTATTATGAGCGGGAAGTGGCGGCGGCGGAGCGCGCCGCTCTGGCGCGCGCGCTGGCGGAGCAGACCCAGGCGCCGCTGGTGCTGATAAAAGACGATCCGGGCCGCGCCCGCGCCTGGAGCGAGGCGGGGGAGTTCGTCCTGCCGCAGGACGCCGCCCGCGTGCTGGGAGCCGATCACCCGTTTCTCACCGAGGCGACGCAGGATCTCATCGCCCTGTGCCACCACCCCGACGCCGGCGACTTTCTTGCCTGCGGCTGGCGCGCGGGCAGCCCAGCCCGCAGTTTTGCCATTGAAAACGGCGCGCACGGCGGTGCGGGGCCTGATGAGACCCGCGCCTTTGCGTTGCTGCCGCGGGACATCCCGCTGTCTTCGAACGGACGCGATTATCTCAGACCCGGCGATTTGCGCCATGCGGCGTTGCAGTTTCTTGGCCGCAGCGAGATCAAAATCATCAGGGCGCCGAGGCGCGATACCGCGCGGACGCTGCGCGTCATGACCTACAACGTGCACAGTTGCATCGGCATGGACGGCAAGCTTTCTCCCGAGCGCATCGCGCGCGTGATCGCACGCGGCGCGCCGGACATCGTGGCCCTGCAGGAGCTGGATGTGGGGCGGGCGCGCACCGAGGGCATGGATCAGGCCCATCTGATCGCGCGCTGCCTGGAGATGGATTTCCACTTTCACCCGGCGCTGCATCTCGAAGAGGAACGCTACGGCGACGCCATCCTGACCCATCTGCCGATGCGCCTGGTGAAGGCGGGGCCGCTGCCGGGGCTGGCCGGCAAGCTCGTTCTTGAACCGCGCGGCGCGTTGTGGGTGGCGATAACCGTGGATGACACGGAGATTCAGGTGCTGAATACCCACCTCGGCCTGCTGCCGCGCGAACGCCGGGCGCAGGCCGAGGCGCTGCTCGGCCCTTCGTTTCTGGCGCACCCGGATTGTCAGGGGCCGGTCATCGTGTGCGGTGACTTCAATGCGCTGCCGGCCTCACGGGTGTGCCGGCGCTTGCGCGAGCGGCTCCACGACGCGCAGATCGAGCTGGGCCGGCGCCGGCCCAAGGGCACGTTTTTCGGACGCTTTCCCACCGCCCGCATTGATCACGTGTTTGTGAATGACCGCTTCGTGGTGGCCGACGTCGAAATTCCGGACTCGGAGCTGGCGCGCGTGGCCTCCGACCATCTGCCCTTGATCGTCGAGGTGAATCTGTTACCGTCGCGCTTTTGATCTGTATCAAAGTCCACGGCGGCGGCCTGCGACATGATTGCGCGACGGATTCCCGCACCAGACCCGGAGAACAGGCCATGAAAATGCAACAAATCCTTGACATCGCCCGCGCCCGGGGGCTCCAGCCAGGCCGGCTCGGCAAGACCGGGCTTGTGCGGGCGATTCAGCGCGCCGAAGGCAACTTCGATTGCTACGCCACCGCCTATGACGGCGTGTGCGACCAGCACCAGTGCCTGTGGCGCGAAGACTGCTTCGCCGCCGCATGCCGCCCCGCGGCGCCGGTGCGGAAACGCTTAAAGCCGCGCGCCAAGCCGCTGCTCACCCGCAAGAAAAAGCCCGCCTCCATCTGACCCGCATGGCGCCGATGCTGTTCCGGCGCGGACGTATCCCGCTCTGGATCAAGATTTCCTGCACCCTGTTCGTCGCCGTGCTGGCGCCGCTGTACTGGACCCATCATGGGCCGGCGAATTTTCTGTGGGCCTCCGATATCGCACTCCTGGTCATGGTAATCGCCCTGTGGCGCGAGAGCCGTCTGCTCGCCAGCATGATAGCGGTCGCGGTGCTGCTGCCGGAGCTGTTGTGGAACCTGGACTTCTTCAGCCGCCTGCTCGCCGGGCGCGACGTGATCGGCTGGGATGCGACCGGTTACATGTTTAATCCCGCGCAGCCGCTGTGGCTACGCGCTCTGTCGCTGTTCCACGTGTTCCTGCCGCCGGTGATCGTGTTCATGCTCTACCGGCTCGGCTACGACCGGCGCGCCTTGCCCGCGGCGGCCACGCTGTGCTGGGTGGTGCTGCCGGCCACGTACCTGCTCACGGACCCGGCGCAGAACATCAACTGGGTATTTGGGCCGGGTGAGCCGCAGACCCTGCTGCCTCCGCTGGCCTATCTTGCGGGCTTGATGCTCCTGTTCCCCTTGATCGTCTACCTGCCCACGCACTGGGTGTTGAAAAAGGCATTTCCGGAGCAGGGGGCAGGTTCATTGCCATTTCGCGCCTCGCGTGATAAAAGGCCACTGTAACCCCTGCGACCCTGGAGCAAGCCATGACCCTTCCGGACGAAGCCGTTGCCGCTCTGGCCCGGGAGACCGGGATTGACGCGCAGGAGATCGCCCGGCGCAAGGCGTTCCTGGAGTTTGGTGAAACCGACGTCAAGTTGCTCACGGAATTGCACGCGCGTTTGCAAGATGTGGCGCGGCGGTTCGTGGACGACTTTTACGCCCATCTCCTCAAGTTCGATGAAACCCGCCGTTTCATCTCCGATCCTTCCACCCTTGAGCGCCTGAAGCAGTCCCAGGCGGCCTACTTCGACAGCCTGACCGCGGGTGACTACGGCCACGAATACATACTCCGCCGCCTGCGCGTCGGCGTCGCCCATCAGCGCATCGGGCTCGAACCCAAGTGGTACATCGGCGCCTACAGCAAGTACCTCACCGGGCTGCTGCCCGAGTTGTGGCGTTTGCTCGGCGGCGACCCGGACAAGTTTCTCGCCACCTACCACGCGCTGCAGAAGATCGTGTTCCTGGACATGGGGCTTGCCCTCGACACCTATATCCAGACCGACCGGCGCGCCATCCTCGGCCTCAGGCGCTACGCCGAGGATATCATTGCGAGCCTTCCCGCCGGCCTGGTGGTCGTGGACCAAGAGCTCAAGGTGCTGAGCGTCAACCGTCCTTTCCGCGAGATGTTCGGACTGAATAATGGAGAAGACGTCTCCGGACGTGAACTCGAAGACATCCTGCCGCTGCCCAATCTGCGGCAGCAGATGCAAGCCGTTCTCGCCAGCGGAATGGCCTTGCACGGCATTAATGCCGAACTGGGCGAACGACGGTTGCGTCTGACCATCGCCGGAACCCGCCTTGCGGAAGCCCACCAGTTGCTTTTGATGCTGGAGGACGTCAGCGAACACGAAACCCAGGCGCAACGCATCGAGCAGCTCGCCTTCTATGACCCGCTGACCGGGCTGCCCAACCGGGCGCTGTTCATGGATCGCCTGAAACAGGTATTGGCCGAGGCCGAACGGCGGGGGCAGCGGGTGGCGATCCTGTTCATGGACCTCGACCGCTTCAAGGAAATCAACGATACCCACGGGCACGCCGTCGGCGACCAGGTGCTCTCCGAGGTCGCGCGGCGCTTCAAAGGCGTGTTGCGCCAGGCGGACACCCTGGCCCGCTTCGGCGGGGATGAGTTCGTCATCATCGCCGGCGAGGCCGACCAGGCGTCCGCGGTCCACGTCGCCGAACGTTTGCAGCAAACGCTCGGCGACCCCATTGCGGTGAAAGGACGGCCCTTTTCTCTGGGGACGAGCATCGGTATCGCCTTCTATCCCGAGGATGGAGCCTCGTCCGATGAATTGCTCAAACAGGCCGACATCGCCATGTACCGCGCCAAGGCGGCGGGCGGAGGCTATCGCTTCTACCGGCCGGAGATGAGCGCGGGGCTGGCCAAGCGCCTAGAGCTTGCCGGCCGACTGAGCAACGCCCTGAAGGCGGGTCAATTGCAGCTCCATTACCAGCCTATCGTGAATCTCCGGACAAAAACCATCTCCGGGGCCGAAGCCTTGTTGCGCTGGAACGATCCCGAACGAGGCTGGGTGGAGCCGAAGGAATTTATCCCGATTGCCGAGGAGCGCCGCATGATGAGGGCGATCGGAGAGTGGGTGTTGCAGGAAGCCTGCCGCCAGTTAAAAACCTGGCAGGCGGCCGGCCTGCGTTTCCCCGGACGGCTCGCCGTCAACAAGGCCTGGCAGGAAACCGGCCTGAATCTATCCGGAAGGCTCGCCGTCAACATCGCCGCCCAGCAGCTGGAAGAATCCGAGTTCGTCGGCAAGGCGCGGGTCATCGTGCGCGCGGCGGGCCTGACGCCCGATTGTCTTGCGCTGGAGCTTACCGAAAGCGGACTGATGGCGAATGCGGAGCGGGCGATTGGAATGATGGAGGCCCTGAAAACGGCGGGGTTTGCGCTCTCGATAGACGATTTCGGCACCGGCTATTCGTCGCTGACCTATCTCAAACGCCTGCCGGTGGACAAGCTCAAGATTGACATCTCCTTTGTACGCGACATGATCAATGACAGCAATGACTACACCATCGTCGCCACCATCATCGCCATGGGGCGCACCCTCGGCCTCAAGACGCTGGCCGAAGGCGTGGAAGAAGCGGCGCAGGCGGAAGCGTTGCAAGCGCTGGGCTGCGATGAAGCACAGGGGTATTACTTCGGCTACCCCGAGCCGGCTGAAGTCTTTGCGCAAAAATGGCTCAAAACGGACGTGTCCGGCTGAGCTACGGCTTCAAATTCTGGAACAGCGTTGCGGGTGAGTTGGTGGAGCGGAGGAGGATCGAACTCCCGACCTTCGCATTGCGAACGCGACGCTCTCCCAGCTGAGCTACCGCCCCAAATCTAAACAGTTGTGTTGCCGTCCCTGGCGCAACGGCAGAGTTTTTCTACACACCAGCCAGGCCATCCATGGCCTGTCGTTCGCCGCTTCGCGGCTCACCCCATCTGAGCTACCGCCCCAAATCTAAACAGTTGTGTTGCCGTCCCTGGCGTAACGGTATCAGAATGTGTGCATTGTAACATCGCCCAACCCGCGATTCCATCATCCCGCCGCCGTTGGCGTCGCGCGAGCTGTTCCAGTACCCTTAAGGCATGAACGAAACGCACATCAGCATCATCCTCCCCACGCTCAACGAGGCCGATGGTATCGTGGACACCTTGCATCCCCTGCAAGTATGGCGCATGCGTGGACATGAAATCATCATGGCGGACGGCGGCAGTGATGACGCCACCGTTACGCTGGCCGGGCCTTGGGTGGACAAGGTCATACGCAGCGGGCGCGGGCGAGCTGTGCAGATGAACGCCGGTGCGCGCGCCGCACGGAGCGACATTCTGCTGTTTCTGCACGCCGACACGCAACTGCCGCCGGACGCGGATGCGCTTATCCTCGACGCCCTGCAAGCTCGCGCCTGGGGGCGTTTCGACGTGCGGCTGTCCGGCGCGCACCCGCTGCTGCGCGTGGTGGAAACATTGATGAACTGGCGCTCGCGCCTCACCGGCATCGCCACCGGCGATCAGGCCCTGTTCGTGCGCCGTGGCCTGTTTGAGAAAATCGGCGGATTCCCGCAGATTCCGCTCATGGAAGACATTGCCCTCTGCCGCAAGTTAAAAAAGTATGGCCCGCCGCTGTGCCTGAAACAGCGCGTGCTCACCTCCAGCCGCCGCTGGGAGCAACACGGTATTCTGCGTACGGTCTGGTTGATGTGGCGTCTGCGGCTCGCGTATGCGCTGGGCGCCGATCCGGCGCAACTCGTAAAAAGCTATTACAAATGACGCCTCAAACCTTTTCCCACGATGGCGTGATTCTTGTCTTCGCCAAGGCGCCCGTCGCTGGCGAAGTAAAAACCCGTCTGATTCCCGTGCTCGGCGCACAAGGCGCGGCGCGTCTGCATGAGCAACTGGCGCGGCGCTGCATCACCGAAGCCTCCGCTGCCGCGCTTTGCCCGGTGCAACTCTGGTGCGCGCCGGATACGGCGCATCCCTTTTTCGTGCAATGCCAAAAGGAGTTCGGTGTCAGCCTGCACACACAGCAGGGAGCCGATTTGGGGGCACGCATGGCGCACGCCTTGAGCACGGCGCTCAGCCGCGTCTCCTGCGCTGTGATTATCGGCACCGACTGTCCGGATTTGACGGCGCATGATTTGCGCGCGGCGTTAGACGCGCTGCGGCAAGGGTATGATGCGGTATTAGGCCCGGCCGAGGACGGCGGTTATGTGTTGCTCGGCCTGCGCCGGGCCGCTTTGGAACTGTTTGAAAATATCCCGTGGGGCACGAGGCAGGTGCTGGATGTCACACGCGCGCGCCTGAAACGGTTACAATGGCGCTGTCATGAATTGCCCGCGCGCCGGGATGTGGACCGGCCGCAAGACCTTGAGCATCCGCCAGTCCAGAATCTACTTCGTTCCTGATGGAATCCTCTCCGGCACGCATCGGCATCGTCACCGTCTCCGACCGCGCGAGCAGCGGCGTTTATCAGGACCTTGGAGGGCCCGCGATACGCAAGGCGCTGGAGAAAATCCTCGCCACGCCGTGGCAGGCGCTGTCGTGCGTGATTCCCGACGAGCAGCCGGTGATTGAAGAAACGCTGAAGAATTTATGCGACATGCAGGGCTGCTGCCTGGTGGTCACCACCGGCGGCACCGGCCCCGCGCCGCGTGACATCACGCCGGAGGCGACGGAGGCGGTGTGCGACAAGATACTGGACGGCTTCGGCGAACAGATGCGCGCGGTGTCGTTGAAGGCCGTCCCGACCGCGATACTGTCGCGCCAGATCGCGGGCATCCGCGGCAAGACGCTCATCATCAACCTGCCGGGCAAACCCTCCTCCATCAACGATTGCCTGCACGCGGTATTCCCCGCCGTGCCCTATTGCATAGACCTCATCGGCGGGCCGTATCTGGAAACCCACCCCGATGTGCTCACCGCCTTCCGCCCCAAGAAATAAACGCAATGATGCCTGCTGATTTTTTCAGAACACTGCCCCAATACTTCATCCCGCAGCATCTTTTGTCCAAGCTCATGTACGTCCTCACCCGCTGCCGGCTGCGGGTTTGGAAGGAGTGGCAGATACGCTGGTTCATCCGCCGTTACGGCGTGGACATGAGCATCGCCGCAGAACCCGATCCGCTGGCATATGAAAACTTCAACCATTTTTTTACACGCGCGCTGAAACCGGACGCGCGCCCTATTGTAAATGGCGCGCATGACATCGCCTGCCCGGTGGACGGCGCAGTGAGCCAACTAGGCGCGATTCAGGACGGACGGATTTTTCAGGCCAAGGGACACACGTTCGGCCTGGAGGATTTGCTGGGTAACTCCATCGAACGGGCCGCACCGTTTCGCAACGGCCAGTTCGCCACGCTCTATCTCTCGCCCAGGGATTATCACCGCATCCACATGCCGCTGGACGGACGGTTGCGTGAGATGATTTACGTGCCGGGCCGCCTGTTCAGCGTGAACGCGCGCACCACCTCGGTGGTACCCGGTTTATTCGCGCGCAACGAGCGCGTGATCGCCCTGTTCGACACCGGCGCCGGACCGATGGCGCTGGTGCTGGTGGGCGCGCTGTTTGTCGCCAGCATCGAAACGGTATGGTCGGGACCCGTCACGCCGCCGTTCGGCCGCTTCCGGCATCCTGTGCCGGGCAGGACGCCCCAATGTCGCGGGCGCAGGGATGCGCAGGAGCGACCCTCCCGCGACACTAGTGCATCCCTGCACGTCGGAAAAACGATACGGCAGTGGGATTATCAAAACGAAAATATCCGCCTTGAACGCGGCGCGGAGATGGGGCGCTTCAACATGGGCTCGACGGTGATTGTGCTGTTCGGCCCGGGCCGCAGCACTTGGCGCCCCGGCCTTAATGCCGACATGGCGGTACGGATGGGGGAACTGCTGGGCAAGATTAAAAATTAGCAGCTAGTGGCTAGTGGACTGTAACAGAAGATTAGATGGTACAAAACATCCGTCATGCCCGCGAAAGCGGGTATCCAGAAGCACTGGGTTCCCGCTCCCCGCTTTCGCGGGGACAAGCTTCGCGGGAACGACATGCTATTAATTTCATTGTTACAGTCCACTAGTAACGAGTAGCCAGGTATCAATTCTTTTCCTCGCCACTCGCAACTCGCCACTCGCTACTATCCCTCGATCTTCAACGCCAGGAACAGCGTGCTTCTGCCGCGCTGCACCAGGATGGGGACGGATTTATTTCTGGGCAGGGCCTCCACCTGGCTGGCGAACGCGCTCGCGCTCTTCACGTCCTTGTTGTTGAGTTTGAGGATCACGTCGCCGCGGCGCAGACCCGCGCGCTGGCCGGGGCCGCTGCCCACTTCGCGCACCACGATGCCGCCACTCACATCCAGTTGTTTGCGCTGCTCGGCGCTCAGGTCTTCCACCGCGATGCCTAAACGATTATCGGACTGTTCCTGCGTGTCGTCCTGACCGAGCTTCAGTTCTTCATCCTTGGGCAGTTCGGCGATCTTCACCTTCAGGGTAAGCGGTTTGCCGTTGCGGATCACTTTCACCGCCGCACTCTCGCCTACCTTGCTCCTGCCCACCAGGCGCGGCAGCATGGAGGATTCCTCCACCGGCTTGCCGTTGAACTCGACGATGACGTCACCCACCTGGACGCCGGCCTTCTGCGCCGGGCTGTCCGGCAGCAGCTTCGCCACCAGCGCGCCCTGCGGCTTGTCCATGCCGAACGATTCCGCCAGTTCCGCCGTGACATCCTGAATCAGGATGCCGAGCCAGCCGCGCGTGACGCGTCCCTTGCTCCTCAACTGATCGGTCACCTCCATCGCCACGTCTATCGGAATGGCGAACGACAACCCCATGAAGCCGCCGCTGCGGCTGTAGATTTGCGAATTGATGCCGATCACCTCGCCGTCCATGTTGAACAACGGGCCGCCGGAGTTGCCGGGGTTGATGGCGACGTCGGTTTGAATGAACGGCACGTAGCTTTCGGAAGGCAGGCTGCGCCCGATGGCGCTGATGATGCCCGCGGTCGCGGAGTGATCGAAACCGAACGGCGAACCGATGGCGTACACCCACTCGCCCACCTTCAGATTGTTCGAGTCGCCGATCTTGACCACCGGCAGATTGTCGGTGGCGATCTTGAGCAGGGCGATGTCGCTGCGCTCGTCGCGGCCCACGATCTTCGCGGCCAGCTCGCGCCGATCACTCAGGCGCACGATAATCTTGTCGGCGTTGGCCACCACATGATTGTTGGTGAGCACGTAACCCTCGGCGGAGATGATGAATCCGGAGCCCAGGGAGTGGGTGTCAAAATCGGGCGCATTGTCGCCGTCGCCGAAAAAATGACGGAAGAACTCGTCAAACGGCGTGCCGTCCGGCATGCGCGGCATGTTGCGCGGCACCTTGGGATGTTTCATCTTCTGCGTGGTGCTGATGTTCACCACAGCGGGGCTGCTCTTTTCGATGAGATCGGTGAAATCCGGCAGCTCGCGCGCCTGCGCGATGAATGCGAAACTTGCCAACCATCCTGCAATAACCACAAACAAAATGCGTCTGCCTGCGCTGACTGGTTCCATGAACACTCCCGGCTTGATTAAGTTATGTGGATAAATGCCGAAGCACGACCGGCTGATAACGCGTATCCTCCGCGATGCGGGCGTTGTGGCGGCGCAGCCAGAACTGGCCCGCGATGAATCCCGCTGCGGCGGCGGCGATGGTGTACAGCTCGCCGCCCGGAGCAGCCCCGCCGGCCAGCCACTCGGCGCCCAACGCGAACAGTAACATCGCAAGCAGCGGCACGGCATACACCGCCAACGATCCGCGCAGCACCGCCTGTTCCGCGACGCCGATTACCACGTCATCGCCCGCCTCGGCGGACAGGGTGTTGAGCGCGCGCACCCGTGCGCGTCTGGCGCCCAGTAGTGCGTCAAACAACGAAGCGCCGCACCCCTTTTGCCGGGTGCACGCGCCGCAACTGGTTTTGCGTTCCGTCTCCACCCAGGCGTAACCGTGTTCCACCTCAATGACGCGCGCGGTCTGTTCGATCATGGCGCCTGCTCCATCCGGACCGACTCGGCGATCATGCGCACCGTCTGCTCCGGCACTCCGCCCACGACGGTTATCTGGTGATCCTGCATCACACTGCCATAGGCGCGCACCGCGCCCATTTTTCCGGGACCCTTGAAACCTGGCGCTCCATTGAGCTTCTCAATAAACACCGAAACCGCGGCCAGGCCATCGGACAGGATAATGTGCTCCATGGGCGCGGCGTGGGTGGTCAGGATGCGCGTACCCTGTTCGGTTTGCGCAAATCCTTCCGGCATACGCGTGATGCGCCAGACCTTGTCCGGCGCCGGATCGGCAGTCGCCCCCGGCATCCCGCCTCCCGCGACACTGGTGCGTCCCTGCGCCTCATCGGCCCGCGCGGGGGCGTTGTGTATTTCGGCGCCCTCGTCCGGATCGGGCAGCCCCGCGGGCGGCGCCGGGTGCAGATCCAGGGTGGTGAACATCAGTTGCTCCAGTGGCGCATCCTGCGCGTTGATGAGCTCATATTTGAGCAGCAGGCCGCTGGCCTGATCTATCCAGAGGCGGTAGCCGTAACGATACGTATCGCGCGGGGTCACCCGCACCACACGCGCGAGACGATCCGCCACCCGCCCCTCCCCATCCAGGGAAAAAATATAGTACTTGCCCAGAGCGGCATTGTTGCTGAACAGTCCGGAGGGAAACGGCTTGCGGGGACGGCTCCTGGCCACCACCTCCGCGCTGTGCTGATACTGAATACTGGTGACAACCCTGGGGTCGCGCATCATCTCGCGCCCCACTCCATTCAGCACGATAAGACGCTCCTGTTCGCCGCGAGGGCCCGCACCGTGAATGATGCGCATGCTGACCATTTGGCCGTCATGCAGATAGACAAAGGTGCCTTCATAGTTGAGCGTGCGGGCCGCAGTGGACATCTTTTCCAGCCATTTACGCGCGGCATCCGCGCCCTCTTCGGCGCGCAGCAGCGGAGCGGACAGCAACAGCGCGCACGCGGCACCCGCAACGAGCAGCCTCATGTCATGCGGCCTCACTCGCCGGGATCGAAGGCCGCACTGCGCGCGTAGGGCAACATGCCCTGCATCCCGGCGGAGGTAACGTATTCGTTATGGTTGGTAAGGTAATTGTGCAGCTTGGGGGTGGAGGGCTTGTTGGCTGCCAGCCGGGTCTGAGCAGCGGGCGGGTTACTGCGGGCCTGTTGTACCGCCATGTTGGTCGCGGGTGCGGCGGCGAATTGCACCGTCTGCGGCGGGGTGGTCTGTACACTCAGCACCGCGACGGCGGCGACGGAGGCGGCGAGCGCAAGGCCGGTGAACCATTTCAGAGCGGGCATTCGGGGCGTGAGCGCGCGCGGGGCGAATATAACGGGTTCGGATTCCAGGGTTTTGGCGACGCGCTCGCACAGACAGGGCTTTACCTCCTCGCGCCCGCCGCCGCGCAGCACGGCGCCGATCAGATGATAGTGGCGCCAGCAGTGGCGCAACTCGGGTTCCTGTTCCAGCGCCGTAATGAGATGGCCGACCCGGGATTCGGGCGTCTCGCCGTCCACCAATGCGGATATTTCTTCTTTATTCACCATAGCCTGCACCTGCCTATAATAACTCAATCCAGCAACGGTTTTAATTTCTGGTCTATCGCCTCGCGCGCGCGGAAGATGCGTGAGCGCACCGTTCCTACTGGACAATCCATGGCGGCGGCGATTTCTTCATAACTCAATCCCTCCATCTCGCGCAGCGTGATGGCGGTGCGCAGATCTGGCGGCAACTGTTCGATGGTGTCAAACACCGTGCGCCGTATCTCGTCGGAGAGCAGCAGATGTTCCGGCGTTCCGCCCTCCTTCAGCGCCGGCTCATTGGCCAGGTGTTCGGCGTCCTCCATCTCGATATCTTCCATCGGCGGCCTGCGTCCCTGGGTCACCAGATAATTCTTGGCCGTGTTGTCAGCGATACGGTAGAGCCAGGTATAAAACGCGCTGTCGCCGCGAAAATTGGGCAGCGCCCGGTACGCCTTGATGAACGTCTCCTGCGCGATATCCTGGGCCTCGCTGGAATCACGCACATAGCGCCCGACCTGCTTTATAATCTTGTGCTGGTACTTGAGCACCAGCATGTCAAACGCCCGCTTGTCGCCCCGCTGGACGCGCCGCACCAGCTCCTGATCAATCGTTTGCTCGGCCACTTAAGGCGTCCCCTTGCGGTCGCGGGCAATCCCTTGCTGTGTCAATAGACTGCCCCAACCCGATATAGTTCGCATTTGCTGCTAAAATTGCCTTGTTCATGAGCCGTTTAAACCAAGTCTTGATGCATTATGACCGCAAACAGCCGCTACGCCAACTCTTCCCATGAGCGCTGAGCACACTTCGGACGTGCTCATCATCGGCAGCGGCGCGGCCGGGCTCAGTCTGGCCCTGCGTCTCGCCCCCTCGGCCAGGGTGCACTTGGTCAGCAAAAGCCTATTGCGCGAGAGCGCGAGCCTGTATGCCCAGGGCGGCATGTCGGCCGTGCTGCACAAGGATGACTCCGTCGCTTCGCACGTCGAGGACACCTTGCGCACCGGCGCCGGGCTGTGCGACCCGGAGATCGTGCGCTACACCGTTGAGCGCGGGCGCGAGGCGGTGGAGTGGCTGATCGCGCGCGGCGTGCCGTTTACCAAAGAGCATCAGCCGGACGGCGGCAACGATTATCACCTGACCCAGGAAGGCGGCCACAGCCACCGGCGCGTAATCCACGCGGCGGACGCCACCGGCCGGGCCATCGAGACCACGCTCGAAGCGCAGGTGCGCTCGCATCCGAATATCGGCCTGTTCGAAAACCACATCGCCATTGATCTCATCACCGCGGCCAAGCTGGGCCAAAAGCCGCAGCGCTGCGTGGGTGTGTACGCCCTGAGCCGCGAGGCCGGGCGGGTGGTGGCCTTCCGCGCGCGCTGCGTGGTGCTCGCCACCGGCGGCGCGGGCAAGGTGTATCTCTACACCAGCAACCCGGACGTCGCCACCGGTGATGGCGTCGCCATGGCCTGGCGCGCGGGCTGCCGCGTGGCCAACATGGAATTCATCCAGTTCCATCCTACCTGCCTGTATCACCCCAAGGCGAAGTCGTTTCTCGTCACCGAGGCGGTGCGCGGCGAAGGCGGCCGGTTATTGTTGCCGGACGGTACGCCGTTCATGCACAAGTTCGACCCGCGGGGCGAACTCGCCCCGCGCGACATCGTGGCGCGCGCCATAGACCATGAAATGAAACGGCTGGGACTGTCTTACGTCCATCTGGACATATCGCACAAACCGGCGCAATTCATCCGCGAGCACTTCCCGACCATCCATGCGCGCTGCCTGGAGTTCGGCTACGACATGACCAGGGAGCCGTTGCCGGTGGTGCCCGCCGCGCACTACATCTGCGGCGGGGTGATGACCGACCGCCACGGACGCAGCGACATTCCCGGCCTGTACGCCATCGGCGAGGTGGCGCACACCGGCCTGCACGGCGCCAACCGCATGGCGAGCAACTCGCTGCTGGAGTGCCTGGTGTTCGCCGCCGCAGCGGGACAGGACATTCTCACGCATCTCGCCGAAGCCCCCCTGCCCGCCGCGCCGCCCGCGTGGGACGAGAGCCGTGTGACCGACTCGGACGAAGAGGTGGTGGTGTCGCACAACTGGGATGAACTCAGACGCTTCATGTGGGACTACGTCGGCATCGTGCGCACCAACAAGCGCCTGCAACGCGCGCAGCACCGCGTGAACCTGCTGCTGGGCGAGATCGCCGAATATTACTCCAACTTCCGCGTCGGCAACGACCTGATCGAACTGCGCAACCTGGCGCTGGTGGCCGACCTTATCATCCGCTCCGCCCTGGCTCGCAAGGAGAGCCGCGGGCTGCATTACAACAAGGACTATCCGGACACCAACCCGGCGGCGGTAAATACGGTTTTGACCCCGCCCAACTACAACGTCTGAAGCCGGACGCGCAACTTGCGTAAACTCTCGGCATCCGCGGCGTCGGGCAATAACACCACGGAGCGCGGCCACCGCCCGGCGTCGAAATTGAGTATCACCAGCCTGGGGCTGACGTAACTGCCCGGCTTGAGTTGAGCACGGTGCTCTGTTCCGCTTGCGCGCTTTAGCAGCCAGTTGTCGTCACTGCCCCATACCAGAGCTGTAATCGTACGTTTGCCGCGGCGCAAAGCGTGCTGGTTGAGTGTCAGCCACAGGCTGCACAACAGCGCGCCGCCCAGCAGCACCCGCACCCACCACACCAGCGGCAATAACGCCAGCAGCGCCAGCCCGCCGCCGTGCGCCGTGAGCAGCAGCGCGGCGAGCATGCGTGACGGACGTAATTCGAGATTGAGAGGAATGCAAGACATCACAAAAGAGTGCTTGGCATCTGCTCCCCTGTCAAGCCGTATGCACCGGGTTAGAATAAGGTATGCATCCTGAGTGGCGGACATTTTTACAGGCACGCGGCGCGCTCATTGAGCAGGACAGCGTGCAACACTTCGGCGCGCCGCAGACCGAGCTGGAGGCGGCAGTGCCGGGCAATATCATCGCCGACCTCTCGCACCTCGGCCTGATTGAGGCGCGCGGCGCGGACGCGTTCGATTTTTTGCAGGGCCAGTTGAGCAATGATTTAAGCGCGGTCAGCGCAACCCGCGCTCAGCTCAGCGCCTGGTGCAGCGCACAAGGCCGGGTGCTGGCGCTGATGCTTGTCTTCCAGCGCGATGACGCCTATTACCTGCAACTGCCGCGGGAAATTCTGGCCGGCACGTTAAAACGCCTGCGCCTGTATGTGCTGCGGGCGCAGGTCACGCTGACCGATGTCAGCGACGCGCTGCCGCAAACCGGCGTCGCCGGCGCTCAAGGCGCGGAACGCCTGTCCAGCCGGTTTGGCGCCTTGCCCGATGCGCCTTACGCCGTGGTCCGGAGCGGAGAGATCAGCATCGTGCGCCTGCCGGATCCAATGCCGCGCTTTTTCCTGACCGGCCCCTGCCCCGCCATGCGCGAGGCGTGGGAAACGCTCTCCGCTTGCCTGCGCGTTGCGCGCAAACAGGCCACGCTGACACCCGCGGGCCTGCCTGCGCGTTGCGCGCAGACAGGCGGCGCGCCCTGGAAGCTGCTGGACATCCGCGCCGGCCTCCCCTCCCTGCACCCCGCCACGCAGGATCAGTTCATTCCGCAAATGCTCAACCTCGACGTACTCGATGCGGTAAGCTTTACCAAGGGCTGCTATCCGGGCCAGGAGATCGTGGCGCGCACGCGCCACCTGGGCGAGGTGAAACGGCGTTTATATCGCGCGTCAATCCGGTCTGGAACCGCGCCACGGCCCGGCGCCGTCTTATACGGGCGCGACGGTACGCAGATTGGCCAAGTCATCAGCGCGCAAACTTCTCCATCGGGGGACATTGAACTTCTCGCCGTGATACAAATCAGCCAGGTCAGTCCGGACAACGTGCACCTTTTCAGCGCCAGCGGCGCACTGCTGTATTTCAACGGCGCTGAAAAAAATCCTGGATGACCCTCATGTCATGCCCTTCCGTGCCGATAGAAAGGGAAAGAGGGGTGCACAAAATTATGGCCACTGTATTCGCTGCCGCCGAAGACAAATTTCTCGCCACGCTGCTGGATGACATCCACCACAACCGGCTCACCCTCCCCACCCTGCCGGAGATTGCGCTCAAGGTGCGCAACATGGTGGATGATCCGCATACCAGCAGCAGTCAAATCGCCAAGGTCATCACCAGCGACCCCGCGCTCACCGTGCGCCTGATTCAAGTGGCCAACAGCGCCATGCTGCGCGGGCGCGCGCCGGTGGACAACGTGCAAATGGCGGTGGCGCGCATGGGCGGTAAACTGGTGCGCAATCTGGTCATCGGCCTGGTGATGCAACAGCTTTATCAGGCGCGCTCGCCGGTAACCAGAAAGCTGCTCAAGGACGTGTGGCAACACAGCACTCAGGTCGCGGCCATCAGTTACGCGCTCGCGGCGCATTTCACCCGGATCAAACCGGAAGAAGCCCTGCTTGCGGGGCTGATTCATGACATCGGTGCGCTGCCCATCCTGACGCGCGTCGAGAAGTACCCGGAATTGCTCCAGGATGAATCCGCGCTGCTCGACGTGGTGCGCCGCATGCACTGCGAGGTCGGCAAGGTCATCCTGCAAGAGTGGGGGTTCACGCCGGAGCTGGTCGCTGCGGCTGCGGAGCATGAGACCCTGCAACGGCGGCCCGATAAACCGGCGGACTGCGCAGACGTGGTGCTGGCCGCCAATTTACAAAGCCATATCGGAACGGATCACCCGCACACTCACCTGGATTGGAACGCCATCCCCGCCTTCGCCAAGCTCGGCATCAGCACCGATGTAAGCGTAGTCTCCATGGAAGATACCGCCGAACAGGTACAAGAGATGCAACGCCTGCTGACGGGTTGAACAGGAATCTCCGGCTTGAATGTGGCCCCCGGGGCCATTTTTGTGTATAATGTAAAAATTCCATGTATGCAGTCTTGATGCATGGAGCCTACGCGTCTCTGATCTCTCTCCGGTTTTATACCGCAGGTTTCCTGACTAGTGACGTATGATGTATTTAAGGAACCTGGCGGTCATCCCCAGCCACTGCGGCGCCCGCCCCTAACAGTTCGCCACACAGTTCGGCGCAATCCGTTAAGCACCGGTTTATTTTTATTTACTTTTTAAATCCGCATGTGGACTGCGGATGAGGATACTATTTTGTCATTTCAATCATTAAATCTTGATGCAAGGCTGCTGCGCGCCATCGAAGCGAGCGGCTACACCACCCCCACTGAAATCCAGAGCCAGGCCATTCCGGCGGCGCTGGCGGGCCGCGACCTGATGGCCTCGGCGCAGACCGGCACCGGCAAAACCGCGGCCTTTGTCTTGCCC
>QZKM01000016.1 GCA_003599485.1 Gammaproteobacteria bacterium
TCCACCATCACCGACATGAACACCCAGATCGCCTCCGCCGCCGAAGAACAGAGCGCGGTGGCCGAGGAGATCAACCGCAATATCGTCAGTATCAGCCAGGTGGCAAGCCAAGCCTCGAATGGCTCACAACAGACCGCGGCGGCCAGCGGCCAATTGGCCCAGCTCGCCGCGCAACTGCAGTCGGTGGTGGGGCGGTTCAAGGTGTAGGCCGCGCCAAATGGGGGGCGGGGCGCCCACCGGGTTGATTTTAACTGGTAAAATTATGTTAGACTTTAATATTTTAGAGTCCGAACCCCGGAGACGGCATGCAGGGACAGTTCGTCCAGAAAAACAGGGAGGGCAGCACGCGTAAAGAGACCCCCGCTCTTAATCAGCAGTTTCTGCAATTCCTTCACATCAACGAGAATGATCTCACCATCCTGGCGCGCTACCGCGAGGCGCTGCTGCAGGGCAGGGAGCGTTTTGCGCGCGTTTTTTACGACTACCTGTTCGCCTTTCCCGCCACGGCGCAGGTGCTGGAAGCCTATCAGGCGCAAGGCAATCACATTGAGCACCTGGTCAAAAGACAAACGGAACATCTGGTCGAGTTGCTTTCCGGCAATGTAGATGCGGAGTCCGCCGCGCACATGATCCACATCGGCGAGGTGCACTACCGTTACAACATCGAGCCGGTGTGGATCATGGGGGCGTACTGGCTGTACCTGGATCATCTGCAAACCATCATGGCGAGTTCCAACGCCATTGAGGCGTCGCACCGCGCCGCGCTGGAGGATGCCGTCACCAAGCTGTTGTTCCGCGACATGGGTATGCTGCTGGAGGGTTACTGGAGCTGCGCATTTTCCGCTTTACATCAGGAAAAGGACCGGGTGGATGAACTGCAAGGCCAGGTGCAGAGCATGCTGCAGAATATTCCCCAACTGCTGTGGTCGGTGGACGTGATGGACAATCGCCTGCTCTATGTCAGCCCCACCTCGCGTCAGATTTGCCCCATTGCAGCGGAGATGCCCATCCCCTGCCTGGGCTGGACCGTACCCGCCGACCGTGAACTGGTGGAGCGCGCCTGGCAGCGTGCGCTGAAAGGCGAGCGCGTCGAGGTGGAGAGCAGGCTGCGCGCCCCCGGTGGCGGCGAGCGCTGGTTCAGCCGCGTGTTCCACCCGTTTTTGAACGCGCAGGGCAAGGTGGTGCGCGTGGATGGCGTGATGGAGGACATTTCCGATTCCAAGGAAACGCGCGAACAGTTGCGCCGCCTGGCGACCACCGACACGCTCACCGGTCTGCCCAACCGCATGCTGTGGTATGACCGGGTCACGCAGGCCATCGCCGCCGCTCGCCGCGAACGCGGGCGTCAGGTGGCGGTGATGATTCTGGACCTCAACCACTTCAAGATCATCAACGACACCCTGGGCCATCCAGCCGGAGACGAAATACTGTACGCCATTGCCCAGCGCCTGCGCACTGCGCTGCGCGAGGCCGACACGCTGGCGCGCCTGGGCGGAGACGAATTCGCCATCCTGCTGCCGGACGTGAAAAACGGCGCGCAGGACGCGGGCAAGGTGGCCGAGAATATCCTGACCTGTTTCAGCGAGCCGCTGTGGCACGAGGACAATGAAATTTATCTGGGCGCCTCCATCGGTATCGCCGTGTATCCGGAGCACGGCCACGACGTGGATACCCTGGTGCGGCGCGCCGATATCGCCATGTACGGCGCCAAGGGCAGCCATACCGGCCATCTGTTTTACAACGCCGAGGCGGATACCAACACCGCGCAGCGCCTGCAGTTGTCGAGCAGCCTGCGCCATGCGCTGCAACGCGGTGAACTGGAACTGTATTATCAACCCAAGGTGCATTTTAAAAGCGGCCGGGTGCAGGGTGTAGAGGCGTTGCTGCGCTGGCGCCATCCGCAGATGGGACTGCTGGAGCCGGATCAGTTCCTGCCCATCGCCGAGCAAACCGGTCTCATCAATTCCATTACCGAGTGGGTGTTGAAGAACGCCGCCGCCCAGGCGCAGACTTGGCGCGCCGATGATATCGAGCTGCCCATCGCCGTCAACGTGTCGCCACGCACCTTTCAATCGCCGCGTTTCGTCGAGATGCTGCGCGAAGCCCTGAGTGAATATTCAGGCAACGAAGCGTTATTGGAAATGGAGATCACCGAGAATGTGCTGATGGCGGACATCGCGCGCGCCCAGGAGATACTCGGCAAGCTGAGCGCCATGGGCGTCGCCATCTCGATTGATGATTTCGGCACCGGCTATTCATCGCTGGCCTATCTCAAGCAGTTGCCGATAGATACGCTCAAGATAGACAAATCCTTCGTGCTGGACATGGCGCGCAACGAGAACGACGCGATCATCGTGCGCTCCACCATTGACCTCGGCCATAATCTCGGCTTTGAGGTGGTGGCCGAAGGCGTCGAGACCACCGAGGTGATGAATTTGCTGGAAAGCCTGGGCTGCGACTATATCCAGGGTTACCACATCGGCCAGCCTATGCCCGCCACAGAGTTGCGCGCCTGGCTTGCCGGCGGCAATTGGCGTTTGTAAACACCTGCCTATAAAATCAGCACCGCCGTTTTGATCGCGGGTTGCCCAGGCAACACGTCGAAATCCCGCCACCTGCTGTAAGCGCATCGTCAATGCGCTGTCACCCGTAATACTCCCTGTCTCGCGGCCACGCGGTCTTACCCGCCATCCGGGGCGTTGCCACGGATGGCATAGCTCTTGCAAACCCACCTCATGGAAGTGCGGCGTGGAGAGATGAAATGGCAAAGGCTGCGGTGGTAAACGACGAAGACCTGGAGCTGGACACCGATAAGCAGGCTCCGCCCAGAAAGGGCTCGCTGAAGAAAATTATCCTGTGGGCAGCGCTGGGCCTGGTGACGCTCGGCGGCATCGGCGCGGGCGCGTTGTTTCTCACCGGCAATGTGGAAAAGTTGACCAGTTGGCTTTCCGGCGCCGAGGCGGCGGAGAGCGAGGCAGCGTCCCCGAACGGCAAGAGCGCCAAGGGCAAAAAGGCGGGCAAGAAAAAAGAACCGCCCGCGCCAGCGCAATATTACGCCTTTGATCCGCCATTTGTAGTGAACTTTGCGGACGAAACGCACGTGCGTTTTCTCCAGGTCAGCATGGAAGTGATGACGCGCGACCCTCAGGTGGTTGAGACGGTCAAGACGCACACTCCGGCGATCCGAAACAGCATCCTGCTGCTGCTGGGCAGCCAGACCTACGCCGATCTCATCACGCGCGAAGGCAAGGAGAAGATACGCGCCGACAGCCTGGCCGAAATTCAGAAGGTGCTGAAGGACCAGACCGGCAAGGACGGCGTGGAGGCCGTGTATTTCACCGGATTCGTGATGCAATAACGGCCATGGCGATCAGCGACGTATTATCCCAGGACGAGATTGATTCGCTGCTCAAGGGCGTAGACAGCGGCGCGGTTGAGACTGACAACGACAAGCCGGTCAACGACGGCGAACTGACTCAGTATGATTTCAATAATCAGGACCGCATCGTGCGCGGGCGCATGCCCACGCTGGAGATGGTCAACGAGCGCTTCGCGCGCTATTTCCGCATCAGCCTGTTCAACCTGCTGCGCCGCTCGGCGGAGATTTCCGTAGGACAGGTGCAGATGATCAAATTCTCCGAATACGTGCACAGCCTGTTCGTGCCGACCAGTTTGAACCTGACGCGCGTCAAGCCGCTGCGCGGCACCTCGCTGTTCATACTGGACCCCAAGCTGGTGTTCATCATGGTTGACAATTTCTTCGGCGGCGATGGGCGTTTTCACGCCAAGATCGAGGGACGTGAGTTCACGCCTACCGAGTTGCGCGTCATCCACATGATTTTGCAGCAGGCGTATAAGGATCTGGCGGAGTCCTGGTCGCCGGTGATGCCGGTGCAGTTCGAATATATGAATTCCGAGGTGAATCCGCAGTTCGCCAACATCGTCAGTCCCAGCGAGGTGGTGGTGGTGACCAGCTTCCGCATCGAGTTGGAAGGCGGCGGAGGGGATATGCACATCACCATGCCGTACTCGATGCTGGAACCGATCCGCGAACTGCTGGACGCCGGCGTGCAAAGCGATCGCGCGGAACTGGATGAGCGCTGGACCAATTCACTGCGTGAGGAAATGAAGGAGGCGGAGCTGGAGGTCAGTTCCACACTGGTTACCACGCAGATCAGCTTGCGTGAGTTGATGCACCTCAAACCCGGAGACGTGATTCCGGTTGAGCTGCCGCCGCTGGTCACGCTGTGCGCGGAGGACATTCCTATGTTTCGCTGTCACTACGGTATGGCGCGCGGCAACAATGCGCTCAAGGTAGCCGAACCGGTCAAGCATGGTACACCGGTACATTAATCCAGGGCAGTCAGGAGAAATTTATGCAAACGGAAACAGCCGGTAGCGGAACGGACGATTGGAACGCGGCGCTGGCCGAACAGGCGGCGGCAGAGCAGCCGCAAGACAAGGCGGTGGTAGCGGAGAAAGACAGCTATGCGCGCGCCCAGTTCCAGGACTTGCAGTCCGGCGCCGTGACTCAGGCGGGCAGCGAGCAGAATCTGGAAGTGATACTGGATATCCCGGTGACCATCGCCATGGAAATCGGACGTACCAGAATCAGCATCCGTAATTTGCTGCAGCTTAATCAGGGCTCGGTGATCGAGCTGGACCGCCTGGCGGGCGAGCCGCTGGACGTGCTGGTAAACGGCTGCCTGATCGCGCATGGCGAGGTGGTGGTGGTGAATGAAAAGTTCGGTATTCGTTTGACCGACGTGGTGAGCGCCGCCGAACGCGTCAAGAAGCTCAAGTAACCGATGCGATACATGTTGGCAAACCGGTTCAGCGCCGCTGGCGCGCTGTGCTTCATCCCACTCTCATGGGCGTGCGCGGGTGAGAGCGCGGCGCACCTGCCGGCCGAGCCGGTGTCGTTCGGCAATTTTATACAGATGGCGCTGGGATTGGCTCTGGTGCTGGCGGCGATCATGCTGGCGGCCTGGCTGCTGCGCCGCTTTTCCCATCTGACCGGTGCGACGCATGGGGCGCTGCGCGTGATAGGAGGAGTGTCGCTGGGACAGCGTGAGCGTGTGGTGCTGATGCAGGCCGGTTCCAAACAGATTCTGCTCGGCGTAGCGCCGGGGCGCGTGCAAACCCTGTATGTGCTGGACGAACCGCTGCCCGTTACGGCAGGCGCGGAACAGGCGGGCGGTTTCGCGCAGCATCTGGCGCAGCGCTTGAACCGCTTGCGTACGGGGAATCCGGCGCCGTGAATCTGCTGCGTATCGCACTTTTTCTGTTACCGGGCGCGACGTGGGCCGATCCGGGTCTGAGCGCGTTCAGTGTGACCACCGGCGCGGACGGCAGCCAGACCTATACGCTCAGCATCCAGATATTGGCGCTGATGACGGCGCTGACGTTGCTGCCCGCGGCGCTCATGATGATGACGTCGTTCACGCGCATCATCATCGTGCTGGCGATTTTGCGTCTGGCCCTGGGCACGGGGCAGGCGCCCACCAACCAGATATTGATCGGACTGGCGTTGTTTCTTACCTTGTTTATCATGGCGCCGGTGTTTGAGCGCTCCTATCAGGATGCGGTGCAGCCCTATATGAGCGGCCGGTTACAGGCCGAACCCGCGCTGCAAAAAGCGGTTACCCCATTCAAGGAATTCATGCTGCGCCAGACGCGCGATGGAGATCTCGCCTTGTTCACGCGCTTGTCGGGGAGGGACGGCGTGGAGTCGGAGCAGGATGTGCCGCTCACCCTGTTGATGCCGGCGTTCATCACCAGCGAACTGAAGACCGCGTTTCAAATAGGGTTCCTGCTGTTCATCCCGTTTCTGGTGATTGATCTGGTGGTGGCGAGCGTGCTGATGGCGATGGGCATGATGATGCTTTCGCCGCTGGTGATTTCGCTGCCGTTCAAGATCATGTTGTTTGTGCTGGTGGACGGCTGGGCCCTGGTGGTGGGCACGCTCGCTTCCAGTTTTTACACATAACGGGAGCCACGCGTCATGACGCCGGAAACTGTCATCGTCTTCATGCAGCAGGCCATGCAGGTGACCTTGCTGCTGCTCGCCGCGCTGCTGGCGCCGGTGCTCATCGTAGGTTTGCTGGTGAGTGTGTTCCAGGCCGCCACCCAGATTAATGAAATGACCCTGAGCTTTGTTCCCAAGCTGATCGCCGCGGCGTTGGTGTTTGTCATTGGCGGGCCGTGGATGCTGCAACTGATGGTGAACTACACGCGCAACCTGATCGAGAGCATTCCCGGTCTTATCGGATAACCATGCACTTTACCGGCGCTGAAATTGCCGCCTGGGCCGGTTCTTACCTGTGGCCGTTTTTCCGCATCGCGGCGCTGGTCACTGCCGCGCCGCTGCTCGGCATGCGCGGCGTGCCGATGCGCCTCAGGCTGGCGGTGGCGGTGGCGCTGACTCTGGTCATTGCGCCCATGGGCGAATCGCCGCCGCAGGTGGAACTGTTCAGCGCCGCGGCGCTGGCGATCGTGGCGCAGCAGGTGCTGATCGGGCTGGCAATGGGGTTTGCGCTGCAACTGGTGTTCGAGGCCTTCGTGCTCGGCGGCCAGGTCATTTCGCTCAGCATGGGCTTGGGGCTGGCCTCGGTGAATGATCCGGTGAGCGGCGTGGCGGTACCCACGTTGAGCCAGTTTTACACCTTTACCGTGACGTTATTGTTTCTGGCGCTCAACGGCCATCTGATTCTGGTTGAGGTGCTGGCGGGCAGTTTCCGCACCCTGCCGATCGCGGTGCGGGGTTTGGATGGCGACGGACTGTGGGCGCTGCTGAATTGGACCGGGCAGATATTCAGCGGGGCGCTGCTCATCGCCTTGCCCGCCGTGGCCGCGCTGCTCCTGGCCAACATCGGCTTTGGCGTGCTGACCCGCTCCGCGCCGCAGTTGAATATTTTCGCCGTGGGGTTTCTCGTGTTCATGCTGCTCGGCTTCGTGGCGGTGTATCTCACCGTGCCGGGTCTGGTCATGCAACTGGGTGTGCTCATGGACAGCGTATTTGGCTTGTTAAAGGAAATCACCCTGGGATACTGAACCATGCAACGCAATGACGGCCAGGAACGCAATGAACCGGCGACGCAAAAACGCCTTGATGATGCGCGCAAGGAAGGACGGATTCCGCGCTCGCGCGAGCTGAACAGCTTCGCCATGCTGCTTGCCGCCTCGGCCGGGCTGTTGTGGCTGGGACAGGACTTAAGCCGGGCATTGCTGGACGTGTTGCGGCGGGGTCTGCAACTTGACCGCGCCCAGGCGTTCAGCGTGACGGCGCCGGGCGAATCCCTGCTGCACGCGCTGTATGCGTCGTTGGCCGCCATGGCGCCGTTGCTGCTGCTGCTGTGCGCGGTGGCGCTGCTGGCGCCGCTGTTTGTCGGCGGCTGGTCTTTCAGCACCAAGGCCTGCGCGTTCAAGGCGAACAGACTCAATCCGGTGCAGGGACTGGGACGGATATTCTCCGCCCACGGCGCCGGGGAGCTTGCCAAGGCGCTGCTCAAACTGGCGTTGACCGGCGCCGCCACGCTGTGGCTGCTATGGCATTACGCCGCGCCGATACTGGGACTCGGCCATGAGCCGGTGGAGAGCGCGGTGGCGCACACGGTGCAACTCATGGCCTGGAGCCTGTTCACGGTGAGCGCCACGCTGTGCGTGGTGACGGCGGCGGATATCCCGCTGCAACTCTGGCAGCATGCGAAGCAACTCAAGATGACGCGTCAGGAAGTCCGCGACGAACTCAAGCAGACGGACGGCAACCCCGAAGTGCGAGGCCGGATACGCGCGGTGCAGCGCGAGATGGCGCGCCGGCGCATGATGACCGAAGTTCCGAAGGCGGACGTCATCATCACCAACCCCACTCACTACGCCGTGGCGCTGCGCTATGACCAGGGCAGGATGCGCGCCCCCAGCGTGGTGGCCAAGGGGCGCGGCCCGGTGGCGGAAAAGATCCGCGCGCTGGGCGCGGAATCAGGCGTGGCGCTGCTCTCGGCCCCGCCGCTGGCGCGCGCGCTTTACTACAGCACCGAGCTTAATCAGGAGATACCCGCCGGGCTGTATCACGCCGTGGCGCAGGTGCTGGCCTATGTCTATCAGTTGCGCAAGGCGGCGCGGGAAGGGGCGGTGCGGGAGGCGGCGGCGCCGGATTTTGCGGATATGCCCATTCCGGATGAGTTGCGGCGCGATGCCGGGGAGGATTAGTTCATGGCCGGAGCAAACACACTGATTTCACTGCGCGGCTTGAGCCGCAGCGGCCTGGGCGCGCTGCTGTTGATGATTACCGTGCTGGCGATGCTGGTGGTGCCGCTTTCGCCGCTGATGCTGGATATCCTGTTTACCTTTAATATCACGCTGGCGCTGGTGGTGCTGCTGGTGGTGGTGTACGCTCAGCGTCCGCTGGATTTCGCGGTATTCCCCACGGTATTGCTGATCGCCACCCTGTTGCGCCTGGGGCTCAACATCGCCTCTACGCGCGTGGTGCTGCTGCATGGCCACACCGGCGGCGACGCGGCGGGGCAGGTGATCGAGGCGTTCGGCAAGTTCGTGGTGGGCGGCAGCTACACCGTGGGAATCGTGGTGTTCGTGATTCTGGTCATCATCAACTTCGTGGTCATCACCAAGGGCGCCGGGCGCATCTCCGAAGTGAGCGCGCGCTTCACCCTGGACGCCATGCCCGGCAAACAGATGGGCATAGACGCCGATCTCAACGCCGGGTTGATTACGCAGGAAGAAGCCAAACAGCGGCGCGCCGAGGTGACGCAGGAGGCGGATTTCTACGGCGCAATGGACGGCGCCAGCAAGTTTGTGCGCGGCGACGCCATCGCCGGCATACTGGTGGTGTTGATCAATCTGATCGGTGGGTTCGCCATCGGCATGTGGCAACACGGTCTCGGCTTCAGCGAGGCGCTGCACAATTACACGCTGCTCACCATCGGCGACGGACTGGTGGCGCAGATTCCGGCGCTGGTGCTGTCCACCGCCGCCGCCATCATGGTGACGCGCGTGTCCAGCGCGCAGGACATGGGCGAACAAATCCTTGCCCAGTTGTTCGGCAATCCACGCGCGCTGGGCGTAGCCGCCGCCATCATGGGCGTCATGGGACTGGTGCCGGGCATGCCCAACGCCGCGTTCCTCACCCTGGCCGCGGTGGCTGGCGGCAGCGCCTACCTCATCGCGGAGCGGCGCCGTGAAGCGGCGCTGCAACCCGCGAGCGCGCCGGTTGCGGACGCGCCGGCGGAAACGCGCGATCTCGGCTGGGAAGACATGGCGCCGATGGATATCATCGGCCTTGAGGTCGGCTACCGCCTGATTCCGCTGGTGGATAAACATCAGAACGGACAGCTCATGACGCGCATCAAGGGGGTGCGCAAGAAACTTTCCCATGAACTGGGTTTTCTGGTGCCGCCGGTGCACATCCGCGACAACCTGGACCTCGCGCCCAACGCCTATCGCATCATACTCATGGGGGTCACCGTGGGGCAGGCCGAGGTGTATCCGGAACGCGAACTGGCCATCAATCCGGGGCGGGTATTCGGCAGCGTGCCGGGCCTGCCCGCCAAAGACCCGGCGTTCGGTCTGGAGGCGTTGTGGATCGAGCCCGCGCAACGCGATCAGGCGCAAACGCAAGGCTACACCGTGGTGGACGCCAGCACGGTGGTGGCCACCCATCTCAACAGTTTGCTGCAAAACCACGCCCAGGAACTGCTGGGGCGCGACGACGTGCAGCAACTGCTCAACAATCTGGCCAAGACCTCGCCCAAGCTGGTGGAGGAACTCACGCCCAAGGTGTTGTCGCTCGGAGTGGTGCAGCGCGTGCTGCAAAACCTGCTGCAGGAGAACATCCCGATACGCGACCTGCGCCGCATCGCCGAGACGCTGGCGGAGCATGCCTCCAGAACCCAGGACCCGCAAGCGCTCACCGCAGCGGTGCGCATTGCACTGGGGCCGTCCATCATGCAGCACATCAACGGCGGCGCGCCGGAGCTTGCTTTCATCGCGCTCGGGCCGGATTTGGAACAGATATTGCAGAAATCATTACAGATGACTGAAGGGCCTGGCATCGAGCCGGGTCTGGCCCAGCGCATGCAGCAAGGCCTCGCGGATGCAGCGAGGCGGCAAGAGCTTGCCAACCAGACCCCGGTGCTGATTACCACGGCGGCGTTGCGGCAATTTTTGTCGCGTTTTGTGCGCCACCGTATTCCGGGGCTGCACGTGTTGTCATACCCGGAGATACCCGACAACCAGCAGATACGGGTGGTGGCGACGGTTGGGTGAGCCGCGAAGCGGCGAACGACAGGCCATGGATGGCCTGGCCGGTGGTTATTGTGGCTGGGCTGTTGAGCCATGGACGGCATTGCAAAGGTTTGTTTTGTAGAGCATCGGTTCGGTTGAATGAGCCGCGAAGCGGCGAATGACAGGCGGGAAAGACTTGGCCGGGTTTTTGCGCCTGGCCATCAGCTGAAAATTTAAGACGGAGAGCAACCAGTGAAGATCAAACGCTTTTTCGCAAAGGATATACGCGAAACCCTGCGCCAGGTGCGTGAAGAGTTGGGCAGCGACGCGGTGATCCTGTCCAACCAGCCGGCGTCGGGCGGGATCGAGATCGTCGCGGCCATGGATTACGACGAGTCGCTGGTCAACGGCATGGGCGGCTTGCCGCGCAAGTCCACGGAAGCCAAACGCAAGCCCGCCCGGGAAGCCGGCGCGCGCGCCGTGTCCGGGACGGCTGTTGAAGCCGCGTCCGAACCGGACGCCGGGCAGAAAATCATCTGGGCGCAGGACCCGGCCATGCTGGCCATGGGGCGCGAATTGAAATCGCTGCGCGCGCTGCTCGAACGGCAGATGTCCGGTCTCGCCTGGGGTGAGATGGGGCGGCGTCATCCGCTGCGCGCCAAATTGATGCGGCATCTGATGGATCTCGATTTAAGCCCGGCGCTGTGTCAACGCATGGCCGGCGCGGCGCCGGAAGACGTGAAATTTGAACGGGCCTGGCGCCACAGTCTGGCGCTGCTGGCCCATAAACTGCCGGTGACCGGCGATGACATTCTGAGCCGCGGTGGCGTGGCGGCGCTGATCGGCCCCACCGGGGTGGGCAAGACCACCACGGTGGCGAAACTCGCCGCGCACTTCGCGATGCGCCACGGCGCGCACTCGGTGGCGATGGTGACCACCGACAACTACCGCATCGGCGCGCGCGAACAGCTCATGATCTACGGCCGCATCCTGGGTGTGCCGGTGCATATGGTGAACAGCGCCGATGAACTGCACACGGTGTTGCAGGAGCTGAAAGGCAAACGCCTGGTGCTGATAGACAGCACCGGGATGAGCCCGCGCGACCGGCGCGTCGCCCAGCAGCTCGCGCTGTTGAAACACGGTCATACGCCGCTGCGGAGCTATCTGGTGCTGGCCGCGACCAGCCCGGGGCCTGTGTTATCCGAGGTGGCGCGCGCCTACCGCGCCGTGGAACTGAGCGGTTGCATCTTCACCAAGCTGGATGAAGCGAATCAACTGGGCGCGGCGCTGTCGTTCGCCATTGAGCGGCAACTGCCGGTTGCGTATGTGAGCCATGGTCAGCGCGTGCCGGAGGATTTGCAGGCGGCGCGTGCGCATAGCCTGATTGTGCGCTGCGTCACCATGAAACAGCAGTATGGGGCCTCCATGGACGACGTTACGCTGGAGCGATACCTGGGCAGGGAGCTGGCGCATGCTCAACTCTGACAGATATAACGACCAGGCGGCGGGATTGCGGCGCATGGCGCAACCGCGTCCGGTGCGCGTGATCGCGGTAACCAGCGGCAAGGGCGGCGTGGGCAAAACCAATGTATCGGTTAATCTCGCCGTGGCGCTGGCGCAGATCAACAAACAGGTGCTGCTGATGGACGCCGATCTCGGCCTGGCCAACGTGGACGTGCTGCTGGGACTCAATCCCGCGCACAATCTGTCGCATGTGCTGAACGGGGAGCGCAGCCTGGAGCAGATCATCCTGCCGGGTCCCGCGGGCTTGCGCATCGTGCCTGCCGCCTCCGGGATACAAAGCATGGCGCAGCTCAACACCATGCAGATTGCCGGCCTGGTGCACGCCTTCAGCGAGCTGAGCGGAAATCTTGACGTGCTGATGATAGACACCGCCGCCGGCATTTCCGGCAACGTGATTAACTTCACGCGCGCCGCGCAGGAGATCGTGGTGGTGGTGTGCGATGAGCCTTCCTCCATCACCGACGCCTACGCGCTGATCAAGCTGCTGAGCCGCGAGCACGGCAGGCAGCGTTTCCGGGTTCTCGCCAGCATGACGCGCCACCCCGGCGAGGGCCGTGAGTTGTTCATGAAGCTGGTGCGCGCCTCCGACCGTTTTCTCGACGTGGTGCTGGAATACATGGGCGCTGTGCCGCATGACGATGATCTGCGCAAGGCGGTGCAGCGTCAACGCGCCGCGGTGGAGATGTTCCCGCGCAGCCACGCGGCGCTGGCCTTCAAGGAGATGGCGCGGAGCACGGAACGCTGGCCCATGGCCGCCGGACCTTCCGGCCAACTGGAATTTTTCGTGGAGCGTTTTCTGCGCGCGCGCTACAGCACGGTGATGAGCCCGCCTGAGGTCACGCAATGAGCAGCGTGGCGCTTTATATCTCCACCCAGCCGGGCGCGCAGGAAGAACTGGTCGCGCGTCACGCGCCGCTTGTCAAGCGCATCGCCTACCATTTGATAAGCCGCTTGCCGCCCAGCGTGCAGGCCGACGACCTGATTCAGGCCGGCATGGTCGGACTATTGGAGGCGGCGAAGCAATATGACGCCAAGCGCGGCGCCAGTTTCGAGACTTATGCGGGTATCCGCATCCGCGGGGCGATGCTGGATGAAGTGCGCAAGAGCGACTGGACGCCGCGCTCGGTGCACCGCAAGGCGCGTGAAGTGGCGCAGGCGGTGCGCGAGATCGAAAACACCCTGGGACACGATGCGCGCGATCATGAGATCGCCGAGTTTATGGGCATGGCCTTGCACGAGTACCAGCAGTTTCTGCAGGACGCCATGACCTGCCACATCTTCAGTTTCGAGGACCTGCGCAAGCACGAGGATGACGAACTGCCCATCGCGGATCAGGGGCCCAGTCCATTCGAGCACCTGCAGAACATCAATTTTCAGCAGCATCTCGCCGGTCTGGTGGAGGATCTGCCGGAGCGCGAGCGCCTGGTGATCGCCCTGTATTACAACGAAGAGCTCAATCTGCGTGAGATCGGCGAAGTGCTGGGCGTCACCGAGTCGCGCGTGAGCCAGATACACGGCCAGGCGCTGTTGCGCCTGCGCGCGCGGCTGCATGAGCGGGATGAGGGTCATAACAAGCAGCACACACCTCGGCGGGAACAGACATAGAGTCAGGAAGGAGGCAGGGCGTGGACAAGAACATGAAGATACTGATTGTGGATGACTTCTCCACCATGCGGCGCATTATCAAGAATCTGCTGCGCGATCTCGGATTCAATAACACCAGCGAGGCGGACGACGGCAACACCGCGCTGCCCATGCTGCAGAACGGCGACTTTGATTTTCTGGTCACCGATTGGAACATGCCAGGCATGCAGGGCATAGACCTGCTGCGCGCGGTGCGCGCCGACGCCAAGCTGGCCAAGCTGCCGGTGCTGATGGTGACCGCGGAGGCCAAGCGCGACCAGATCGTGGAGGCGGCGCAGGCGGGCGTGAACGGTTATGTCGTCAAGCCGTTCACAGCAGTTACGCTGAAGGAGAAGATAGACAAGATATTTGAGCGTATCGAAGCAACGGCAAGCGCTTAGCCCCGCATTTCTAACAATTAAGGAAACGTCTAATGGACGCAGTACTGGACAGGCAACAATTGCTGACACGCGCACGCGCCCTGGTGCAGCAAATGGAGACGGGAGACATGCAGCAGGCGGAGCAGTTGATAGACGAGATCAGCCAGCTGCGCGAGTCCGGCCTGTTCCAGCAGGTCGGGAAGCTTACCCGCGAACTGCACGAGTCGCTGAACAGCTTCCGCTTCGATGAGCGCATCGCCGAACTGGCCGAACAGGACATACCTGACGCCAGGCAACGGTTGAACTACGTCATCAGCATGACCGAACAGGCGGCGCACCGCACACTGACTTCGGTTGAGGCCGCCCTGCCGTTGTCGGATGACCTGCGTGACAAGGCCGGCGCGCTCAAGGACAGATGGCAACGCCTGCTGCGGCGTGAGCTGGACGCGCAACAATTCAAGGTGCTGTCGGGCGAAGTGGCTGACTTTCTCGACCTGGCTGAACAGAACTGCGCCATGACCCACCAGCATTTATCCGATGTGTTAATGGCGCAGGACTACCAGGACATCACCGGCCAGATTATCCGCCGGGTGATTTCGCTGGTGCAGGGCGTGGAAGAAAGCCTGGTCAAGCTGGTGCGCATTTCCGGGCAACGCATGGCGCCGGTGCGCGTGAATGGTGCGCACAAGCACGAACTGGAGGGCCCGCAGATCAATTCTCACGCCCGTACCGATGTAGCGGCCAATCAGGATGACGTGGACAATTTACTGTCCAGTCTGGGGTTTTAACAGCCAAGGGTCCGGCCCGATGGAAGACGATAACGAAATCCTGCAAGACTTTCTGGTCGAGGCGGGCGAGATACTGGACAAGCTGGGCGAGCAACTGGTGGAGCTGGAGGCGCGCCCCGGCGACAGCGATTTGCTGAACGCCGTGTTCCGCGGATTCCATACCGTCAAGGGCGGAGCTGGATTCCTGAATATCACGCCCCTGGTCGAGGTCTGTCACCGTGCGGAGGACGTATTCAACGTGCTGCGTCAGGGCGCGCGCAAGGTGGACGCGGAACTCATGGACGTGATGTTGCGCGTGCTCGATATCGTCAATGCGATGATGGACGCGGTGCGCGCCGGGCGCGACCCGGAGCACGCCGACGCCGCATTGTTGGCGCAGCTTGACGGTCTCGCCAAACCGGATGCGCCGCCGGGTCACGGTAAGGCTACTTCCGCCGGGACGGAGCAAGGCGAGGCGAACGATACGGTTTATCAGCAGTTGCTCGACACGCTTGCGCCGCCGGCGTCCGAGGCCAACGCCACGGCCGGCGCGGACAAGCCCGGGGCGGCTTCGCCGCCCAAGGGCGATGAAATCACCGATAGCGAGTTCGAGGCGCTGCTCGACCAGTTGCAGTCAATTCCGAAGTCGGCGGAGCCGCAGCAGGACAAGACACAGCCGGCCAAGGCCGATGAAATCAGCGATGCGGAGTTCGACGCCTTGCTCGATGAGTTGCACGGCCCGGCCGGGCGCAAAATCACGCCGCCGGGGCCTGCCGCCGCGCGGGAGAAGCCGAAAGGCGCAGCGCCCGCGCCCGTCAAGGCTGAAACGCAGGAGCAGGCAACGGCTGAAACCTCGGTGCGGGTGGACACCAAGCGCCTGGACGACATCATGAACATGGTCGGCGAGCTGGTGTTGTCGCGCAACCGGCTGGTGCGCCTGCAAAGCGGACTGAATAACGAGGAGGTGGCGCAGGCGGTGGCGACGCTGGACCTGGTCACTTCCGACTTGCAAACGGCGGTGATGAAGACGCGCATGCAGCCGATCAAGAAGGTATTCGGGCGTTTCCCGCGCGTGGTGCGCGACATCTCGCGCAGCATGAAGAAGGAAGTCACCCTGGAACTACAGGGCGAGGACACCGATCTGGACAAGAATCTGGTCGAGGCGCTGGCCGATCCGCTGGTGCATCTGGTGCGCAACGCGGTGGATCACGGCGTGGAGACGCCGGAGGCGCGGACGGCGGCGGGCAAGGCGCGCGCCGGCACGGTGATTCTGGCCGCCGAGCAGGAGGGCGACCATATCCTGCTCACCATCGCCGATGACGGCGCCGGCATGGATGCCGAGGTGCTGCGGCGCAAAGTGGTGGAAAAGGGCTTGATGGACGCCGAGGCCGCGGCACGCCTGACGCAGCGTGACTGCTACAACCTGATTTTCCTTCCCGGTTTTTCCACCAAGAGCGAGATCACCGATATCTCCGGGCGCGGGGTGGGGATGGACGTGGTGAAGACGCGCATCGCGCAATTGAACGGCACGGTGGAAATCGAATCGCAAAAGGGCAAAGGCACGCGCTTCATGATTAAAGTGCCGCTCACGCTCGCCATCATTCCCACGCTGATGGTGATGGTCGGCGCGCGCATCTTCGCCCTGCCGCTCATGAATGTGCACGAGATATTCGATCTGGACTTGAGCCGCACCAATACCATAGACGGCCAGCCCACGATCATGGTGCGCGATCACGCACTGCCCTTGTATTACCTCAATCCCTGGCTGCTGCACGACGCGCCGGCGTCCAAAACCGGCGGCTGCCGTCATGTGGTGATGGTGAACTACGGCATCCAGCGCGTGGGCTTCGTGGTGGACCAGCTCCTGGGGCAGGAAGAAGTGGTGATCAAGCCGCTGGGCGCCGCCCTGCATGGCACGCCCGGTCTGGCCGGCGCCACCATCACCGGCGACGGGCGCATCGCACTGATACTGGACGTGCCGGGATTGATGAAGGCCTACGCGCGCAAGGCCGCCTAGGGAACAGACTCATGACAGTGCGCGTACTGGTTGTGGATGACTCCGCATTCTTCCGGCGCCGCGTCACGGAGATGCTGGAGTCTGATCCGAGGCTCAAGGTGATCGGCGCCGCCGCCAACGGCGCCGAAGGCGTGGAGCGCACGCTCGCGCTCAAGCCCGACGTAGTCACCATGGATATCGAGATGCCGCTGCTGGACGGCATCAGCGCGGTGCGCCGGATCATGGCCGTGAGGCCGACGCCGGTGCTGATGTTTTCCTCGCTCACTACCGAAGGCGCGCAGGCCACGTTGAATGCGCTGGAGGCGGGCGCGCTGGATTTTCTCCCCAAGCGCTTTGAAGACATCGCGCAGGATCGCGATACGGCGAAGCGGCTGTTGTGCGAGCGTGTGCACACCCTGGGTGAGCAGGGTCTGCGCCATGCCCGTTCCGCCGCCGCGTCATCCGGCGCGCCCGCTCATGGGCCCGCCGCGCGCGCCATCAAGTGCAACGGCAGCGCGCATTACAAGCTGGTGGCGATCGGCACCTCGACCGGCGGACCGGTGGCGCTGCAGAAGATACTTACCGCGTTGCCGGCGAATTTTCCGTTGCCGCTGCTGCTGGTGCAGCACATGCCGGCGAATTTCACCGCCGCCTTCGCCGAGCGGCTTAATCAATTGTGCGCGATCACGGTCAGGGAGGCCAAGGACGGCGATGTGCTCACGCCCGGCGCCGCGCTGCTTGCGCCGGGCGGCTGTCAGATGATGATCGAAGGCCGTAACGGCGCGACGGCAGTGCGCATCACCAAGGGACTGGGCAATGAAATTTACAAACCATGCATAGACACCACGTTTACCTCGCTCGCCCAGGCGTGCCCCGGCCCGGTGCTGGCGTTGATACTCACCGGCATGGGCGCCGACGGGCGCGAAGGCGCGCGCCGCCTCAAGCAGGGCGGCGCCTCGATCTGGGCGCAGGATGAGGCGAGCTGTGTGGTATACGGCATGCCCATGGCGGTGGTGGAAGCGGGCCTCGCCGATCAAGTGGTCCCGCTCGCGCAAATCGGAGCCTGCCTGGCCGAGGCGGTGTAACGCATGGATATATTGACGCTCATCGGAACGGCGCTGGCCTTCATCGCCATCTTGGGCGGACAGGCCCTGGAGGGAGGGCATCTCAGTTCGCTGCTCAACGGGCCTGCGATACTTATCGTGCTGGGCGGTACAGTCGGGGCGATATTGATACAGACCCCGCTCGGGATTTTCCTGCGCTCGCTCAAAATAGTTTCATGGATCGTACTGCCGCCCAAGCAGCAGAGCAAGGCGGCCATCGAAAAGATCGTGAAGTGGAGCAATACCGCGCGCAAGGAGGGCTTGCTCGGGTTGGAAACCATCGCCGAGTCGGAGCCGGACCTGTTCGCGCGCAAAGGACTGCAACTACTGGTGGACGGCAGCGAACCGGAAGTGATCCGCAAGATACTGGAAGTGGACATGGACGCCAAGGAGCATTACGACACGCAGGCGGCCAAGGTATACGAAGGCATGGGCGGATACAGCCCCACCATCGGCATCATCGGCGCGGTAATGGGCCTGATTCACGTGATGGGCAACCTCGCCGATCCCTCCAAGCTCGGCGGCGGCATCGCGGTGGCGTTCGTCGCCACCATTTACGGCGTGGGTCTGGCCAATCTTTTTTTTATACCCATGGGTAGCAAGCTGAAGAGCCTGGTGCACGATCAAACGCAATTCCGCACCATGATCATGGAAGGCATCATCTCCATCGCGCAGGGGGAGAATCCGCGCAATATCGAGACCAAGCTGCAGGGGTATATGCATTAATTACAGGGAAAAGGGCAAAGGGTAAAGGGAAAAGGAAAGATACAGGTTCCCCCCTTTCCCCTTGTACCTTTACCCTGATTTAATATGGCGCGCAAACGAAAACATGAAGAACACGTCAATCACGAACGTTGGCTGGTGTCCTACGCCGACTTCATCACCCTGCTGTTCGCCTTTTTCGTGGTGATGTACGCCATTTCCTCGCTTAACCAGGGGAAATACCGCGTGCTCGCGGATTCCCTGGTGGCGGCGTTCCGTTCCGCGCCCAAGAGCATGGTGCCGATACAGGCGGGTGCCCCGGACAGGGCGGCCCCATCTCAGTCGCCCCAGCACGACTCCAGGACTATTACCGTCCCAAATTCGCAGGAACCGCACTCGCTGGCGCCGTTCAATACGCAGCGCGTGCCCAGTAAAACACCGACGCGCGAGTCCAGCAATCAACCGTTTACCAAGCAGGCGCACGCCGGGGAGCAGGACTTGCCGCGCATCGCCGGGCAGATCGAGCAGGCCATGGCGCCGCTGATTGAACGGCAACTGGTGGCGGTGCGCCGTGACGACAAGCAGCGCTGGCTTGAGGTGGAGATCAAATCCAGCATCCTGTTCGGGAGCGGCAGCGCACGCATGGAGCGCGAGGCGCTCCCGGTGCTTGAGCGTCTGGGCGCAATCATGAGTCAGTTCACCAATCCCATCGAGGTGCGTGGCTACACCGACAACAAGCCGATCAACAGCCAGTTGTTCCCCTCCAATTGGGAACTTTCCGCCGCGCGGGCAGCGAGCGTAGTACATCTATTGACAGAGTTTGGAGTCGCGCCGGAGCGGCTGGCGGCCATCGGCTATGGCGAATATCAACCGCTGGCGGACAATGAAACCGAGCTGGGGCGCAGTCAGAATCGCCGCGTGAGCCTGTTGATCCTGGCGGATGACACGTTGCAGCGCAGTTTGCAGGCGGAGCATCCAGAACTGATACAGCCGGAGGCCCGGCGCGAAACGCCGCCCCCTTCGGGCATCGCCGCCGCGCCGGAGACCGCTGCGCCGGTAGCAGAGGACAAGGGCGGGGTGAATACAGCGCCTCCCGCCACTGTCATTTCGCCAGCATCCATACCCGATGAGACACGGCGCGTGACAGCCGGTGTTCCTGTTCCAGCCGCATCCAGTCCCGCGAAGCATGATCCCGTCGGCTCGGCGCCCGCCGTCGCCATCGTGCCTGAAACACCGGCCGCGCCCGTGGCGGAGTCCGTGCAACAGCAAGCCGCCCCGCCGGACGTGCGCGTCAACACGCCTTACACCGCGGTGGAAACATCCGTCCCGGAAGTGATTTACCAGGCGCCCGCAGAAACCGGGGCGGCAGTGCGCCCGGCCGATGCGCCCGCGCCACCCGTTGCCGCGCGGCGCATGATACCAGGCATTGCGCCGCCGATACAATTGGCGCCGCCGGTACAACTGAATTTACCCATGCCAGCGCCTGTTTCCGCAGTGCGTCCACGGCAGCAGGAGGCGCATTGATGCGCGTGTGGAGCGTAGCCAACCAGAAAGGCGGGGTGGGCAAGACCACCAGCGCGATCACGCTCGCCGGACTGCTGGCCGCGCGCGGACACAAGACCCTGCTGATGGATCTGGACCCGCACGGATCGCTCACCAGTTATTTCGGCGGTGATCCGGATAACGGCGCGACGGGCGTCTATGGTCTGTTTCAAAATTCCGCGGCGCCGACGCTCAAGGGTCTGGTGCAGACGACGCGGTTCCCGCGGCTTTACTATGTCCCGGCCACCACCGCGCTGGCCACGCTGGATCGCCAGTGCGGCGCCGCGGATGGAATGGGTCTGGTGCTGACGCGGGCGCTGGTGCAGGTTTCGCGCCTGTTCGACACGGTGCTGCTGGATTGCCCGCCGGTGCTCGGAGTGTTGATGGTCAACGCGCTCGCCGCCTGCGACCGGCTTCTGATTCCGGTGCAGACCGAGTTTCTGGCGCTCAAGGGCCTGGAACGCATGTTGCGCACGCTCACCATGATTCAGCGCGCGCGCGCATCGTCGCTTGAATATATTCTGGTGCCCACCCTCTATGACCGGCGCACGCGCGCGGCGCAGGATGCCTTGCGCGTCCTGCACGAACGCTATGACGAGAACTGCTGGAACGGCGAGATCCCGGTGGATACCCGGTTTCGTGAAGCGAGCCGCATTGGCGCGCCACTCTCCAGTTACCAGCCCGCTGCGCGTGGCGCGCTTGCCTATAACGCGCTGCTCGATCATCTGCTGGCTCCCTCCATGGCGGTGCAGGAAGTGGCGCACGCGAGGACGCCGCGGATGACCCCGCCGGCGATGACGGCCTATGCAGGATAATCTCGCCCCCGTCTTGACGGCGCCCAAGCTGGCGCTGACGGTCTATCTCGAAGCCCTGCTGCGCGACATGCCGGAGCAGGTTCCCGGCGCCGGGTTAACACCGGATGCGGCGCTGGCCGTTCAACCGGCGCGTCCCTCCAAGCCTTTCGCCTGTTTGCTGTTCACGGCGGGCGGGTTTCACCTGGCCGCGCCCCTGGACGGGCTGGGCGGCGTGACGCCCTGGGCGCCGCTTACTACGCTTCCCGCGCAGGCGGCGCACATTCTCGGCTTGCTTTCGCACTTGGACAAACAGGTGAGGGTGCTGGACCCGCTGCCGCTGTTGCGCCCGCGCGCTGCGGCCCGCCCCCGTTCGCATGCCGCGCACAGCATCGTGCTCAGCGCCTCGCGCGAGTGGGGTCTGGCGTGCGAGTCGGTGAGCGGTATCGTCACGGTTCACCCCGAACGGGTGCGCTGGCGCAACGGCGGCACGGAAACACAACCGTGGCTGAGCGGCATAGTCAGTGACCGGATGTGCGCCTTGCTCGATATGGAGCCGCTTGCGCGCTGGATAGAACGCAAGTCTGCCGGCGGATTCACCCATTAAAACCGGCGAAGACTGGCACATTTTATGCACAAATCAAGGCATCGGCAGCAATGCCCCATTTTTGACGCGGCCTGAAACGAGGAACAAGCCATGAATCATGCAGCACAGTCAGCCAAAGACCCGGTTCTGCAGTGGGTGACGTTCCGTCTCGACAACGAGACCTACGGCATCAACGTGATGCAGATTCAGGAGGTGATCCGCGTGAACGATATCGCTCCGGTGCCGGGCGCGCCCGATTACGTGCTCGGCATCATCAACCTGCGCGGCAACGTGGTGACGGTGATGGATACCCGCCAGCGCTTCGGGCTTGCGCCGCGCGACATGGACGATGGCACGCGCGTGGTCATCATTGAAACCGGCGGGCACGTGATGGGCCTGCTGGTGGACAGCGTGGCCGAAGTGGTGGACATCCACGCCTCGCAGATCGAGAGCGCGCCCAACGTCGGTAACGACGACAGCGCGCGCTTCATACAGGGCGTGTGCAGCCGCGACGGCGAGCTGCTCATCCTGGTGGACCTGGACAAACTGCTTTCCGCGCAAGAGTGGAAAGAGGTCAGTTCGTTATAGGGGGCGCGGGAGCGGGACGGACATGAACGCCGAGGTGCATGAGATACCCGCCTGGCGGCCGATCCGTCCGGTGTCACCCAGCAAACAGCAGGGTGATAGAAAACCGCCGTCCGGCAGACCGCCACCGGAAAAACCGGCGCATGACGCGCCGGGCAAGGGCGGGGACGGCGATCCGCACATAGATGAATACGCGTAGTCAGACGATATTATGCAAAGTGATCCGATACTGCTGGTCATAGCCTTGTTCGCGGTATTGTGGGCGCTCGCCGTCACGGCGAGGTCACGCGCGGCGCACAGGCGCTGCCAAGAACTTGTGGCGCGCCATTCCGCGCCAGCCCTCGCCACGGCGGCGCAGGAAGAGCGGGGCGAGCACATGTCGGCCGTGGATGCGCGCCTGGTGGAGCTGGAGCAGCGGCTGCGCCGGCTTGGCGAGCAGCAAAAGAAACCGGCGGTGCGTGATACGATGCACCCGCATTATGAACCGGCGATCCGGCTTGCCCGCAAGGGTGCGGACGTGGATGAACTGGTGGCCACCTGCGGACTGGCGCGCGGCGAGGCGGAGCTCATCGCCCTGATGCACCACCGCAAGGATACCTCCGCCGCGACCGCGCGCAACGCGACTTAACAGGTTGTTGAAAAAGCCCTTCCATGGGCTTTTTCAACTCGCAAAGCGAAAAGTGTCATTTTCGCTTTGCTATATTTTTCAAGCACATAAAGCGTTTTTGAAAAATGGCGGCACATCCCTGTGCCGCAGAAACCCCTGACTTATTCAGAGCCTCTTCAGGCCGGGTACAGCAGCGCCTGGGGCCGCCCGATGTGGTAGCCCTGCACATAGTCCACGCCATACTCCTTGAGCAGTTCCAGGGTCTCGGCGTTTTCCACGAATTCGGCCACGGTGCGTTTGCCGAGCTGGCGAGCGATCTCGATCATGGATTTGACCAGCGCCTGATCCGCCGGGTCGCCGGCCAGATTGACGATAAAGCTGCCGTCAATCTTCAGATAATCCACGGGGAAGTGCTTCAGATAATTGAACGAGTTGAATCCCGCGCCGAAATCATCCAGCGCGAACCGGCATCCCAGATCGCGCAACTGCTGCACCATGTCGCGCATGAGCGGGAGATTGGCGATGGCGGCGGTTTCGGTGATTTCGAACACCACGTTGCGCGGATTGACGCCGCTCTGTTGCAGCTTGTCACGCACCAGCGGCAGCAAGCGGTGATTTTGCAGCACCTTGGTGGACAGGTTGATGTTGAGGGCCAGCTCCGGGGAACTGTGCTGCAATTGTTGCAGCAGGTCCAGCACCTGCGTGACGACCCACAGGTCAATCTCATGCACCAGCCCCATGCGTTCAGCCACCGGAATGAATTCCGCGGGGGGCAGCAGTTGATTGGAGTGGCCCTGCATCCGCACCAGGGCCTCATAGTGCGTCATGCGCCCTCCGTTGACCTCCATGATGGGCTGAAACTGCAGGTGCAGCTTGCCGTTGGCGAGCGCGTCCTGAATCAGCGGCGCCCAATGAGCGTCGTTCTTCAGTAAATGCACGCTTCGGTCCTCCAGAGTGTAGAGGTGCACCTGGTTGCGGCCGTGCGTCTTGGCCGCGTAACACGCCTGATCGGCGCGCGCCAGCAGGGTGTGCGCGTCTATATACTCGTCCGGTTGCAGCATGGCGACGCCGATGCTGGCGCTCACCCGGTAGCTGCGTTCACGGGTTTCAAAATGAAATTTATCCAGGCTGCGGCGCAGCGCCTCGGCGCCGGCCAGCGCCTGTTCCTGAGTGGTGTTTTCCATGAGCAAGACGAACTCATCCGAACTGATGCGCGCCAGCGTATGGTCATAGGCGCATTGGCGGCGCAGCAGGTCGGCGATGGCGGCCAGCAGCCTGTCGCCCATCTGGTGACTCTGCATGTCGTTGATGAGGCGGAACTGATCCAGGTCTATATATAACAGCGCGCCGGGGCGAGTCTTGACGCGTACGCGCAGCGCCGCGACTTCCAGCATCTGCTCCAGACGCCGGCGATTGTACAGGCCGGTGAGGTCGTCGTGCGCGGCGAGATAGTGCAGGCGCGCTTCATGCACCCTGGATTCCGCCGCGGCGTTTTGCAGTTCCAGCGCGCGCCATTTGTGTTGTTCTCGCTCGCGTTTGAGAAACATGGCCGAGACCAGGTGTGAGGCCAGCTCCACGCCGCGGATCGGCATGCACAGCACATGCGTGGCGTTGGTCTCACGGGTGACACGCATTATCTGATTTTTCCAGTCTGGCTCGCCGCAGATCATGATGACCGGAATAGAATCATAGAGGGCGTGATTACCCAGTTTGCGGCACAGCGCATGGTTGTCCTCGATGCTCTGCTGCATGTCCAGCAGCAGCAAGTCAATGCTGCACACGCCGTTCAGGACGCTTTGCTGCAGACGCGGCCAGACTTCGTCAGTATTGCAGGCGCCAATATTGTGGCAACCAAGGCTGTTGAGCAGCGTCCTGATGCGCAAGGACTGGGGACGGTTGTTATTCACCAGCAGGATGCGCGTCTGTTGCAGTTGCTGCGTAAGCCCGGTGGCTGCGGCCGGACTCTTATCGGCCCGCTGGGGCAGGGATTTTTTGAGGAAATCGAACATGAGCGCACGCCGGGTCTGGATTACCTATGGTAACGGCGGTCGGTGCGTAATCTTTAGAGTTGATTTGCGGCGCCTGTGAGTCAACCCCGCGATTTGGAAAGGAATTTGCATGTAACGGGCATGAATATGCGGCAGACGCGGCAAGTCAGGGGCGGCGCACGGGAAGGCAACGTGTGTCATTTGTGGTACATGCAAAACGGCGGGCGGGTGCGCGGACCGTTCCCGGCCGGAGTAATAGGGCGCTATATTCTGAGAGGCGAGCTCACCGCAGAGGATGTGTTAAGCCGGGATAAAAAACAGTGGAGCCAGGTGCGTGAACTGGCGCAATTCGCTCAATTGCTGTTACGGCCCGCAAGCGATCTCCCGCAACCCTCTGCGCGCTTGCAGGTGCTGCTCAATACGGCTTATGGGCGCCATGCGCCGCTGTTGTCTCACGCCGGGACGCAGGCGGAAGCCGCGCCGCTTGTGCGCCACAGCACCGCGCCGCCGCGCGAGCGGGTGTGGCCGCAGTTGTTGATGGGCGTCGCGATACTGTCCGCTGTGGTGTGGCTGGCGATACGCTATTCCGCGCCGCTTGATACGGTCGAGATACAGTGCGATGCTGCCGCCGCTGCCGGCGTCAACTGGGACGGATGTCACAAAGAAGGCGCGCAATTGGCGGGCGCCGCGCTGGATTACGCCACATTGAACAACACGTATCTGCAACAGGCCAGTCTGCGCGCCGCGCGCATGCAGAACGCTACCCTGATCTTCGCGCAATTGAGCGGCGCAGACCTGAGCTACGCGGACTTGCGCGGGGCGAGCCTGCTCGGCGCGCAGATGCAGGGCGCGAACCTGTCCTCGGCCAACTTGCAGGGCGCGGACTTATCCTATGCCGATCTGTCCGGCGCCGGGCTGGGCGGGGCCGATCTCACGGGCGCGAAACTGGATCACGTCATCTGGTGGGACGGCGGCGTGTGCGCCGCGGGTTCAGTGGGGGAGTGTTTGGCATCATCGCCTTGACGAGCCTGGCGCAGCGGGGTATAAAGCCCGGATGCTTTGCTATCTGAACCGCGGTCAGACGCGATACCGGCGCACGTTGAGCGCGTTGCTCGCCGTTCTGTGGCTGAATCTGATCGCCCTGCCGTGCGTCATGGCGCAGCCGTTTTCCGCGGCGGGGGAAGACTGCCTCTCCTGCCCTGCAGAAGATGATGCCGCGCAAGCATCCGCCATGGACTGCGCAAGCGCGCAGCATTGCGCGGTGATGCTGGATGAGCAATCCGGCACTCTGGCCAAGGCGTTGCCGTATGCCATGACGCCACCCGTCATGCAGCCGTTGTGGGCGTATGCCGTGCCTGGGCAGCGCACTGTTTTTTATCCCCCCTCGTTTTCCCCTACGTTTACCCCGCTGGAGAGGTTGCCCATACTGCGCATTTGATCGTTCGCCTTTGAAAAATCCTCTGTTGCACGGTTTTCAAGGAGAACGAACATGCGTTGCCTATTGCCGGCCATATATGGCCTGTTGCTGTGCGCCGCCGTATTAAACACGGCGGCGGATGAGAGTACACTCCCGCTCACGCTCGCCGAGGCGGAACGCCTGGCCCTGGAGAGCGACCCCCTCACGCGCCGCTACGGCGCGCAGGCGCAAGCCTACGCCGAACAAGCCGTTGCCGACGCGCAATTGCCCGACCCCAGCCTGACCCTCGGCGCGCAAAATCTGCCAACGGACAACTTTGACGCCACGCAAGACGACATGACCATGCTGCAACTCGGCGTGCGCCAAATGTTTCCGCCCGGCGCGACGTTGCAACAGCGCGCCGCGCAAAGCAGCGCGCTGTCCGACGCCGAGACCGCGCGCGCCGGGGAGCAAAAACGTAAAGTGCTGAACGAACTGCGCCTCAGTTGGCTGGAATGGTTTTACCAGGTGCGCGCCATCGAGACGGTGAAAAAGAGCCGCGTGCTGCTGCAACAACTGGCGCAGGCCACGCAGTCCCAGTACAGCGCAGGGCTGGCGAGCGCGCAGGATATGCTCGGCGCGGAGTTGGAGTTGCGCAAACTTAAGGAACGCGAGGCCGAGTTACGCACCGCGCGCGATACGGCGCAGGCGGACCTCATCAAATGGCTGGGTCATGCTGCGCTGAACCGTCCTCTGTCCGTGGAGTTTCCTGCACTGCCTGAGCCCGATAGCAAGGCTCGCCTTCAAGTGCAACTGGAACATCATCCACTGCTGCAGGCGGAAGACGCCACGGTGCGCGCGGGTGAAAGTGAAGTGGCCATGGTGCGCGAGCAATACAAACCCGCGTGGAGCGTGGGCGTGGATTACGGCCTGCGCGGCGCGGGGCGCAGCGATTTTCTCTCTGCGGGCGTAACCGTGGAATTGCCGCTCTTTCCCGCCAGGCGCCAGGACCGGCGCCTGGCGGCGAGCCAGCAGCAGGCCCAGGCCGCGCGTTACGAGCGCGACGACCGGCTGCGCGAGTTGACGCACCGGCTGGACAGCGCCTACGCGCGGTGGGACGGTCTGGGTGAGAGCGTGGCGATTTATGAAAAGGAGATTGTTCCGCAAGCCGGGCAGAATGCCGCGCTTGCGCTCAAGTCCTATCAGAACGACGGCGCGGATTTCACGCTGGTGATGCGCGCGCGCGTCACATTACTGGAAACACAACTGGAGGCGCTGCGCCTGCGCGTGGAACGCGCCAAGGCCCAGGCCGATTTGATCTATCTTTCAGGTGATGCTCATGAATAAGAAAATCTGGTTGCTCGCATTAGTTCTGGTGGTTACCGGCGTGGTGACAGGCGCTCTGGTGCAGCGGTACGTTGCGTCCATGTCCATGCCGCCCCAGGGAGAAGTGGCTGAGAAAAAAATCCTGTTTTACCGCCACCCCATGGACCCTGCCATCACCTCGGACAAGCCGGCCAAGGACGACATGGATATGGATTACATTCCTGTGTACGAGGGAGAGGAAACGGGCGCGGATGCGTCCACGGTCAGCATCTCGCCTCAGGTGGTGAACAACATGGGCGTGCGCACGGCGCGCGTTGCGCGCACGCCACTGGCGCAGATCGTCAGCGCCGTGGGCTACATCGGTGTGGATGAAGGCAGGCTGCACCACCTGCACGTGCGCAGCGAAGGCTGGGTGGAAGGCGTGCGGGTGAAGTTCGTGGGCCAGCGCGTGCGCGCGGGCGAAATCCTGTTCGAGATGTATTCGCCAAAACTGCTCACCACGCAGCAGGAATATCTCCAGGCGCATGATGACCCCATGTTGCGCCGCGCCGCGCGCGCGCGTTTGCAAGCCTTGGGCATGGCGGAGGCGGAGATCAGGCGGCTGGAAACCACACGCAAGCCCCGGCGCGCCGTCGCTTTTTATGCCCCGGCGGACGGTGTAGTGACGGTGCTTGCTATCCGCCCAGGCATGTATCTGCAACCGGATACCGAGGCCGTGACACTGGCTGATCTGGCCAGCGTGTGGGTGCAGGTGGATATATTCCCGCAACAGGCGGCTTTGCTGCGCGCGGGCCAGGAGGCGGAAGTACGCAGCGCCGATGCGCCGGGGAAAGTTTGGCGAGGCAAGGTGGACTATCTCTACCCGGAAATAGACCCGGTCACGCGCACACTCAAGGCGCGGCTGCGCTTTGACAACCCTGATGAAATCCTGAAACCCAATATGTACGCCGAGGTGAGCATCGCGGCGGGCGAGGCGCGCGAAGCGCTCACCGTCCCGCGCGAAGCGGTGATCCAGACCGGCAGCGGGCGGCGTGTGATCGTGGCCCTGGACGCGGGAAAGTTCGCGCCGCGCGCCGTCGAAACCGGCATGGAGGCGGGCGAGCGGACGGAAATTTTGTCCGGGCTCAAGGAAGGTGAAGCGTTGGTGATTTCCGGCCAGTTCCTGATTGACTCCGAGGCGAGCCTCAAGGCGGCGTTCACGCGCATGTCGGGAGAAACGCCATGATTGCCCGCATCATAGTCTGGTCGCTCGCCAACCGTTTTCTGGTGTTGCTGCTTGCGCTCCTTCTGGCCGGCTGGGGCGTGTATGCGGTGAACAAGACCGCGGTGGACGCCATTCCCGACTTGTCCGATGTGCAGGTGATTATCAAGACCACTTATCCCGGCCAGGCGCCGCAAGTGGTGGAAGACCAGGTTACCTATCCGCTCACCACCGTCATGCTTGCGGCGCCGGGCGCGGTGCGTGTGTACGGCTACTCGTTTTTCGGCGACTCGTACGTGTACGTATTGTTTGAAGACGGCACGGATCTTTATTGGGCGCGCTCGCGCGTGCTGGAATATTTGAATCAGGTGTCCGAACGCCTGCCCAGGGAGGCGCGCCCCGCGCTGGGGCCGGATGCCACCGGCGTGGGCTGGGTGTATGAATACGCGCTCGCCGACCGCAGCGGCAAACATGATCTTGCGCAGCTAAGAAGCCTGCAAGACTGGTTTCTCAAATTCGAGTTGCGCAGCGTGCCCGGTGTGGCCGAAGTCGCCACCCTGGGCGGCATGGTGAAGCAGTATCAGGTGATCGTGCATCCGGCGCGCCTGCGCGCGTATAACCTCGACCTGTCCGCGCTGCGTAACGCGATCGAGCGCGCGGGACAGGAGAGCGGCGGCGCGGTGATCGAAATGGCCGAGGCGGAATATCTCATTCGCGCCAGGGGTTACATCACCGGCATCGAAGACCTGCGCGCCGTGCCTTTGGGGATAACGCAAAACGGCACACCCGTGCTGCTGGAAGACGTGGCCGAGATACGCATCGGCCCGGAACTGCGCCAGGGCATCGCCGAGCTGAATGGCGAAGGCGAAGTGGTGGGGGGCATCGTGGTGATGCGCTCCGGAAAAAACGCGCAACAGGTGATCAAGGGCGTAAAGGCAAAACTCGCCGAGCTTAAAAAACAGTTGCCCGAAGGCGTGGAAATCATTGAGACTTACGATCGCTCCGGCCTGATTGAGCGCGCGGTGAGTAACCTCACGCAAAAGCTCATCGAGGAGTTCATCGTCGTGGCCCTGGTGTGCCTCGCCTTTCTGTTTCACCTGCGCTCGGCGCTGGTGGCGGTGGTGAGCCTGCCGCTCGGCATTCTCGCGGCTTATATCGTGATGCATCACCAGGGTATCAACGCCAACATCATGTCGCTCGGCGGCATCGCCATTGCCATCGGCGCCATGGTGGACGCGGCCATCGTGATGATAGAAAACGCGCACAAACACCTGGAGCGCGATTCAGGGCAAGATCATTGGGCCATCATGCAAAAGGCCGCCACCGAAGTCGGGCCGCCGCTGTTTTTCGCGCTGCTGATTATCACCCTGAGCTTTCTCCCCGTGTTCACCCTGGAAGCCCAGGAAGGCCGCCTGTTCGCGCCGCTCGCCTACACCAAGACCTACGCCATGGCCGCGGCGGCGGGATTGTCCATCACGCTGGTGCCGGTGCTCATGGGTTATTTCATCCGCGGCAGGATTGCGCCGGAGCAGAAGAATCCCTTGAATCGCGCGCTCATCCGCGCCTATCGCCCGCTTGTCGCCCGCCTGCTGCACACTCCGAAGACCGTGCTCGTGGTGTCGCTGCTGCTGGTGCTCAGCATCGCCTGGCCGTTAAGCCGTCTCGGTTCCGAGTTCATGCCCGACATGGACGAGGGTGACTTGATGTATATGCCCACTTTGCTGCCGGGCGTGTCCATCGGCAAGGCGCAGGAATTCTTGCAGCAGTCCGACAAACTCATCAAGACCGTGCCGGAGGTGAAGAGCGTATTCGGGAAAGTAGGGCGCGCCGACACCGCCACCGACCCCGCGCCGCTCACCATGCTGGAGACGCTGATTCAGTTCAAGCCCGGGGATCAGTGGCGCCCCGGCATGACGCCGGAAAAGCTGAGGCAGGAACTGGATCGCGTAGTACGTTTCCCCGGCGTGAGCAACGTGTGGGTGATGCCGATCAAGACACGCATAGACATGCTCGCCACCGGCATCAAGACGCCGCTGGGCGTGAAAATCGCCGGGCCTGATCTCAAACAGATCGAAGACCTGGGCAAACAAATCGAGCAGGCGCTGCGCAAAGTGCCGGGCACGGCGTCGGCCTACGCCGAGCGCGTCACCGGCGGGCGTTACATCAATATCGCCATAGACCGCCGCGCCGCCGCGCGCTTCAATCTCAATATCGCCGGCGTGCACGAAGTCGTGCGCACCGCCATCGGCGGCATGAACGTCGCGGAAAGCGTGGAGGGGCGCGAGCGCTATCCGGTGAACCTGCGCTACCCGCAACAGGTGCGCGATTCGGTGGAACAATTGCGCCAATTGCCGATAGTCACGCCCGCGGGCGCGCACATTCCATTGGGCCAGGTCGCGCGCATCGAAATCGCCGACGGGCCGGACATGATTAAAAGCGAAAACGCGCGCCTGAGCGGCTGGGTCTATGCTTACATCGAAGGCCGCGATCTCGGCTCCTACGTGCAGGACGCCAAGCGCGCGCTGCAAGATGAACTGAAGCTGCCGCCCGGCTACACCCTCACCTGGGCCGGGCAATATCAATATCTGGAGCGCGCCAGGGAGCGGTTGCAATACGTCATTCCGGTCACGCTCGCCATCATCTTGCTGCTGCTCTATTTGAGTTTCCGCAATTTCACCCAGGCCTGCATGGTGCTCGGCGCCGTGCCGCTCGCCCTGATCGGCGGATTCTGGATACTCTATCTATTAGGTTACAACCTGTCCGTCGCCGTGGGCGTCGGCCTCATCGCCCTGGCCGGCCTCAGCGCCGAGTTCGGCGTGGTCATGCTGGTCTATCTCGATCAGGCCTGCAAACGACTGCAACCCAAAACGCTTATCGAACTGCGCGCCGCCGTGATGGAAGGCGCCGTCATGCGCGTGCGCCCGCTCGCCATGACCGCCTCCGTCATCATCGCCGGCTTGCTCCCCATCATGATCGGCGCAGGCGCGGGCTCGGAAGTCATGAAACGCATCGCCGCCCCCATGGTCGGCGGCATGATCACCGCCCCGCTGGTGTCGCTGTTCCTGATCCCGGTGCTGTATTTGCTCTGGAAAGGCCGTAAACTCAGCCCATAAACTCAGTTAAAATAAGACGCTTGAGCGGGGGCAAAGGCTGGTATGCCGCAACCAGAACAACAAGCCAGGGGGAATATTGATCGCTTGCTCAAGCTCGCGGGCTGGATTGTCTCTGAGCCGGAGCAAGCCAACATCCATGCCGGACGCGGCATCGCCATCCGCGAGTTTCCGCTCAAGGCCGGGCATGGTTTTGCGGATTATCTGCTCTATGTGGATGGCAAGGCCGCCGGGGTGATCGAGGCCAAGAAGGAAGGTGTCACGCTTACCGGCGTGGAAATCCAGGCGGCCAAATACGTCCAGGGACTGCCCGGTGGCCTGCCGCGTTGGGGGAGTCCACTGCCTTTCTCATACCAATCCACCGGGGCCGAAACGCGGTTCACCAACGGCCTCGATCCGTCGCCACGCTCCCGCCCGGTGTTCGCCTTTCACCGCCCCGAAACCCTCGCCGATTTTCTCGAAGTAGGGCGGATTAAGGAGCGCAGCGACGAATCCGCCAGCGCCGCCGCCGAAGCGGCGGCCACCTACGATGCTGGCCGCGGCACCTTCCTCCACCGCCTGCAACACCTGCCGCCACTCAAGACCGAAGGCCTGTGGCCCGCCCAGATCAAGGCCATCGAGAACCTCGAACAATCGCTTAAAGCGAACCGCCCGCGCGCCCTGATCCAGATGGCCACGGGCTCGGGCAAGACCTTCACCGCCATCAGCTTCATCTACCGGCTGCTGAAGTTCGCCGGTGCCCGGCGCATCCTGTTCCTGGTGGACCGCGGCAACCTCGGCGACCAGACGCTCAAGGAGTTCCAGCAGTACACCTCGCCCTACAACAACTTCAAGTTCACCGAGGAGTACATCGTCCAGCGCCTGTCGAGCAACACGCTCGACACCACCGCGCGCGTCTGCATCTGCACCATCCAGCGCATGTACTCGATGCTGAAGGGCAAGGATCTGCCCGAAGACCTCGAAGAAGTCTCCGTAGACCAGCTCGGAAGCCTGTTCCGGGGGAACGGGCAACGCAGGGCGTCGCCAGACAAGGCGCGAGGCGAGCGAGCAGCGGAGTTGACAGATGAGTCAATGAGCAGCGGAGCGACCCGAGCAACGCCGTATGGCGACGGCCTGCTAAGCCCGACCGAGCCGATCGAGTACAACCCGGCGATTCCGATCGAGAGCTTCGATGTCATCGTCACCGACGAATGCCACCGCTCGATCTACAACCTCTGGGCGCAGGTGCTGGAGTATTTCGACGCCACCCTCATCGGCCTCACCGCCACGCCCAGCAAGCAGACCTTCGGCTTCTTCCACCAGAACCTGGTGATGGAATACAACCACGAAATGGCCGTGGCCGACGGCGTCAACGTCAACTACGACGTCTACCGCATCCGCACCGCCATCAGCGAGGCCGGCTCCAAGGTGGAGGCCGGCTACTACGTGGAAAAGCGCGAGCGCGAGACGCGCAAGACCCGCTGGGAGGAGCTGGAGGACGACTTCGCCTACGATCCCAACCAGCTCGACCGCGAGGTAGTCACGCCGGACCAGATTCGCACCGTCGTCAAGACCTTCAAGGACAAGCTCTTCAGCGAAATCTTCCCCGGGCGCAGCGAGGTGCCCAAGACCCTCGTCTTTGCCAAGGACGACAACCACGCCGAGAACATCGTCGAAATCCTGCGCGAGGAATTCGCCAAGGGCAACGAATTCGCCCAGAAGATCACCTACCGCACCACCGGCGACACGCCGCAGAACCTCATCAAGTCGTTTCGCAACAGCTACCACCCGCGCATCGCCGTCACCGTGGACATGATCGCCACCGGCACCGACATCAAGCCGGTGGAAATCGTCATGTTCATGCGCGCGGTCAAGTCGCGCTCGTTCTTCGAGCAGATGAAGGGCCGCGGCGTGCGCGTCATCAAGGACGACGACCTCAGGGCCGTCACCCCGGACGCCAAGGCCAAGGACCACTTCGTCATCGTGGACGCCGTCGGCGTCTGCGAGCAGGACAAGACCGACGCCCGGCCGATGGAGAAAAAGCCGAGCGTCTCGTTCGCCGACCTGCTCAAGGCCGTGAGCTTCGGCAACACCGAAGACGACGTGCTCACTTCCGTCGCCGGGCGCCTGGCGCGCATGGAACACCGTCTGAGCCCGGAGGACGACAGGAAAATCCGTCAGGCTAGCGGCGGCCTGGGACTCAAAGACCTCGCCCACCGCATCATCCAATCCCTCGACCCCGATGCCGTTCTCCCTCTCCCTCCGGGAAAGGGCCGGGGTGAGGGCGAAACGTTGGGCCGTCATTCCCGCGAAGGCGGGAATCCAGAAGTTCAATTAGCCGAAGCCCGCGCACGCGCCGTGCACGACGCCGTCAAACCGCTGCACGCCCCGGCCCTGCGCAACCTGTTAATCGAGATCAAGCAAAAGAACGAAATCACCATTGACCATGTTAGCCAGGACCAAGTCATCGAAGCCGGACCCAGCCAAGCTACCCTAGACCGTACAAAGGGGCTGGTGCAGTCGTTCGAAAAATTTATCCGGGACCACAAGGACGAAATCACGGCATTGCAGATTCTCTATTCAATGCCGCATGCAAAGCGCCGCCTCAGCTACGAGCACATCCAAGAATTGGCTGACCGCATTTCTGCGCCGCCGCATCTTTGGAACGAGTCCCAGTTATGGAACGCATATAAAGCGCTGGAAAAATCAAAAGCCAGCGGCTCGCCTGCGCCCACAGGGCAGGCAGGCAAACGAATCCTCACCGATCTCGTGTCGCTGGTGCGCTTCGCCATCCACCAGGACAACGAACTCATCCCGTTCCCCGATCGCGTCAACGCCAACTTCAAGGCTTGGCTCGCCACCCAAGGCCGTCATTCCCGCGAAGGCGGGAATCCAGAGCCTTTCACCCCAGAACAAATGAAATGGCTCGAAATGATCCGCGACCACATCGCCGCGAACCTCAGCATCGAGCCGGACGACTTCGAGTACGCGCCATTCTCACAACAAGGCGGTCTCGGCAAGGCCCATCAGTTGTTCACGGACAGACTGGGCATGATACTTGATGAACTTAACCGGAAGCTCGTCGCGTAAGGAACAAGGCGCAGGAAATGGAACATCAATCTCCCATGATCCACGACTGTGTTCAGACAACGATCCGGAAGGGCCTATATGAGCTACCAAATTGGCGCCTCAAGTTTGAGGTCACAATTTGTGACCTCAAGAAAGCGAAATAGGCTTCATCAATAGCAACAGCTAACAAGTCACGCAAAAACATATATAAGGAGCCGGATCAATGGGAGTTAAGAAACCAGAGAAGGGCGGAGTCGTCATTCCCATGGAACGCATCAAGCAGGCAATTTTTCTGATACGAGGCCACAAAGTGATGCTGGACAGTGATCTGGCGGATCTCTATGAGGTGGAGATCAAGGCCTTGAACCAGGCCGTCAAACGCAATATCGGGCGATTCCCGGACGACTTTATGTTCCAGCTTACCGCCGAGGAAGCTACACGTTTAAGGTCACAAATTGTGACCTTAAAGACCGGGCGCGGGGAACACCGGAAATACCTGCCCTACGCGTTCACCGAGCAGGGTGTGGCGATGCTTTCCAGCGTCCTGCACAGCGACCGTGCTATCCATGTCAACATCGAGATCATGCGCGCCTTCGTGCGGCTGCGGCAGATGCTCGCCTCCAACGTGGACTTGGCCCGCAAGCTCGTGGCGCTCGAAAAGAAGTATGACGCGCAGTTCAAGGCGGTGTTCGACGCCATACGGGAGCTAATGACCCCGTCGGAGCCGAAAAAGAAACGCCCCATCGGTTTCGGCCCGTAGGAAGACAAGTAAAATAGTTAATGCAGGGTGGGTTAGTCCGAAGGGCGTAACCCACCGATCCAACCAGATAGGATCATTGAAGAATTGAACGAGACGTTGGCGGCATGACAACTCAAAAAAATGTAGGGTGGGTTAGGCCGGAGGCCGTAACCCACCAAGACGACAAAGCAGGTTGGCGAAATGCCACACTTGGGGAATTTGTCGCGACCCGCTCTAGAGGCATTGTACCCCATAAGACGCCGGGAATAACTTTCGAGTTGTACAGTGTCCCGAGTCTCGACACAGGCGCACCGGAGATCGTGAGGGGTGGTGAGATCGGTTCAAACAAGCAGATCGTCGATGAAGGCACTGTGCTTCTTTGCAAGATCAACCCACGCATCAATCGTTCTTGGGTTGTCTCATCGCACACGGCGAACCAGAAGATTGCATCAACCGAGTGGATTACGTTTTTACCAAACGAGGCGTTCGAGCCGAAATATCTTGCGTACTATCTGAAACAAGATGCTGTACGCGATTTCCTTGCTGCCAACGCGTCTGGCGTGGGTGGATCGCTGATGCGTGTTAAGCCGGCGACTCTTAAAGACTACCCATTCCCGCTCGCACCCCTCGACCAACAAAAACGCATCGTCGCGGAAATCGAAAAACAATTCTCCCGCCTCGACGAAGCCGTCGCCAACCTCAAGCGCGTCAAGGCCAACCTCAAGCGCTACAAAGCCGCCGTCCTCCAAGCTGCCGTCGAAGGCCGCCTCGTCGAAACCGAAGCAGAAATCGCCCGCCGCGAAGACTGCAGCTACGAGACCGGCGCCCAACTCCTGCAACGCATCCTCGAAACCCGCCGCAGCCAATGGCTTGCCCGCGCCAACAAGGCAGGCGGGAAAGGCAAGGGCAAATACAAAGAACCCGCCGTACCCGACACCACCGACCTCCCCGAATTGCCGGAGGGGTGGGTGTGGGCGACTCTCGGAATGATTCTTTCAGATATTGAAGCGGGGAAGAGCTTCAAGTGTGAAGAGCGGCCACCAATGAAGGATGAAATTGGGGTTGTAAAGGTTAGCGCCGTGACATGGGGCGAATTTGATGAGAGCGAAAGTAAGACATGCCGCGACAAACGGCTGGTCAATGAGAAGTTGCTGGTTCGGTCCGGTGATTTTCTTTTTAGCAGGGCCAATACGATCGAGCTAGTAGGAGCTTGCGTCATCGCCAAGAAAGTAATCAGCAATGTTATGTTGAGCGACAAGATTCTTCGCTTTCGGCTGCTCAGTGGATTGGAGCAGTGGGTTCTTTATAACCTTCGTAGCACTTTCGGCCGTGAAGAAATTGAACGTCTCGCAACGGGCAATCAGGAATCAATGAGAAACATCGGCCAAGACCGAATAAGAGCTATTCGGATCCCGTTGCCACCGCTGGATGAATGTAAACGTATCGTCGCAGATATCGAACGCCGTTTCTCGCTTGTGGGCGAGACCGAAGGTCAAATCAACGCTAACCTCAAGCGCGCCGAACGTCTCCGTCAATCGACTCTTCATGTGATGTTCAAGTGGGGAAACTCCGCGGCGCATTCAAAACACGCTACTTCTCATTGCTAAGCAAGGAAGACAAACATGCCGACGACAAAACTTCTTCCGATAAAACAACTCAAGTTGGATTTGAGTAACTTTCGTACCGTGCCTCAGTCAAGCGAAACAAACGCGATTCACGCGATGATCTCGATCAACCCAGACTGGTTCTGGGCATTGACGGAGAGTCTTTTGGAGGACGGCTATCATCCGACTGAGAATATTATTGTGTTGAAGGACGGGAAGAAGAAACAAGATCTGATGGTAAAAGAGGGAAATCGCCGTATTGGTGCTCTAAAACTGATCTTCGGCTACATCAGTCGCAGCCAATTCGCTCTTCCTTCTCATATTGAAGAAAAGATTGCGGGTGTGAGCAAAGAGTGGAAGGCAGCAAATCAAAATGTGCCGTGTGCGATCTATGGTCCGGCGGAAGCCAAGTTTGTTGACAAGATTGTGACCCTGACACATGGCAAGGGAGAAAAAGCTGGGCGTGACAAATGGAATGCTGTAGCGAGAGCACGCCACAATCGCGACAAACTTGCCGCTAGTGAACCTGCACTGGATCTTCTAGAAAAGTATCTTGAAAAAGGGAAGAACATTACCCCCAACAGAGTGAACGGTGGGGTGGTATCTACCCTTTAACAGTACTGGAAGAGGCAATCAAGCGACTTGCGACTAGATTCGGAGCAGCAACATCACGAGAGCTATCGGACAAATACCCAGACCAGATCAAATTGCGAGTTGCGCTTGAGAACATTCTCAGAGACATCGGGTTAGAGGTCCTTGATTTCGAAACGATACGTGACAAGAACGAAGATTTTGGTCTGGCAAGATATGGAATCCCGGCGTCAACGAAACCTGGAAAAACGTCTGCCACGCAGACCGGTGGCTCTTCAACTGCAGGTGGAGCTTCAACAGGGGCAGCTGGAACGACTGGTACGAAAGGAAGTGCGAGTGCGACCAACACCAAACAGTCCAAAGCCGTGTCTTTGGATGACCCTAGAGCCATAATTCGTGCCCTGAAAAAATTCACCCCAAGGGGGCGCAATCGCGAAAAGCTTGTAACGCTATTAATGGAGGCGCGGAGCCTCAAGCTTGAAAAGCATCCGCATGCTTTTTGTTTTCTTCTCAGGAGCATGTTCGAAATATCAGCAAAGGCATATTGCATGGATCATGCTGCAAGTGGTGGCCCCAAACACACGAAGGCGAATGGAGAAGACAGGGCGCTGGCAGATGTTCTACGAGACATCACAAATCATCTAACGAAGAACAACTCCGACAAGCAAATGACAAGAGCACTGCATGGGGCTATGACCGAGATAGGGAAGAAAGAAGGAATTCTTTCCGTCACATCTATGAACCAACTTGTTCACAACCCTAGGTTCTCTATAAATGAGAACCACATAAGCACACTGTTTGGGAATATCTTCCCGCTGCTCGAAGAAATGAATCGGTAGTTGCATAGCTTGTTAAATATTAGAGGACGAACTGAATGAGTCGCTATAAGACGCCCCTTCGCTATCCGGGAGGAAAACAAAAGCTTGCGCCCTTTATCCTTGAAGTAATGAAGGAGAACGAATTGGTGGGTGGGCACTATGCGGAACCGTATGCTGGAGGCGCTGGGGTCGCAATAGACCTGCTGCTGAGCGGCAAGGTTTCGCATATTCACTTGAATGACACCTGCCCCGGCATTTACGCATTTTGGCGATCTGTCCTAACACAGACAGAGGCGCTTTGTCGTCGAATATCACGCGCGTCGATGACCATAGAAGAATGGCGGCGCCACAAAGAAATTCTCTCGCGACCAACCGAACATGAGCAAATCGATGTCGGATTCAGTATGTTTTACCTAAATCGATGTAATCGATCCGGAATTATTTCGGGAGGCGTGATCGGAGGACTGAAGCAGGGGGGGGCGATGGAAAATGGACGCGCGCTTCCCGCGTAACGAATTGATCAGACGTATTGAGGCGATCGCGGGAATGAAGAAGTCAATTACGCTGAAGAAGTGGGACGCTGAGAGATTTATTCGGGAGTACATACCTGGACTACCGAAGAACACGCTTGTTTACTGTGACCCACCATACTTTCACAAAGCGGATCGGTTATATCGAAATCACTACAAGCCGGAAGATCACGAACGAATCGCGCGGATCATCCAACGACACATCAGACACTATTGGGTCGCTTCTTATGATAATGCTCCAGAAATCCGGAAGTACTACTCGCAGCGAAGGTGCTTTTTGTATGGACTCCAATACAACGCAGCTACAGCGTACAAAGGCACCGAGGTATTCTTCCTCTCAGACAGGTTAAGGTTACCGGCACGATCATCGTTGTCGTTCATTGACCGTCCATTAAAAAAATTGGTTGCGTGACGCTAGCTAGCAAGAAACCATTCTAGAACTCTGAAACTACGGCAACGTCTTGCGCTCGGGTTGACGAATGCGACTTCAGAAAATTGATATGGAAGAAAAGGTGAAGCTCCCATTGTTCGATAGATTGCTACCTATAGCAGGCGTTTCGTTCGGTTTGTTGGCGCTTTTTGTACAAGGCGTGCCAGACTGGGTCAAATATACAGCGTCGTCAATCGGTCTTCTGCTCGCAGTTGCCTGGCTATTCTCAAAGGTTGGTTGGGTAGGAAGAGCAATTAAATTCCGGTTGTTTCGTTCCAGGTTGTCAAAAGATCAGGCAGTTAGGTTGAGTGTGTTGCTCGATGAGATAAGCAACCATATGTCGTACTCGTATACGTTAAGCCCATTTTATGTTTGGCATAGCTGCTCAAATGAACATAGCGGCAAGTTGAGAATGAACTACAGCTATCACGGCGCTATCCAGAATTGGCTGAATGACCTTAAGGAGAGGCTTGGTGACCCACGTAATAATACCCTCTTGCTTATCGGCTCCCTCTCGAAGGCGATATTCGAAGCCGCCAGACTTGCAGAACAGGTCGAGCGCGAACTGAATGGCTTGTTGCTGGAAAAAGGACTATCTGAGAGCGCCAAAAGAAAGATTCAGAAAGACTGGGAGTCGGCGCGAGGTCACTTTAACCAGTGGATTGATAAATGGCAGACGCTATTTAAGGAGATTGAGAAATCAGTCAAGACAGGCGGTGCTCATTACATCCGACCGCTGGGTATGATCGGCTAGTTGTGCTTGAAGACGCCATAAGACTAGTTTTAGAGACAAAAGTAGTGACATCGAATGCCATCGTCCAAAAACTCTGGAACTACTGCAACGTTCTGCGCCACGACGGCATGTCGTATGGCGACTACGTCGAGCAGTTGACGTATTTGCTGTTCCTCAAGATGGCCGACGAGCGCACCAAGGCGCCGTACCTGCTTGCGCGCGGCCTGTCTGCGTGCGACGCACAGGCAGGCGCGCAGGCAAGCAACCAGAAGAGCACCAGGTTAACTAAACAACATGCAAGATAAAATTCGCTACGAGTTGACGGCCCATGCGGCAACGGTGATGGCCGAGCGCAAGATTCCTGCTGCGTGGGTGGAGCGGGTCTTGCAGAGTCCAGGGCGGACGGAACCGGACAAAGTCGACCCCGAATTGCGTCATGCCTGGGCTGCATCACCGAGCATGATGACCGGATATTGCGGGGAGTCTATAATGTAGCCGTGAATCCTTGGCGTATTGTTACCGTCTATTTTAACCGGGGTCAGAGAGGCAAGCTATGAAAATGCGCTATGACGAAGAATCCGACGCACTGTACCTGCGCTTCGATGAATCAAAGATCTGGGCTTCCCACGGTATTCAGGACACCCCCGAACCGGTTTGTGAGGCTGCCTCAAACGCCTCGGGGCTAATGCCGCCCAGATGGCTGTGGCGGCGGGTT
>QZKM01000026.1 GCA_003599485.1 Gammaproteobacteria bacterium
AATTATTATGTATTTATATTACTTCGCATAATGTATATTATGTTAAATAATAGATGTGGGTATACCAGTCCTCCACACCAGATCGCCACGCCCCATCGCTACCCTGCTAAGCTATAACCCTATGCGGGTAAGTGACCCTGAGGATACACCACCCGCCCCCTATGCCGGACTTACGCCGGACTGTGTGCTGGATGCGCTGGAAAGCGCCGGGTTGCGCAGCGACGGGCGTCTGCTTGCCCTGAACAGCTATGAGAATCGCGTCTACCAGATTGGCGTGGAGGACGGGCCGCCCGTGGTGGCCAAGTTCTACCGTCCCGGGCGCTGGTCCGAGGCGGCCATTCTGGAAGAACACGCGTTTGTGCGGCAACTCGCCGAGCGCGAGATACCGGTCGTAGCACCCTTGCCCCTCGCCGCCGGCCAAACGCTGCACACATTCGAGGCGTTTTGCTTCGCCGTTTATCCACGCCAAAGCGGCCGCGCGCCCGAATTGCAGGATCGCAACACCCTGGAGTGGATGGGGCGTTTCATCGGACGCATACACGCGGTCGGCGCGCTGCAGCCGTTTGCCGCACGCCCTCTGCTCGACATCGCCAGCTTCGGCATCGAGCCGCGCGATTACCTGCTCGCGCACGGCTTCATCCCGGCGGAGCTGCGCGCCGCGTGGGAAAGCACGGTGACGCAGGCGCTGCACGGCGTACAGCGCTGCTATGAGCGCGCCGGTAACGTGCGCAGCGTGCGCCTGCACGGCGACTGTCATCTCGGCAACGTGCTGTGGGCCGACGACGGCCCCCATTTCGTGGACTTTGACGACAGCCGCATGGGGCCCGCGGTGCAGGATTTGTGGATGCTGCTTTCCGGCGAGGCGCCCGACATGGCGCAACAACTCAGCCATATACTCGGCGGCTACGAAGACTTCTGCGCGTTCGATACGCGCGAACTCAACCTCATCGAGGCGTTACGCACCCTGCGCCTGATTCACTACTCAGCCTGGCTGGCGCGGCGCTGGGGCGACCCCGCCTTCCCCGCCGCGTTTCCGTGGTTCAACACCCCGCGTTACTGGCAAGACCGCATCCTCGAACTGCGCGAACAGGTTGCGCTGATGGACGAGCCGCCGCTTGCTCCTGCGTTAGCGTGAGCAAGAATATCTGCCAGCACGGTATAAAAAGGTGTAGGATTTAACCGGATACACTAGCCAAGGAAAATATCATGTTCTTGAAGCACAGAAAAACCGGCGATATGGTGGAGATTCTCGACGTGGACGCCCTGTTCGATCCCTGTAAATCATCCGTGCCGGGGCGCTTTCACGCCGGCGAGGAAATGCCGGAGCCGGAGGTATTTGACAAGAATGAACTGATCTTTCCTTCCGATGAAAAACTGCCGCGCTGCTGGCTGGACCCGCATTACCGCAGCACGACCCGATGAGGAGGTATCCGTATGCTTGAGCGTATCAGCCAACTTTTGGGCAAGGAGGCAGACTCACTGCTGAAGCACGAATGCAAAACCATCCCGCGCAATAAACTGCATCTGCCGGGGCCCGATTTCATCGAGCGCGTCCACACCGGGTCCGACCGCAACGGCAAGGTGTTGCGCAACCTGCACTCGATCTTCAACCACGGCCGCCTGGCGGGCACGGGCTATCTCTCGGTGCTGCCGGTGGATCAGGGCATCGAGCACTCGGCGGGCGCCTCGTTCGCGCCCAATCCGGACTACTTCGACCCGGAAAACATCGTCAAGCTCTCCATCGAGGGCGGCTGCAATGCGGTCGCCTCCACCCTCGGCGTGCTGGGCTCGGTGGCGCGCAAATACGCGCACAAAATTCCGTTCATCGTCAAAATCAATCACAACGAATTCCTGACCTACCCGAACTCCTACGACCAGATTTTGTTCGCCGACGTCGAACAGGCCTGGGAGATGGGCGCGTGCGCCGTCGGCGCGACCATCTACTTTGGCTCCGAGGAATCCCACCGCCAGATTCAGGAAATCACCGAGGCCTTCCGTCACGCCCATCACCTCGGCATGGTCTGCGTCCTGTGGTGCTATCTGCGCAACAGCGCCTTCAAAAAAGACGGCGTGGACCATCACCTCTCCGCCGACCTCACCGGCCAGGCCAACCATCTCGGCGTGACGATAGAGGCCGACATCATCAAGCAGAAACAGGCGGAGAACAACGGCGGCTTCACCGCGCTCAACTTCGGCAAGACGCACAAGAAGGTCTATTCCGATCTCACCTCCGACCACCCCATAGACCTCACGCGCTACCAGGTGGCGAACTGCTTCATGGGCCGCGCAGGAATGATCAACTCCGGCGGCGCGTCGGGCGAAAACGATTTGGCGCAGGCGGTGCGCACCGCCGTCATCAACAAGCGCGCCGGCGGCATGGGCCTGATCTCCGGACGCAAGGCCTTTCAGAGGCCGCTGAAGGACGGCGTGGAACTGCTACACGCCATTCAAGATGTATATCTGGAAAAGGACGTAACCGTCGCCTGACGCGCGTCATAAAGGCGCCTGCGGGAAGACGGCGCCCTAAAGGGGTTACCCGCTCACTTGGCGCCGTGCTGTTTCAGGAGGGCGACGACGCCCTCATGGCCATAGACCTCCGCATACGCAAGCGCGGTAATCCCATCCTGATTCGCGGCGTTTACGTCCGCGTCCCGCTTCAAGAGCAGCCGTACCACTTCAACATGGCCCAAGGCGGCCGCGACCATCAATGGAGTTGACCGGGTGTCGTTTCTCGAATTAACGTCGGCGCCTTGCGCCAACAATGCCGATACCTTACCGGCATCTCCGGCACGCACGGCATCAAACAAAAATGGGCTCAGATCAATTTCGATCTTCTGCGGTAGGCCAACGGAAGGAACGAGGCACAATGCGGTTGCGGACAGCATGCAAAGCAACCGCCGCCTTACGTCCCAAAAAATAAATCGGGTTGTCGAAAGATTGGCGTGCTGCGTTTGTGAGCGGATGTGAGTCATTTTTATTTCCATTAACACTCCCTATGGAAAACCACTTATGTTTTCCAGCCTTAAATTCCCATATTTGACAGGGTGTTGCTGATAACATTCACAATATTAACCAGCCGCGGGTGAGATTGCTCGAATTCGCGCACGGAGGACAGCAATCCTTCGGCTGACAGCCTGGACAGGTGCGGGTTTCTCACGCCCCTCACGGCTTCGTGCGCGGACAGATCGGCAAACCCGGCGATGCTTTCGGCATGTTCTGGATGCGTTCGGGAAAGTTCTGTTATCTCGTTTTTCAGCTCCGCCACCAGTTTCAGCAGTTCATCCTTGTTTTCCTCCTGCATCAATCTGGTTTTTCTTATTTTAGTTTCTATTCTATCCAGGGTTTCCTGAATCATACGTTTATTCTCCTTCGAAAATTTCCGGCGTTCCGGCTCATGAGACGGGGTGGGTCATTGTTTTATGGTGCCCGAGGCCGGACTCGAACCGGCACGGCTGTTTAGGCCGAGGGATTTTAAGTCCCTTGCGTCTACCAATTTCGCCACTCGGGCCGGGATTGGGATGTGCGCGATGGGAAATGGAGGCTAGGGTCGGAATCGAACCGGCGTCCACGGCTTTGCAGGCCGCTGCATGACCACTCTGCCACCTAGCCCGGGACTCTCTGCCAAGGCCTATGGCCCGTGGCGTTCGCATCGCTGCATTGAAATGGAGCGGGAAACGAGATTCGAACTCGCGACCCCAACCTTGGCAAGGTTGTGCTCTACCACTGAGCTATTCCCGCGAATAATGAGAGGTTTGGTATTGTAACGGGGATGGGTGCAGCGTTCAAGGTTTGACGCCATTTTGTGCCATTCAACCGGGTTTTTTGTAGGTCAGGCGCGGCCAGGCGGCGTGCAGGTAAACGATCATGGACCACAGGGTCAGTGTGGCCGAGATATAGAGCAGCACTGTCCCGGCCCTGAAGGTGAGGGAAAGCGTGAGCGGGTCGCCGAACAGCAGCAGCAGCACGGCCAGCATCTGGGTGATGGTTTTGAACTTGCCTACGAGCGACACCGCGACCGAGGCGCTGCTGCCGATCTCGGCCATCCATTCGCGCAGCGCGGACACCGCGATCTCGCGCCCGATGATGACGGCGGCCGGCACCGCGAACCAGGCGCTGGGGTGGGACTGCACCAGCAGCACCAGGGCGGTGGCCACCATGAGCTTGTCCGCCACCGGGTCGAGAAAGGCGCCAAAGGCGGAGGTCTGCTTGAGTCTGCGCGCCAGCCAGCCGTCCAGGCCGTCGGTGATGGCGGCGAGGGCGAAGATGCCCGCCGTGGCGGGACGGGCCCATGCGTCGGGCAGTAAATAGAAGGCCAGTACGAATACCGGAATCAGCGCGATACGCACCAGGGTGAGGATATTCGCTATGCCCATCGTCTAATGAAACGCCTCGTATACCTTTTGGGCCAGTTGCTTGCTGATGCCGGGCACCTTGGACAGGTCTTCGACACCGGCGCGCGCTATGCCTTGCAGTCCGCCGAACTGTAATAATAACTGACGGCGGCGGCGCGGGCCAATACCCTGCACCTCTTCAAGCGGCGAGGCAAGCCGCGCCTTGGCGCGCTGCTTGCGGTGGCCGGTGATGGCGAAGCGATGCGCCTCGTCGCGCAGTTGCTGAATCAGGTGCAGCGCGGGCGAATCTTGCGGCAGAAGTAACGGCTGCGCGGCGCCCTGCACAAACAGGGTTTCCATGCCCGGCTTGCGCTCCGGACCCTTGGCGACGGCCGCCAGAGTGAGTCCTTCCATCTGTAACTCCTCCATTACGGCCCGCGCCTCTGCCAACTGTCCTTTGCCGCCGTCTATGAACAGCACGTCCGGCGCGCTGCCCTCCCCCCGCTTGATGCGCGTGTAACGGCGGGTGAGCGCTTGATTGAGGGCGGCATAGTCATCGCCGGGCGTGACGCCTTCGATGTTGAAGCGCCGGTAAGCGGATTTGAGCGGCCCGTTCAAATCGAACACCACGCACGACGCCACCGCCGCCTCGCCCTGGATATGGCTGATGTCGAAGCACTCGATACGCTCCGGCATGTGGTCCAGTTGCAACGCGCCTTGCAGTTGCGCGAAACGCTCGCGCCAGGCGCTGCTGCGCGACAGATAATACGCCAGCGCCTGTTCGGCATTGAGCCGCGCCATCCGCAGCCAGGCCGCGCGCGCGCCGCGCACGTTGCAGCTCAGCCTGACGCGGCGGCCGGCGGCCTGCGTCAGCGCGCGCTCCAGCAGCTTTGCCTCCGGCAGATCGTGGCTGAGGAGGATTTCCGCGGGTATTTTTTTGCCGTCGTCATTGGCGGAAGATACGCCCAGGTAATATTGGGGCAGAAACGCGGCGAGCGTGCGCGCACCGTCGTCTTCATGCGAGGCGCTTAGAAGTTCTGGCGCCGCGGGTGGCAGGCGTAAAAAGAAGTCCTTGTTGCCCAGGTTGCGCCCGGCGCGGATATAAAACACCTGCACGCAGGCCATGCCGTTCTTGGCCGCGGCGGCGATGACATCCAGATCGCCGCCCTCCCCGCTCACGTGCTGGGTTTCCTGCACCTGGCGCAGATGCCCCACCTGGTCGCGCAGCATGGCGGCGTGTTCAAAGTCCTGCGCCTGCGCCGCCCGTTCCATGCGCCGCGCCAGTTCATTGGTTACCTCACGGCTCTTGCCCTCCAGAAACAACACCGCATGGCGCACGTCCTGGGCATAGTCTTCCCGGCTGATGAGCCCGGTGCAGGGCGCGGTGCAGCGTTTGATCTGGTATTGCAGACAGGGACGGGTGCGGTTGCGGAAAAAACTGTCTTCACACTGGCGCAGGCGGAAAATCTTTTGCAGCAGGTGCAGGCTCTCGTGCGCCGCGGCGGCGCTGGGGTAAGGGCCGAAATAACGTCCCGGTGTGGTTTTCGCGCCGCGATAGAGGGCGAGCCGCGGATACGCGTCGTCGGTGAGCAAGAGGTAAGGATAGCTCTTGTCGTCGCGCAGCAGAATGTTGTAGCGCGGCTTGTGCTGCTTGATGAGCGTGCTTTCCAGAATCAGGGCCTCGGTTTCGGTGTGGGTCACCGTCACCTCGACGCTGGCGGTCTGCTCCATCAGGCTCTGTGTCTTGGCGTCGCCGGCGGTTTTGTGGAAATAGCTCGTTACGCGCTTTTTCAGGTTGCGCGCCTTGCCCACATAGAGCACCGCTCCCCGCGCATCCAGCATGCGGTACACACCGGGTTTGCCGGTCAGGGTTTTTAGAAAAGCCGCGCTGTCGAAAACGGGTTTACCGCTCATGATTACATTGTGCTCCTGGCCGGGCTATACGCACAATGCCTATATCTATAAAAAACATTAGATATATATTTTAATATATTGATTATATTAATATATTTATGAATAATTATTTGTCCAGAAGTGACTTGAGGTCGTAGCGATAGATAAATCCGGGCAGGGCGAACACCAGGAATAAAAACAGGTTCACGGCGTAGAACTCCCAGTCCTGGCTGTGCGGCTGGCCATGCAGTTTTTGCTCCAGGCCGAGGGCGATCAGGCCTACCACGAAGTACATCAGCAGCCATTCGAGCAGGCGTATCCAAACCGGCTTGACGCCGCTTTTGGGCGGGTACACGAACAGGATGCGTTCGCTGAGCCAGGGCAAGTTTGCGGCAATAAGGGCCAGTATGAGCAGTACCCATACCGGGAGGCTGGCGGACATGCCCGGCTAGCCCGTGCCGACGACGCGGCTGCACAACGCGAGCAGCGCGCCGGGAAACAGGCCGAGCGCAAGCATGCCCAGGCTGTTCAGGCTGAGCGCGATGCGCATGTCGCGCGGCGCGACAAGCGGCGCGTCGTGCCCGGCCTTGTCGAAATACATCAGCTTGATGATACGCAGGTAGTAGTAGGCGCCGATCACCGACATCAGCACCGCGAACGCGGCCAGCCACACCAGCCCCGCCTCCACCGCGGCTTGCAGCACCACCAGCTTGGCGAAGAAGCCCACCGTGGGCGGCACTCCGGCCATGGAAAACATCAGCAGCAGCATCATGAAGGCATACCACGGGCTGCGCTGATTGAGTCCCTTGAAATCCTCCAGCCGGTCGGCCTCGAAGCCCGCGCGGCTGAGCAGCAGTATCATGCCGAAGCCGCCCGCGCTCATCAGCGTATAGACCAGGGTGTAGAACATCGCCGCGCCGTAGCCGCTCAGGGTGCCGTTTAAAATGCCGAGCAGCAGGAATCCGACGTGGGCGATGGTCGAATAGGCCAGCATGCGTTTGATGTTGCCTTGCGCGATGGCGATGAGGTTGCCCGCCGCCATGGACAGCACGGACAGGATAATCAGCATGGTCTGCCACTCGCCGTGCAGCGCGCCCAGCCCCTCCGCCAGCAGGCGCATGAGCATGGCGAAGGCCGCGATCTTGGGCGCGCTGCCGAGGAACAAGGTCACCGCGGTGGGCGCACCGTGATACACGTCCGGTATCCACATGTGAAACGGCACCGCGCCCAGCTTGAAGGCGATGCCGATGATGACGAACACCAGGCCGAAGATAAACAGCGTGTTGCCGCCCGGCATCTCCGCGGGCATCGCCTCCCCCGGCGTGAACAGCGCCGCGCCGCGGCTGATCGAGGCGAGGTCCAGGCTGCCGGTGACGCCGTACAGAATGGACATGCCGTACAGCAGCATGCCGGAGGCAATCGCGCCGAGCACAAAGTATTTCATCGCCGCCTCGGAGGCCACGGCGGAGTCGCGTTGCAGCGCCACCATGGAATAGAGCGAAAGCGAGAGCAGTTCCAGGCCGAGATACAGGGTCAGCAGGCTGTGCGCGGACACCAGCACCATCATGCCCAGCACGGCGAGCAGCGCCAGCACGAAGTATTCGCCGCGATAAAGATCACGGCTTTTCAGATACTCGCGCGAGTAGATAAACACCAGGCCGGTCACCAGATAGATGAACAGCTTGAGCACGCCGCCCATCGCGTCCCGGATGAAGCTGTCGTTAAAGGTGAGGCTGGGCTCGGTCTGGTGCAGCATGAGGGTGAGCAGCGCCGCGCCGAGCAAGGTGAGCTGCGACAAGGTATACGTGATCCAGCGCTGGTTCTGGCTGAGATACGCGTCCACCACCAGGATTAGGCAGGCCATGCCGAGCACGAACATCTCCGGCGCGGCGGGCAGAAAATCAGGCGTGACGAAGTGAGTGACGGCGTTCATAATTCGACACTCCGCGCTCTGCGCGGACTCCTTAACAATGGGGTTCCCAAAGGGGAGAGGCAGTAGCTCTCCCCTTTGGCCGTCCGCACGGATTCACTCCGCGCGGACGAAATTTATTATCGAGCGTTACATTAAAAGAGGCACGGATGTTATGCAATCAGGCGAACCTCAATAATTAAAGTTTAGTCTGGCTGATGTGTTCCAGCAGATGCTGCACCGTGGGATGCATCACGTCGGTCACCGGCTTCGGCCACAGCCCCATGCCGAGCACGGCGGCGGCCAGCAGTGCGAGAATCAGAAACTCGCGCGGGTTAATATCCTTCAGCGCGGCCACGTTTTTATTGGCGACCGCGCCGAAGATGACGCGCTTCACCATCCACAGGGTATAGGCCGCGCCCAGAATCAAGGTGGTCGCGGCCAGCGCGGCGTACCAGAAATTGGCCTTGATCGCGCTCAGAATCACCATGAACTCGCCCACGAAGCCGGAGGTGCCGGGCAGCCCGGTGTTGGCGAGGGCGAATAACACCATAAAACTGGCAAACACCGGCATGGTATTCACCACACCGCCGTAGTCGCTGATGTTGCGGCTGTGCACGCGGTCATACATGACGCCAACGCAAAGGAACAGCGCGCCGGAGACAAAACCGTGCGACAGCATTTGTATCAAACCGCCCTCCACGCCCAGCGCGGCGCCCTGCATACCGCCGGTGTTCCGGAAAATATCGAACGCGATAAAGAAACCCAGGGTGACAAAGCCCATGTGCGAAATGGAGGAATAGGCGATGAGCTTTTTCATGTCCTCCTGCACCAGCGCCACCAGGCCGATATACACCACCGCGACGAGCGACAGCGTAATCATCAGCCAGTCGAGCGCCGCGCTGGCATCGGGCGTGATGGGCAGGCTGAAGCGCAAAAAGCCGTAGGCCCCCATCTTGAGCATGATCGCGGCCAGAATCACCGAGCCGCCGGTAGGCGCCTCGACGTGCGCGTCTGGCAGCCAGGTGTGCACCGGCCACATCGGCACCTTGACCGCGAACGCGGCCAGGAAGGCGAGGAACACCAGTATTTGCGCGTTGAGATCGAACGGCTGTATCTGATGAAAGTCCAGAATGGCGAAGCTGTCGGTGCGGTAGTGCAGATACAGGAACGCGATCAGCATCAGCACCGAGCCGAGGAAGGTGTAGAGGAAAAACTTGATGGTGGCGTACACGCGCCGCTGTCCGCCCCAGATGCCGATGATGAGAAACATCGGTATCAGCATGGCTTCCCAGAACACGTAGAACAGCACCGCGTCCAGCGCGGCGAACACGCCTATCATCAGGCCTTCCATGACGAGGAAGGCGGCCATGTATTGCGCCAGCTTGTATTCGATCACGCGCCAGCCCGCCAGCACCACCAGCACGGTGCTGAAGCTGGTGAGCAGAATGAGCGGCATGGAGATGCCGTCCACGCCGAGATGGTAATGGATGTTAAACGTCGTTATCCACGGAATCAGCTCAACAAACTGCATTTCCGCGCCGGCCATGTCGAACCGGGTATAGAGCGGCAGCGTCAAGACGAAAGTGAGCAGCGCAAATATCAGGGACAGTACGCGCACCCCCTGCGCGTATTTGTCGGACAGCGCCAGCACCAGCAGGCCGCCGAGTATCGGCAGCCAGATGACCAGGCTCAGCAGGGGGAAATCGGCCGGCGTCATAAAGCAGGTCCAAACAGCGCCCACAGCGGCCAGCCCAGCAGCAACAGCAGGCCGATGATGATGGCGAACGCATAGTGGTATAAGTAGCCCGACTGGATATGCCGCACCACGGTGGAAAACCAGCCGACACTGTTGGCCGTGCCGTTCACCATGACGCCGTCTATCACCTTTTCATCACCGCCGTGCCACAGTCCGCGCCCTATGGCGCGGCTGCCCGCCGCCAGTACAGCATCATTGAATTCGTCGGCGTAGTATTTGCGCTCCAGCAGCCGGTACAGCGGCGCAAGGGCGTGTTGGAGTCTGCCGGGAATCTCCGGATATTTTTGATAACACAGCCAGGCGGTGACGATTCCGGCGATGGCCAGCAGGCAAGGCCACCCGGTGAGCCCGTGAATCATGAACCACCAGGCGCCGTGGAACTCCTCACCGATGTGCTTTAAAACATCGTGCTGCGGCAGCACAAAAATCGCCTCGCCAAAGAATCCCTGAAACAGCATGGGGCCGATAGTGATGAAACCCGCAATCACCGAGGGTATGGCGAGCAGCACCAGCGGGCCGACGACGACCAGTGGCGACTCGTGCAGGTGCTCGCGCGCATGCGCGTCCATGCGTTCCTGCGTATGAAACACCAGAAACAGCAGGCGGAAGCTGTACAACGCAGTGACAAATACGCCGCTCAACACCGCCGCGTAGGCAAATCCGGAACCGGGCAATTGGGAGGCGTGCACCGCCTCGATGATGGCGTCCTTGGAGAAAAATCCGGAGAAGCCGGGGAAACCGATCAGCGCCAGGGTGCCGATCAAAAACGTGCCGTAGGTCCAGGGCAGATATTTATACAATCCGCCCATCTTGCGGATGTCCTGTTCGTGATGCAGGGCGATAATCACCGAGCCTGCGGCGAGGAACAGCAGCGCCTTGAAGAAGGCGTGGGTCATCAAATGGAAAATGCCCGCGGCGTAGGCCGATGCGCCAAGCGCCACCGTCATGTAGCCCAATTGCGACAGCGTGGAATAGGCCACCACGCGCTTGATGTCATTCTGCACGATGCCGAGCAGGCCCATGAACAGGGCGGTGACGGCGCCGATCACCATGACCGTGCTCAGGGCGGTCTCGGAAAGCTCGAACAGCGGCGACATGCGCGCCACCATGAAAATGCCCGCCGTCACCATGGTGGCGGCGTGAATCAGGGCCGAGATCGGCGTCGGGCCTTCCATCGAGTCCGGCAACCAGACGTGCAACGGCACCTGCGCGGATTTGCCCATCGCGCCTATGAACAGCAGCAGGCAGATCACCGTCATCACCGGCCAGGCGTAGCCGGGAATGATTTCAATGGTGTGTTGCGCGAACTCCGGTGCGGCCTGGAACACCTCGGCGTAGTCCAGCGTATTGAAATGCAGCAGCACCGCGGCGATGCCGAGCAGGAAGCCCATGTCGCCCACGCGGTTGACCAGAAACGCCTTCAGGTTGGCGTAAATCGCCGACTCGCGCTGGTACCAGAAACCGATCAACAGGTAAGAGACCAGCCCCACCGCCTCCCAGCCGAAGAACAGTTGCAGGAAATTATTCGCCATCACCAGCATGAGCATGGAGAAGGTGAACAGGGCGATATAACAGAAGAAGCGCTGATAGCCCGGATCGTCGCGCATATAGCCGATGGTGTAGATGTGCACCATGAGCGAGACGAAGGTCACCACCAGCATCATCAGCGCGGTGAGCTTGTCTATGAGAAATCCGATTTCAAAGCGGATGCCGTCGCTCACCAGCCAGGTGTACACTGTTGCGTTGTACACGGGAGCGCCATCCAGCACGATTTGCTTGAACACCAGCAGTGACAGGACAAACGACAGCGCCACGCCCAGGATCGTGACACTGTGCGCCCCGGCGCGGCCTATCTGTTTGCCGAACAACCCTGCGATGATGGCGCCGGCCAGCGGGCCGAGTACGACGCCTGATGTGAGCGTTTCCATTCCCCTACCCTTTCAGCTTGTCCATGTCTTCGACGTTAATGGCGCGTATGTTGCGGAACAGCACCACCAGTATGGCGAGACCGATGGCGGACTCCGCGGCCGCCACGGTGAGAATGAAGAACACGAATATTTGCCCGGCGATGTCGCCCGAATAATGCGAGAAGGCGATGAAATTCATGTTCACCGCCAGCAGCATGAGTTCAATGGCCATGAGCAGAACGATTACGTTCTTGCGGTTGAGGAATATGCCGGCCATGCTGATGCAGAACAGCACCGCGCCCAGTATGAGGTAATCGGACAGGGCAATCATGATCGCTTGCCTTCTTGTTCGGACAACATCTTGACGATACGTACGCGGTCTTCACGCCGCACCAGTACCTGTTCACCGGGATTTTGATACCTGGTGTTCTGTGTGCGCTTGCGCAGCGTCAACGCAATGGCGGCAACGATGGCCACCAGCAGTATCGCTGCGGCGATCTCAAACGGATACAGATACACGGTGTACAGCACGCTACCCAACTCAGCGGTGTTGCTGTAGCCGGCGGTATGGCGCATGGGTGCGGGGACACGTTCCAGGCCAAAGTGCTGCGGCCCCAGCACCAGCGCCATCTCGAAAGCAATCACCAGCGCAACCAGCATGCCGAGCGGCAGATAGCGCGCAAAACCCTCGCGCATGCGCGTAATATTGATATCCAGCATCATCACTACGAACAGGAACAGCACCATCACCGCACCGACATAAACCAATACCAGGGTGATGGCGAGAAATTCCGCCTCCAGCAGCAGCCACAGCGCGGCGCTGGTGAAAAACGCCAGCACCAGCAGCAGCACCGCGTGCACCGGATTGCGCGCGGTAATCACTCCGAGCGCGGACAGCGTCAGGATGGACGCGAAGATATAAAAGATGATTTGTTCGGCGCTCATGATTCTATTATTGGTGACATGCATGTACCCATGCATGCGCGGATTTCTTATTCCTTCTTCGGGTTAGCCCATCAACGGAACGGCGCATCTTGCGCGCGGTCGGCGGCGATTTGTTTTTCGTAGCGGTCGCCGATTTCCAGCAGCTTGTCCTTGGTCATGACATTATCACCGCGTTTTTCAAAATGGTATTCAAAAATACGCGTCTCCACGATGGAGTCCACCGGACAGGATTCCTCGCAAAAGCCGCAGTAGATGCACTTGAATAAATCTATATCGTAGCGCGTGGTGCGGCGCGTACCATCGGCGCGCTGCTCGGACTCGATGGTGATCGCCACCGCCGGACACACCGCCTCGCACAGCTTGCACGCGATGCAGCGTTCCTCGCCGTTCGGATAGCGGCGCAGCGCATGCAGCCCGCGGAAGCGGGGGCTGAGTGGCGTCTTTTCCTCCGGATATTGCACAGTGATCTTCTTGGCGAAGAAATACCTGCCGGTGAGCTTGAGGCCCAATATCAGCTCCCACAAAAACAGGCTTTTAATGTAATTGGCGACCTTATTCATGGTCAAACCACCACGGCAGTTCATAAATCACCGCCAGCCCCACCGCCAGCAGCCATACGATGGTAATGGGTATAAACACCTTCCAGCCCAGACGCATGATCTGGTCGTAGCGGTAGCGCGGGAAGGTGGCGCGAAACCATAGAAACAAAAACAGGAAAAACGACGTCTTGGCCAACAGCCAAACGATACCCGGCACCCAGGCAAACCAGTCCTGCACAAACGGAATGCCCTGAAACGGCGACAGCCAGCCGCCCAGAAACATCAGCGCGGCCAGTATCGAGATCAGTATCATACTGGCGTACTCGGCCAGGAAAAACAGCGCGAAGGCCATGCCGGAATATTCGACGTGAAATCCGGCGACGATTTCCGACTCGCCTTCGGCCACGTCAAACGGCGCGCGGTTGGTTTCCGCCACGCCGGATATAAAGTAAATAAGAAACAGCGGCAGCAGCGGCAGCCAGAACCAGTGCATGACACTGCCCTCCTGCGCGCGCACGATGTCACCGAGATTCATGCTGCCCGCCGCGATCAGTACGCCCACCAGCGCAAAACCCATGGCGATTTCGTAGGAAACGATCTGCGCCGCGGAGCGCAGCGCGCCGAGAAAAGCATATTTCGAGTTGGAGGCCCAGCCCGCGATAATGATGCCGTACACGCCGATTGAAGTCATGGCCAGGATATACAGCAGACCGGCGTTGACATCCGCCAGCACCAGTCCGTCGTCAAACGGGATCACCGCCCAGGCGGCGAGCGCGGGCGCCAGCGCCAGGATGGGCGCAATGATGAACAGGCCGCGGTTCGCGCCGCTCGGAATGATGATTTCCTTCATCACCAGCTTGAGCAGGTCGGCGAACGGCTGAAACAGGCCGCGCGGCCCGACGCGATTCGGCCCGATGCGCGCCTGCATGTAGCCGATCACCTTGCGCTCGGCCAGGGTGAGAAACGCCACACTGAGCGCAATCGCAACGGAAAGGCCGACGATGGCGGCAAGTTGCAGCAGCAACTTCATGCCAGGCGCTCCACGTTGACGGCGCCGAAGGAAGCGCCCAGCGTCTCGCTGCCGGGCACGCCGGCTGCGATAAGCGCGGCGCCGTCCGGCACGCGCGCGTCCACCCGCACCGTGAGCCGCGCTTCAGCCTCGTCCTGCGAAACCCGCGCAGACGCACCGTCCATCAAGCCGTGCCGCCCGGCCTCAGCGGCGTTGAGCCGGATACAGGCCTGCTCCGCATCGGCGGTTTGTTGCAAGGCTGAGGCGCGGCGCACGATGTTGTCTATCGAATGTATCGGCACATGGCCTATGCGCATCAGTCCTTGCGTCTGGCCGTGATTATCCAACTGTGGCAGAGTTGCACTGTCCCCGCCATTCCCCGCCGTGGCGAGATCGGGAGCCAGCGCGCGCAGTTCGTGGCTGATTTCCTGTGCGCTGACGTAGTCAAAGCCGGGAAGCTCGAACAGGTTGCCCAGCACGCGCAGCACCTTCCACGTCGGACGCGCTTCGCCCAGCGGGCGCACCGCGGCGTTGAACTCCTGCCAGCGGCCTTCGGCGTTGACAAACGTGCCGGGCGTCTCGCTGAAGGGCGTCACGGGCAACAGAACGTCCGCGTAACTCTCCATCTGGGACGTGACGTAAGGCGTGAGCGTCACCACACATTCAGCGGCGTTCAAATTACGCAGCGCAGCGGCGGGATTGGCGCAGTCAAACTCCGGCTCCATGTTCAGCAGCACATAGGACTTGAGCCCCTGCTCCAGCATGGCGCGCGCATTGAGTCCGGGCTGCGATACGGACTTCCCCCGCGCGTCACGGTCAGGCAGCATTCCCGCCAGCCAGCCGCCCACGCTGTTGCTTGCCTGCGGCAGATAACCCAGTCTGGCGCCGGACAGCCGGGTGATGAGTTTAGCCAGCGTATGCAGCGCGCCCAGTCGCGGGTGCGCGAGCGCGCTGCTGCCCAGCAGCAGGCCGGCGTTGTCCGCGCTCTTGAGGCGGCTTGCCATGGTCCTGTGAATACTGGATACGGCAACCTGCGCCAGCGCATCGAGATGGGTCTTGTTTGCTGCTTTGTCGAGCTCGCACAGCGCCCTGGCTACGCCTGCCAGTGCGCTGACCATCGCATCGGGGGCGATGATGATTTTTTCCCCGGCAGGGAAGTTAAAATCATAATCCACGGGATTAATCAGCATCACCTCTGCCCCGCGCAGCGCCGCTTTACGCAGGCGATGCGCGCCAATAGGCTGCTCCTTGCGTACATTGGAGCCGATGAGCAACACTGCATCGAGTTTTTCAAGTTGGGCGAGCCCCTGTCCCAGCCACGGATACTGCGGCGTCTGCGGACTGAAATCATTTTGACGCAGGCGGTGATCCAGGTTTTGGCTGCCCAGGCCGCGCAGCAGCTTCTGCAATAAATACATTTCCTCCAGCGTGCAGTGAGGCGCGCTCAGTGCACCGGTTTGCTGTGCGCCATGGCCGGCGATGGCCTTGCGCAAATTCTGCACGGTGAAATCGAGCGCGGTTTGCCAATCCGTTTCCTGCCAGGCGCCTTTTTGCTTGATGCGCGGAGCTTGCAGGCGTTCCTCACTGTTCAAGCCTGTGTAACTGTAACGGTCGCGGTCGGAAATCCACACCTCGTTGATCGCCTCATTTTCACGCGGCACCACGCGCATGACCTGGCCGTCGCGCACGTGCAGGTGCAAATTGGAACCGATCGAATCGTGTGGCGCGATGCTGTCGCGCTGCGACATCTCCCAGGCGCGGGCGGAGAAACGAAACGGCTTGGAGGTGAGCGCACCCACCGGACACAGGTCTATCACGTTGCCGGACATTTCCGACACCAGGCTTTGCTCGATATAGGTGCCGATCTCCATGTGCTCGCCGCGCCCGGTCGCGCCCAGTTCCATGAGACCGGCGATCTCCTGGCCGAAGCGCACGCAGCGCGTGCAGTGGATGCAACGCGTCATGTCGGTGGAAATCAGCGGGCCGATGTTCTTGTCCTTCACTACGCGCTTTTTTTCCTGATAGCGCGACACGTCGCTTCCATAACCCATCGCCACTTCCTGCAGTTCGCATTCGCCGCCCTGATCGCAGATCGGGCAATCCAGCGGATGGTTGATGAGCAGGAACTCCATCACGCCCTTCTGCGCCGTGAGCGCTTTCGCGGAGCGCGTATAGACGCGCATGCCGTCCGTCACCGGCGTAGCGCACGCGGGCAGGGGCTTGGCGGCCTTCTCTACCTCCACCAGGCACATGCGGCAATTGGCGGCAATCGAAAGTTTCTTGTGATAACAAAAACGCGGAATCGGAATGCCCGCCTCGTCGGCGGCCTCGATCAGCATCTTGCCGTCATCCACCTGCAACGGCTTGCCGTCTATTTCGATATTGACCATCAGTTTAGCCACATTAATGCCGCGCGCCGTTCACCATGCAGGCGCGGTGCGTGATGTGATATTCAAATTCGGCGCGGAAATGCTTGATGAAACTTGTCACCGGCAGGGCCGCCGCATCGCCCAGCGCGCAGATGGTGCGCCCTTCGATCTTGTTGGCGACGTCCACCAGCAAGTCCAAATCCTCCGGCTTGCCCTGGCCATGCTCGATGCGATGGATGACGCGCGACAGCCAGCCCGTCCCCTCGCGGCATGGTGTGCACTGGCCGCACGATTCTTCGTAATAAAAGTGCGCGATGCGCGCCAGCGCCCGCACCATGCACGTCGTTTCGTCCATCACGATCACCGAGCCCGCGCCCAGCATCGAACCCGCCTTGGCCAGCGCGTCGTAATCCATATCCGTATTCATGATGATGCCGGCGGGCAGCACCGGCACCGAGGAGCCGCCCGGAATCACCGCCTTCAATTTACGTCCCTGCCACATGCCACCCGCCATTTCCAGCAGTTTGGCGAACGGCGTGCCGAGCGGCACTTCGTAATTGCCCGGCTTGTTGACGTGGCCGGACACGGAAAATATCTTCGGCCCGCCGTTGTTGGGCTTGCCGATCCTCAGAAACCAGTCGCCGCCCTTCTGCATAATCATGGGTATCGAGGCCAGCGATTCGGTGTTATTGATGATGGTGGGCCGCCCGTACAAACCATAGCTGGCCGGAAACGGCGGCTTGAAGCGCGGCAGCCCTTTTTTGCCTTCCAGCGATTCCAGCAGCGCGGTTTCCTCGCCGCAGATGTACGCGCCCGCGCCAAGATGACTGTGCAGCTCGAAGTCCACGCCGGAGCCGAGGATGTTTTTGCCGATCAGCCCCGCCGCGCGCGCCTCGTGCAACGCCTGCTCAAACCGTTCATACGGCTCCCAGAACTCGCCGCGCATATAGTTATAACCGATGCTCGCGCCGATGGTGTAGCCCGCTATCGCCATGCCCTCGATCAACGCGTGCGGGTTGTAGCGCAGGATGTCGCGGTCCTTGAACGTGCCCGGCTCGCCTTCGTCGGAATTACACACGATGTATTTCTGCCCCGGCGCATTACGCGCCATGAAGCTCCACTTGAGGCCGGTGGGAAAACCCGCGCCGCCGCGCCCGCGCAAGGCGGACTTTTTCACCTCGGCGATAATCTCGTCCGGTGCGGTTTTTTCACGCAGGACTTTTTTCCACGCCTCATAGCCGCCCGCGCCCTGGTAGCTCGCCAGCGTCCAGGGCTCCTTGAGGTGCAAGGTGTTAAAGCAGACTTCGTTGGCCATGGCTCACTTCAATTTGTCCAGAATCTCGTCCACCCTTTGCGGCGTGAGATTCTCATAATAGGTCTTGCCGATCTGAAACATGGGCGCGCCACCGCACGCGGCGAGGCACTCTACTTCCTTAATGGTAAATTTTCCATCGGCCGTGGTCTGACCCAGGCGTATGCCAAGTTTTTTCTCCAGATGGCTCACAATCACATCCGACCCGCGCAACATGCAGGAGATATTGGTGCACACCGCGATGGTGTGCCGCCCGCAGGGCTTCAGATTGAACATGGTGTAAAAAGTGGCGACTTCATACACCGCAATCTTCGGCATGCCGAGATACTCCGCCACCGCGTCCATCCGCTCGTTGTTGAGCCAGCCGTGCTGGTCCTGAACGATATGCAGCGCCTGTATCACCGCCGACTGTTTTTGCTCCGGCGGGTATTTGGCGATCCAGCGATCAATCTCCGCCAGCGCCTCGGCAGAAATTAATTCCGCCAGCGGTTTGGCTGCAATGTTCATGGGCACGGCGTTCATCGGTCTACTTCACCAAAGACGATATCCTGCGTGCCGATAATCGCCACCACGTCGGCCAGCATGTGGCCGCGCGTCATCTCGTCCAGCGCCGCGAGGTGTGGAAATCCGGGCGCGCGCACCTTGAGGCGGTAGGGCTTGTTGGCGCCATCGGACACCAGGTACACGCCGAATTCGCCCTTGGGCGCCTCCACCGCGGCATAGGCCTCCCCTTCCGGGATGCAAAACCCTTCGGTAAACAGTTTAAAGTGATGGATGAGCGACTCCATGTCGCCCTTCATTTCGGTGCGCGAGGGCGGCGCGATTTTTCGATCCTCGATCATCACCGGGCCGGGATGGGCGCGCAGCCAGTCCACGCACTGCTTGACGATGCGGTTGGACTGGCGCATCTCTTCCACGCGCACCAGATAGCGGTCGTAGCAGTCGCCGGTGACACCCACCGGAATATCGAAATCGAGCTGGTCATACACTTCATACGGCTGCTTCTTGCGCAAGTCCCAGGCCACACCGGAGCCGCGCAGCATCGGGCCGGTAAAGCCCAGCGCCAGAGCGCGCTCGGCCGGGACCACGCCGATGCCCACGGTGCGCTGCTTCCAGATGCGGTTGTCGGTGAGCAGGTTTTCATACTCATCCACATAAGCGGGGAAGCGCCGCGTGAAGTCCTCGATGAAATCGAGCAGCGAACCCTGGCGGTTGCGGTTGCGCTCCGCGGTTTCCTTTTCATTGTGCCAGGGCGAGGATTGATACTGCGGCATGGAGAGCGGCAGATCACGGTATACGCCGCCGGGCCGGTAATAGGTGGCATGCAGGCGCGCGCCGGACACCGCCTCGTAGCAATCCAGCAGGTCCTCGCGCTCGCGGAAGCAATACAGAAACACCGTCATTGCGCCGATGTCGAGCGCGTGCGCGCCCAGCCATAGTAAATGGTTGAGGATGCGCGTGATCTCGTCATACATCACGCGGATATACTGTGCGCGCAGCGGCGGCGCGATCCCCAGCAGTTTTTCCATGGCCAGCACATAGCCGTGCTCGTTGCACATCATGGATACGTAATCGAGACGATCCATATAGCCGATGCTCTGGTTGTACGGTTTGCTCTCGGCCAGTTTTTCCGTGCCGCGGTGCAGCAGGCCGATGTGCGGATCGGCGCGCTGCACCACCTCGCCGTCCATCTCCAGCACCAGGCGCAGCACCCCGTGCGCGGACGGATGCTGCGGCCCGAAGTTCATGGTGTAGTTACGAATTTCCATGGGCGTTATTGCCATTATTGTTGACCGCTACGGGCGTGACGTAACGGTTGTCGCGGCGGATCACGCGCGGCACCAGCACGCGGTTTTCGATGCTCACCGGCTGGTACACCACGCGCTGCTTCTCCGGGTCATAACGCATCTCGACCTGGCCTATAAGGGGGAAGTCCTTGCGCATCGGATGGCCGATGAAGCCGTAATCAGTGAGCAGACGGCGCAGATCGGGATGGCCTTCGAACACGATGCCGAACATGTCGAACGCCTCCCGCTCGTACCAGTTGGCCACCGGCCAGATGTCCATGACCGTATTCACCCGCGGCATGTCGTCGTCCAGAAACGTCTTGAGGCGCAGACGCTGATTGAGCGCCACCGACAGCAGGTGATACACCACCGCATAGCGCGGCCCGCTCCAGTGTTGTTCCGGATAGTCGGGGAATTCAATCACGTCCTCGGCGGTCAGCCCGCCTTCCCCGTGCGTGCTTTTGCCGTAACCGGCATAGTCCACGCCGCACAGGTCTATCAGTTGCTCGAAGCGGAACTCCGCTTCATCGCGCAACGCGCGGCACACTTCCAGCAGGCCGGCGCGCTCCACCACCGCAGTGGTTTCTCCCTGCGCCTCGGAGCCGGAGATTGCGGGGAATCGGCGCGCCAAACGCGCGGCCAGGTTCTCTGTGGAATGGGCCATCGTTGTGGTCTAGCGGGCGATGGTGTTGGTGCGTTTGATTTTGTTTTGCAGCTGCAAGATGCCGTACAGCAGCGCTTCCGCCGTGGGCGGGCAGCCCGGCACGTAGATGTCCACCGGCACGATGCGGTCGCAGCCGCGCACCACCGAATACGAATAATGGTAGTAACCGCCGCCGTTGGCGCACGAGCCCATCGAGATCACCCAGCGCGGCTCGGCCATCTGGTCGTACACTTTGCGTAGCGCCGGGGCCATTTTGTTCACCAGCGTGCCGGCCACGATCATCACGTCCGACTGGCGCGGGCTGGGGCGGAACAGCACGCCGAAACGGTCCAGGTCGTAACGCGCCGCGCCGGCGTGCATCATTTCTACCGCGCAGCAGGCGAGACCGAAGGTCATCGGCCACAGCGCGCCGGTGCGCGCCCAGTTGATGAGCTTGTCGGCGCTGGTGGTCAGCACGCCTTGTTCAAATACGCCTTCAATACTCATCGCTTACTCCCAGTCGAGCGCGCCCTTCTTCCACTCGTAAATGAATCCAATGACGAGTATGCCGAGAAACACCGCCATCGCGGTAAAGCCGAATAAACCGATCTGTTCCAGCACCACGGCCCACGGGAACAGAAAGGCGATCTCCAGATCAAAGATGATGAACAGGATGGCGACCAGGTAATAGCGCACGTCGAATTTCATGCGCGAGTCTTCGAACGCCTCGAAGCCGCACTCATAGGGCGAGAGCTTCTCGCTGTCCGGGCGATTCGGGGCGAGCAGATAGCCGCCCACGATGGGCAGCACACCAAAGGCAACGCCCACCACGATAAACAGCAATATCGGAAGATAGTTCTCTAACATGCCGATTTACTACTGGTTAGCCACGGATACCACCAAGGTATACAGGTGTAACAATATTGAAACCAGAATCGTCTACTTTAAAAGACTTATATATTTAGTCAAGCCCACCCTGAAATAAAAAACGGCGCCGCCGGACGCCGTTTCTTTGGTGGGACCTTACTGATGCAGCAGGAGTTTCTTGCGGTGCAGGGATGCACCGCTATTTTCAATGGCTGGAAGCCATTGAAAATGAAGGCGAGTGAAAATCGCATTTTTCACTCGCCGTGCCCTGAGCAGCCCATGATGGGCTGATTCAGGGCTTCATATGGTGCCGATGGCCGGACTCGAACCGGCACAGCTTTCGCCACAGCCACCTCAAGACTGCGTGTCTACCAATTCCACCACATCGGCTAGGGGTTTTAGCGCCGGCAAGGGCGCGGGCTTCAGCCGTGCATCGCCGGTATTACCCCGCCCCTTCTAAGGGTTGGGCACATCCGGCGCGCCCTGTCGCGGAGCGCTGTCCACGGGCGGCGCAGGAATGGCAGGCAACTCTGAAGCGGGCTCTGTAACGGCGGGCGCGCTGTCGGTCACGCTCGGCGCTTGGCGCGCCTTGCCCGAATTGGCGGCCAAGGTCAGGCTGATCACAAAAAACAACGTGGCAAGCACCGCCGTGGTCCGTGTCAGGAAATTGGCCGAACCCTGGCTGCCGAACACGGTTTGCGAGGCCCCGCTGCCGAAGGCCGCACCCACGTCCGCGCCCTTTCCGTGCTGCAACAAAATAAGCGCGATCAAGGTTAATGCCACCACTACATCCAGTATTAACAATATCGTCGTCATGTCCTAACTTACTCCGCGGCCTGGCAAATGGCCAGAAACTGCCCGGCGTGCAGCGAAGCGCCGCCAATCAGGCCGCCGTCTATATCCGGCATGGCGAACAGCTCAGCGGCGTTGTCGGCCTTGACGCTGCCGCCATATAAAATCCGGATTTCACCGGCTATTGTAGCATTATGGGCGGCGATGCGTCTTCTCAAGTACGCATGCACCTCCTGCGCCTGGGCCGGACTCGCCGTCCTGCCGGTGCCGATCGCCCACACCGGCTCGTAGGCGACCACACCCTGCGCCAGGCCCTCCACGCCCACCGTCTTTAATACCGCATCCAGTTGCCGCGCGGCCACCGCTTCGGTGATATTCTGTTCGCGCTCCTGCAAGGTCTCGCCCAGACACAGGATGGGCTTTAGCCCCGCGCCCAGGGCCGCCGCCACCTTGAGCGCCACCAGTTCATCGGTTTCCCCATACAGGCTGCGCCGCTCGGAGTGCCCTACGATCACATAGCTGCATCCCACATCACGCAGCATGGTTCCGGCCACCTCGCCGGTATAGGCCCCTTCGGTTTTATCGCACAGATTTTGCGCGCCGAGCAAAATAGCCGAGCCCGCAAGCTGCGCGCCGACCTCGCTTAAGTATACAAACGGCGGACACAACACCGTTTCGACGTGCTTCAGGCGCGCCGCGCCCTGCTTGACAGCCTCCACCAGGGCCTGAGCATTCTTGCGGGAACCGTTCATCTTCCAGTTCCCGGCCACCAATTTACGGCGCATGTGCGGAGTCTCCCCTTATTAATGGCCCACAATCCAAGCCGCGAAGCTTACCTAATTCGAAACACGCGGGCAACACGCTGCCCGTTTAAACTCACTGCGCCGCTCGTACCACTGCGGCCAGACGTTCGGCGAGCGATTTCACCAGACCCGCGTCCTCCCCTTCCACCATCACGCGCAGCAACGGCTCGGTGCCGGAGGGGCGCAGCAGATGCGGCCTGAATAAAGGGGACGCTACCTTTATTTTTCAATCTATTCATCAGAATCCTTCCTCGGCCGTCCACGTGGACGGTACTGCAATGCTCTTCCCGTCATCCTCTCAAGCTTGTGGATGAACTTGCCTGAACCACAGGGCAGACCTTTTTCTATGTTGCGCCGCAGTACTCCAAGCTTCTCCGCCTCATTGCCCTCGGCCAGCCAGGCCGACCAGTCGCCGATGCCTTCAAACTGCCTGCACCAATACGGCTTTTTCGTCAGTAATGCGTCTTGTCTCAATCCGCAGTGTCCGCCCGCGCTTGTTTATGTTCTTTAGCTTTGAGCAGCTTTCCGACTGCCAGATACCCAACGACGGCTGCTGCCACCGGCGAGAGGATCATCAACCAACCTAAGATGCCGGATTCCACTGCAATGATTGACAGCGTTTGAGCCGTCGTGAGGTTACCAGCGGACCCGATGAGGTACAGAACGCCGATCGGGAATATCAGAATCACGACTACGAACGTCACGACGACATCCAGCAATCGGACCCTACCAGCAAGCACACCTCCCAGTACCGCAAGAACGGCGAAGATCGGAAGCGACCAAGCCGGAATCTCTGGAATAAGATCGGCTGCTACCAACGCAGCGGTTGCGATGATAAACCCGAAGTAGATAGCGGGCATGACAACGATGCCGAGCGATCGCTTGTTCATGGTCAGATGTCCCCGTCACCAGGCCCTTTCGGAAGCTTCGGCTTTCGGACCTTCCCGAGGCATTCGATGAACTTGTTACGGCATTCATTCTGTTTCTGTTCATCGGTACCTGCTGCTCCATAGCAAGCCTGTTGTTCGAACGTGCAGCACACCGTCATGGATACCTTGCACGCAAGGTCAATGCAGACCTCGCAGATCTTTCCGCCGATCGGGTTCTCAGGGCATATCCGGTATCGGTTGTAATCGCCAGAGCTGTCAGTACCGTCCCCGGCTTGCAATCCAAACGGATCGATGAAACGCAAAGGATTATTGTTGGCGTAGACAGACGTAGGTATTGAGTCCTCCATCCAACCCAATCGGATCCCTGGAAAGATACCGCTCCGACTGCGGATCATAATACCGATTCCAGTTGTAGTGTAGTCCGGTCTCCTGGTCATAGTACTGGCCGGGGTATCTCAGGTTGTTGGTGAGGGTGGCTGCATCCAGGGTGGCTTCGCCGTAGGCGTCATAGGAGGCCGACCAGACCTGGGCGCCGCTCATGGTGGTGAGTTTCTGCGGGGCGCCGAGGCGGTCGTTCTGATAGAAGTAGTAGCTGTGGTTGGCCTGGAGGTAGAGATATAAGGGGTCGGTGCCCCACACGCTGTCGGGGGCGTAGCCGTAGGTCTGGATGAGGGCGCCGCTTTCATTGTATTCGGCAATCAGGCCTTCGTCGCTGTAGTGGTACCAGGTTTTGGTTCCGCCGGTGTCTTTCCACAGGCGCCGGTTGAAGGGGTCGTAGCCGTAGGCGGCGATCGGGGTGTTGCCTTGCTCGACTTTGCTCAGGCGGTTTTGGGGGTCCCAGGTGTAGTGGACGCCACTGGGGTCGGTGAGGCTCTTTTTGCGGCCGCGGGCAAAGTGGCTAGGGCGCGTGGCAGAGTGTAAAGGCCACGCAGCACGGACAGCGCCCTTCGCACCGCGCAGCGTCGTTCCTGTCTTTATTTGACTCATGCTCATGGGTCGTTTCTGGTTCCATTCGGCGGGTTACGGCGCGAGCGCCTAACCCGCCCTACCGGGCTACTTCATCAGCTCGAATTCAACAGAGCCTCCAGAACCTGGTCCGAATCCCATCACCAAATATTGCTTCCCGATTGATAACGGCTTAGCACTCGCTGCTTCAGAGAAGCCAGAGGGAACTACACCATACTGAATTTGCTCAACCTCCAAATATTTTCCCGGCCTCAGTTCAAACGCCCACATCGGATTCTTATAGTCCCATTCGCCTGCTTTTTTCTCCACGACCATAAAGCTATTAAGCTCAACTCGACTGGTATTTCCCTTCGGGGGAGATAGCAAAGACTTGGAGAATTTAAAGGATGGCCGCTCAGAATTTAAATTTTCCGGGATGATTTCAAACTTGTTTGAGCATCCCCAAAGAAGTGCCAAGTCAAGCACAAGAAATATAGCAATGTAATGTTTTTTCATGTCTGACATAACCTATTTGTTTTGGCACTCGCATGCGCCTTGTTTTCCTAAGCCACGCGACTTTATAAGATTCTCAAAGTCGGATGTGTTTTGCGAATTCCTGATCAACGCACGGTAATAATCTGCAAGTATCTCAGCCTGTTGCTCATAACGATAGTCACCAAAATCCTTGCTGGGGTCCAAATCATATTGGTAAGTGTCACTCCTTGTCCCTTCAGCAGCAGCCTTTACCCAGCTATAGCTTGGATCATTTTGACCCTGATAGACATGTCCCACTTCATGAACTAGCCACGATTGCTCTGCCAGATTTCCCGTCGAGAAATCTGATTTATAACCAGAAGATGGAAAATAAATGTTGTTGCCTAATGTGACCGCATTGTTTGTTGCAAGCGGTGGCCAAGTGCGAGGATCAAAACCTGGCCCGTCATGAATATCGATTTTCGGGTAATCAACATTGCAGTTGAAAATCTGACGAAGCATGTCAATTTCGCCAGCTGTTAATGGACGAAGTCCGAAAGGATCGTAGTATCGAAGCGGATTTGCAAGAGCATAGATATAGGTATTCAGTCCCCCCTCCAACCCAATCGGATCCCTAGAAAGATACCGCCCCGTCCCCGGATCATAATACCGATTCCAGTTGTAATGCAGTCCTGTCTCGCTGTCGAAGTATTGGCCGGGATACCGCAGATTCACGGTTGTAAGCCGCCCGTCTTGATCGGGATCCTCGTTGGGCACGGTATACCCGAAGGCCTCCCCTTCCCAGGACCACACTTTGTGGCCGGCGGCGTCGGTGGCAAGCCGCGGGGCGCCGAGATGATCGGTGTGGAGATAAACGAATACTTCTTCGCCCGTACCGGCACCCGGGCGTTTGGTCTGCGCTGGCATCGGGGGGCGCTTGTCAAGAACGGTGCTGCGACCGGTGGCACAGGCTTGGTTTCCGGGGTTGCCGTGGTCACAGGGCAAGGGACGGGGGTCGCGGGTTGTGGTCCACTGCCCGAGCACTTTGTCCTCAGCCCAGAGGTATGTGCGATGGGTCGCGCCGCTCGCGTCGGTTTCCCGCAGCAGGTGGCCTTCGATGTCGTAGTGAGATAGCGTGATGCCCTGCGCCGTTTGTTTGCGGGTGCGCTGGCCAAGATGGTTGTAGGTGTAGGTGGCCACCCTGGAGCCGTTGTGGTAGATCTCCTTGAGCCGTCCGGCCTGGTTGTAGCGGTATTCCCGACCCGTCGCATCAGTCAGGGTGTTGCCGGCGGCATCGAGGGTGATGGCGCCCTCAGGGGAGGTGCTGAGGCGGTTGGTGGCGCTTAGGTAGCTGTAGCTGCCGCGGGCGTCGCTTAGGCGGTTGCCGTTGGCGTCGTAGCCGTAGGTGTCTATGGCGGTCTCTCGGTTCATTTGAGTCAGCCGGTCAAGCCGATCATAGCGGTAGTTTGCGCCCTCCGCCAGGCTTTGTTTTTGGGTGAAGTTGCCGTTGGGGTCATACGTATAGAGCCGGGTGTCGGCCGTGCCGAGGGACTGGTAGGTGAGGCGCCCTTGTAGATCGTATTGGCGCGCTTCGGCCAGACCGTTGCCATAGCCCTGCGCAATCAGAAGTCCATCAGCACGGTAGCTACGGTTGGCGGCGATGATGGTCGAAACGCCGTTCACCGTCGCTGTGACGGCGCCGATGCGTCCGAGGGCATCACGGGTGTATTGTACAAGGCGGCCGTCGGGATAGGTAATCCCGATGAGCCGATCGGCGGCGTCGTAGCCATAGCGTGTCACGTAGGTCACGCTGAGCTCAGCCTTCTGGTGGGTTAATACGTTGCCGAAGGCATCAAAGGCATAAGCGCTGATACCGCTTTCGTCCTGGACCTGGCACAGGTGGCCGATCCCAAAGGTACAGGCGGTCGTACTGTCCACAGGCGCCGCGTCGTAGGTAAACAGGACATCCTCCGCGGTGCCGGGGTAATCGAGCATGGTGGGACGGTTCAGAGGGTCGTAGATATAAGTGACGGTGATGCCTCGGGCGTCGGTCATGGTCTTGACATTACCGGCCGCATCGTGGCTATAAGCCGTCGTACCCCGATCGGGCGAGTGTTCTTGCAACAGGTTGCCGAGGTCGTCGTAGATATACTCGGTCGTCGCGTTGTTGGGGGCTTGCATCTGTTTCAGCCGATCGGCCACGTCGTAGTGATAGCGAGTGCGACCGCTTAGATTGTCGAGGGTCTCGATCAGGCGGTTTAAGGGGTCATAAGTGTGGGTGGTCGAGATACCGCTCGCGGCCGCCACTTGATTCGGGTCAGTCGTTTTGAGGAGGTTGCCGACGGCGTCCCACACTTGCCGGGTGAGGGAACCGCCGCTGTTGATCTCGTTCACACGGTTGCGGGCATCATAGGTGAACTCAATAGAGCGCGCCAGAGCGCCTTGGGGGTCGTAGGTCTTTTCACCGACGCGGTTGCCTTTGAGATCGTAGGTATAGGTGATCTTGTTGCCCAGACTGTCTGTGATAGTCCTGAGGTAATGGGCAGCGTCGTAGGTGTAGGTAAGCGCAAAGCCATCGGGCATGGTGACCGAGGTTACTTGGCCTGCGGCGTCGTAAGTATATTGGGTGAGACGGGGCGTCCCGCCCGGCGGGGTGACGGTGACCGTGAGCATGCGCCCGCGTGCATCATATGTGTAGCTGGTCTTGATGCCATTGGGGTCGGTCATCTGCAGCAATCGGCCGGCGGCATCGTAGGCATCATAGGTGGTGGTGTGGCCCAAAGCGTTGGTCACATTCTTTAATTGGCCGCAGGCACCGCCGGTGGTGCAGCCGTAGTAGGTCAGGGTGGTGAGGTCGTTTACGTCGGTGCGCGGTCCGTCGAGTTTGGTCACCTGGCCGGATACGTTGTAGCCGAGTTTGACCGTGCGCGAGACCGGTGTGCCGGAGGGCATGTAGCCCGATTGGGTGATTTCGATCGGGTTGCGTTGGGCATCGTAGGTAATATGCGTTTGCTTCGTGCCCGCTGCCCACACGCTGGGGGTTTCAATGAGCGTGGGGAGGTCCAGCTCGGCGCTGAGATATTGGTAGGCGGTAATGCGTGCGGCCGCGCCGGACACCGGGCTGCTACAAGCGCCGGTCAGTCCCTCGGTCATTGAAACGCGCTGGTTGGCGGTGTTGTAGGCGTACTTCGTCACCCTGCTCTCATCGTCTTGTTTACAGGTGAGGTTATTGTTGGCGTCGAAGGTTTGAGTATGGGTTCTGCCGTCACTCAGGTTTTTCCTGGCTGTGAGGTTCTTCATCCCCAAGGTCACGGCAAAGGTCATGACCTCTTTGTTGCCAATCGCATCGGTGATAGTGGTTTGCGTATCCGTGTCATACTGCAGGGTATATTTCTCCTGCGGGCCGCCGTTGTCAGTGACGGCGTGCTGGCTGGTGACCGCCCGGCCTTGGCTGTCGTAGCTCCAGGTGGCCAAACGCGCACCGTTTTCATCTGTGATCCCGGTCAGGTGACGCGGGTAAGCCGTATTTTCGTAGTGATAGGTTCTGAACTTACCGTCCGGATAGGTCACGCGGATGAGGTTGTTGCTGGCATCATACGCGTAGCTGTAAATCTTCCCTGCGGGATCTGTGAAGGTGCTTAAATGGCCACTCGCATCGTAGCCAAAGACCAGGGCATGACCAAAGGGACCAGTGAGGGTGGCGAGCTTGCCTTGGGTGTTGTAACCATAGACGTAAGTCAATCCAGCACGATTCGTGCTCGATAGGAGTTTACCCATACTGTCGTAACGCTCAGTAGCACCATCCTGGTGAGTAAGGGTGTACCCAGTGGCGCCTTGGGCAAGAATCAATTCCGAATCAGCCTCGCCTTGCCAGGCTCCTGAGGCATTTTTAGTAAAGTGCTCGCCACGCCCGTCGCCACGCCACACGGTGAGGATGGTGCTGTTGATCTCCAAATAGGGGGTGGCATTCGCGCTCCAGCCATAGCCGAGACCCAGGTCTTTGTTTGCGCCGCTGTTGTAAGAGCGGGTGAAGCTTATTGTGCCATCGGGACTGCGGTAATCTATTTCAGATTGATACTTGTTGCCGGTGGCGGGGTTGCAGGGGTTGCCGATGCATTGATCGGGCTCGCCGAGGTTTTTAGGCGGGGTTTCGCACAAACCTGGCAGGGCGTTGCGTGTCTGGCCAACGGGACAGGGATCGAGTGTAACGGTGATGGTCGCGGTTATGGGGTTGGTGCAGATGGTATTTGGACCTACTGCTTCATGTACTAAAGGGTCGCCTAGGGATATGCTCTTGGGAAAATTAGCTATGGCATAATTGGCTGGAGTGTAGCCAGTCGGACAAGATAGCCAATGAAACGGATAGCCATGAGGCCCACGATGATCTGGGTTTGTCGTAATTAAATCAAAACATCCCCCCTCTTCCCCATATCCACGGTCTGCATTCTGGATATAAGTGAGAGGGTTATGCCAGCCGATAAAATCCCTACGGGCGTCACATACTTCGTGGCCAGAACCATAATCACCTGGAACATTAGCCCAATCAGACCATGTGGAGGGATTAGGTGGTATGGGTGGTACAGTATAGCTTCTTATAATGATTGTGGCGGTTTGGCTGATGATCTTATCGAATTGTAAAAGAGCAGTACCAGCACTCACTGCCCTCATGGCGGCTTCGGCCTCTGCCAAGGTGGGATAAATCTGGCCGCCGGTATTGCTAGGCTGAAAGGTGTCCGAGTATGCAGCATTGCCTATGGCAGTCAGGCACAGCACGCACAATAACCACGCCCCGTTCGTGATGCGCTTCAAGCGTCCTCCCTTGTCAAAGTCCCGCCCTTTAAGCGTACGGTATTCTGCGGGAAGGGGGCTGTCAAGAGTACACTTCAGAGATAGCTTGACTGATCACAGAAGCCAGATGACCGGCAAGTGTCTCCACTTGCCGTTGATCGCCCCCCTCCACCATCACACGCACCAGCGGCTCGGTGCCGGAGGGGCGCAGCAGGATGCGGCCCTGGCCGTTGAGTTGGACTTGCGCGTGCTGCACGGCGTCTTGCACGGCCTTTGATTTTTCAATATCGAAACCGCGCGTGAGTTTCACGTTGATCAAGCATTGCGGATATTTGGTTATGCCTTGTTTTGATTCGTACAGCGTAACGCCTGTTTGCCGCAACGCCGCCAGCACTTGCAGCGCGGAGATAATGCCGTCGCCTGTGGTGGTGCGGTCGAGGCAGATGATGTGGCCGGAGGATTCGCCACCCAGCAGCCAGCCTTTTTGATGCAGCCGTTCCAGCACGTAACGGTCGCCCACGGCGGCGCGATCAAATTCCACGCCACGCTGTTTCAGCGCCGTTTCCAGGCCGAAATTGCTCATCAAGGTGCCCACCACCCCGCCGCCCAGGGTTTTTTCCTGAAGGCGAGAGAGCGCGATGATGAACAGCAACTCATCGCCGTCCACCAATTCACCCTTGTGATCCACCATGATGACGCGGTCACCGTCGCCATCGAGGGCGATACCGAGGTCTGCGCCGTGTTTCAGCACCGCGCTTTGCAGGTTTTGCGGATGGATGGAACCGCAGTTGGCGTTGATGTTGAGGCCGTCGGGTTCCGCGCCCAGTTTAATCACCTCGGCGCCGAGTTCGCGCAGCACCTTGGGAGCGACCCGGTAGGCCGCGCCGTGCGCGCAATCCACCACCAGCTTCATGCGTCCGAAATCCATGCCCGGCGGGATGCTGCTTTTACAGAATTCGATGTAACGCCCCGCCGCATCGCTCACGCGCTCGGCCTTGCCGAGTTGAGCCGAATCCACGCAGGACAATGGCCGTTCCAGTTCACGTTCGATGGCGTGTTCAATATCGTCCGGCAGTTTCGCGCCTTGCGCGGAGAAGAATTTGACGCCGTTGTCGTAATAAGGATTATGCGAGGCGCTGATGACGATGCCGGCCTGGGCGTGCAGGGTGCGCGTGAGGTAGGCGATGGCGGGCGTGGGCAGCGGCCCCAGCAGGCCGATATTGACTCCCGCGGCGGAGAGACCGGCTTCCAACGCGGACTCGAACATATAGCCGGAGATGCGCGTGTCCTTGCCGATCAGCACCTTGCCTCCTTGTCCCAGCACGCGCCCCGCCGCCCAGCCCAGCTTGAGCATGAACTCGGCGGTGATGGGCGCTTCGCCCACCTTGCCGCGTATGCCGTCGGTGCCGAAGTATTTTTTTATCATGCTGTTTCACCTCCATCCCAGCCTTCCCCCGTCAAGGGGTCACTCAATTAGCGTACTCTACGGCACTGTATATCTTAAGCGCTTCCACGGTGGCACGCACGTCGTGTACGCGGAGGATGCGCGCTCCGCGCTCTGCCGCCAATACCGCCGCGGCCAGGCTGCCGTACAAGCGGTGCTGAGGCGGGGCATCAAGCAGTTCGCCCAGCATGGATTTGCGTGACAAGCCCGCCAGCACAGGCATACCAGACCGGGAAAATTGCGCCAGGTGTTTCAGCAAGGCGAGATTATGCGCGATGGTTTTGCCGAAGCCGAAGCCCGGGTCCAGGATGATTCGCTCACGCGCTATGCCGGCGTGTTCGCAGGCCGACACGCGTTCACCAAGGTAATCGCGCACCTCGGCTACGACGTCAGTATAAACGGGGTTTTGCTGCATGGTGCGCGGTTCGCCGCGCATGTGCATGAGGCACACCGGCACGCTCTCGCGCTGATTGAATTCAGCCATCACCTCCAGCGCGCCGGGGGATTCCAGCGCGCGCACGTCGTTGACCATGTGCGCACCCGCGTCCAGCGCCGCGCGCATGACTTCAGGCTTGCTGGTGTCTATCGAGACGATGACAGGAAGTTCCGCGCGCACCTTTTCTATAACCGGGATAACACGCCTCAGCTCTTCCTCGGCGCCCACCGCTTGCGCGCCGGGGCGGGTGGACTCGCCGCCGATGTCTATGATCGCCGCCCCCTCCCCGGCCATCGCATGCGCGCGTTGCAGCGCGGCGGAGATGGAAAAAAAATCACCCCCGTCCGAGAAGGAATCGGGGGTGATATTGAGTATCCCCATGACACAGGGTTGATTTAACAGCAGTAGTTTCCCTCTGCAATCGAGGGTAACTGAATGGTCAGGCATTCTGAAACAAGTAGCGAGTGACGAGGGAAGCCTATGCCTGGCCGCTCGCCACCAGCTACTGGCTTTTGTTAATGCTCACTCGCCGCGCCGCCTATTTTGCCTTCCGGCTTGGCGGACTTTTCGCTCACCGCGCTGGGGCCGCCGGATTTGGGCGTGGAGGGCTCGCTCTCCTGCGGCGGACGCGGCGGCCTGCCCGCCATGATGTCGCTGATCTGCTGCGTATCCAGCGTCTCATACCGGATGAGCGCCTCGGCCATGAGGTGCAGCTTGTCGAGGTTATCGGTGAGGATTTTCCGCGCGCGCTGATAGTTACGGTCCACGATGGAGCGGATTTCCCCGTCTATCGCGTGCGCGGTCTCGTCCGACACCATCTTGTGGCGGCTCACGCTGTGACCGAGGAACACTTCTCCCTCGTCCTCGCTGTAGGTAAGAGGCCCAAGTTTCTCCGACAGGCCCCACTTGGTCACCATGTTGCGCGCGATCTCGGTGATACGCTGGATGTCGTTGGAAGCGCCCGTGGTCACCTTCTCCGGGCCGAAGATGATCTCCTCGGCGACGCGGCCGCCGAACATGCCGCAAATCTGGCTCTCCAGGCGTTCCCTGCTGTAGCTGTAGCGATCCTGCTCCGGCAGGAACATGGTCACGCCCAGCGCGCGGCCGCGCGGGATGATGCTCACCTTGTACACCGGATCGTGCGAAGGGACGGACAGCCCCACAATCGCGTGGCCGGCCTCGTGATAGGCGGTGAGCTTCTTTTCTTCGTCGCTCATCACCATGGAGCGGCGTTCCGCGCCCATCATGATTTTGTCCTTGGCCTTCTCGAAATGCTCCATGCGCACCGTACGCTTGTTTTCGCGCGCGGCGAACAAGGCGGCCTCGTTCACCAGGTTTGCGAGATCGGCGCCGGAAAAACCCGGCGTGCCGCGCGCGATGATGGACGCATCCACGTTCTCGTCCAGCGGCACCTTGCGCATGTGAACTTTCAGGATTTGCTCGCGGCCGCGCACATCGGGCAAGGGCACCACCACCTGGCGGTCGAAGCGGCCCGGGCGCAGCAGCGCCGGATCCAGCACGTCGGGGCGGTTGGTGGCGGCGATCACGATGATGCCTTCGTGGCCCTCGAAGCCGTCCATCTCGACCAGCAATTGATTCAAGGTCTGTTCGCGCTCGTCGTGTCCGCCGCCGAGGCCTGCGCCGCGGTGACGGCCCACGGCGTCAATCTCGTCTATAAAGATGATGCAGGGCGCGTGCTTCTTGGCCTGCTCGAACATGTCACGCACGCGCGAGGCGCCCACGCCGACGAACATCTCGACGAAATCCGATCCGGAGATGGAGAAGAACGGCACCTTGGCCTCGCCCGCAATGGCCTTGGCGAGCAGGGTCTTGCCGGTGCCGGGGTTGCCCACCATGAGCACGCCGCGCGGAATCTTTCCGCCCAGCTTCTGGAACTTGCCCGGATCGCGCAGGAACTCCACCAGCTCCGCGACCTCTTCCTTGGCCTCATCCACGCCCGCGACGTCGGTGAAGGTGACCTTGACCTGGTCCTCGCCGATCATGCGCGCGCGGCTCTTGCCGAACGAGAGCGCGCCTCGCCCGCCGCCGCCCTGCATCTGGCGCATGAAGAACACCCACACGCCGATGAGCAGCAGCATGGGAAACCAGGAGATGAATATCTGCATCAGCAGGCCCTGCTGCTCAGGCGGCCGCGCATCAATCTGCACGTTGTTTTTGAGCAGGTCGTTTATGAGACCGGGATCGTTCGGGCTGTAGGTGGTGAACAGCTCGCCGTTTTGCATCACGCCGCGGATGTTCTGCCCTTCGATGGCCACCTTTTGCACCTTGCCCTCCTTCACGTCCGCGATGAATTGCGAATACTCCAGCGGCTTGGCGGGCGCCTGGCGCGGGCCAAAGTTGTTGAACACCGACATCAGGACGATGGCGATGACCACCCACAGAACCAGATTTTTTGCGATGTCGTTCAATGCCTTAAAAGCCTCTCTCGAAATGATATCATTTTAGCACAAAATTAAGACCTTACCGGCCCCGGAAGTTCCGCGCCAGCACGTATAGTTCCGGGCTGCGCGCGCGCGAGGCCCTGGGCTTGCGCACCTTGACTTGCCTGAAGGACAGACGCAATTCCTTCATGATCGCGGTAAATCCCGCGCCCTGGAACAGTTTGAGCAATAAATCGCCGTCCGGCGCCAGCACCCGGCGCGCAAAATCGAGCGCCAGTTCGGCCAGATATATCCCGCGCGGCTGATCCACCGCCTTCATACCGCTGATATTGGGGGCCATGTCCGACATTACAAGGTGCACCGGCGCGCCCTTCAAGTCATGCAACAACGCGTCCAGCGTCCCGGTTTCGGTGAAATCGGCCTGCATGAACTCCACGCCAGGCAGCGGCTCCATGGGCAGGATGTCGAGCGCGATCACCCGTCCGCGCGAGCCGACGCATTTGGCCGCCTCCTGCGACCAGCCGCCCGGCGCGGCGCCCAAGTCCACCACGGTCATGCCCGGCTTCAGAATGCGGTCGCGGGCGTTGATTTCCTGCAGCTTGAACACGGCGCGCGAGCGGTAGCCTTTCTGCTGCGCCTGTTTAACATAGGGGTCGGTGAAGTGCTCGCGCAGCCAGCGCTCGCTGCTTTTAGTACGCGCCATAAATTAAGTGGCGAGTAGCAAGTGGATTCAGGACTGACTGTTTCCGCGCAGTCCAAACGCCACCAGGGCGAGGCCCATGAGGCTGGTGGCGAGATACAGTAACGATGAAACGCCATGCAACATGCCAAAACGCGCGGCCTCCGGTGTGCCGGCGGTAAAACCTTGCGGGCTGGCCATTTTGAGCGCCTGCATCAGGGGTTGCAGCACAAACTCCATCGCTACGATCAGCACCAGCATCGCCACCAGCACCCACACCTGCCAGCGCCGCCGCCACGCGGCGCCGGTTTGGTAAATCAGTGAAGCCAGTAACAGCGCACCGCACGCCAGGCCGAGGTAATTCACCGCCATGAACATCTTGCCCGCGATGCCGCCCGCGACAAAGCGGTCAAAGATGACATTGAACAGCACCGGCGCGGCGATATACCCTATGGCCCACAGCGTGCCCACCCACAGGGTGAGCAAGATGCGCTGGCCGATGGTCATGTAATCAAACATAGCGTACGGCGGCGATTTCGTATTCCTTCACCCCGCCCGGCGTCTGCACCGCCGCCACGTCGCCTTCTTCCTTGCCGATCAGGGCGCGCGCGATGGGCGAGCTGATCGAGATCATGCCCTGCTTGATATCCGCCTCGTCGTCGCCCACGATCTGGTAGGTGACCTCATCGCCGGTTTCTTCGCTGATGAGGTCCACGGTCGCGCCGAACACCACCCGGCCGTGCGCGTTGAGCCTGGAAACGTCTATGATTTCGGCGTTGGCGAGTTTGCCTTCGATCTCGGCGATGCGGCCCTCGATGAAGCTCTGCTGCTCCTTGGCGGCCTGATACTCGGCGTTTTCCTTCAGATCGCCATGCGCGCGCGCCTCGGCGATGGCGGTGATGACGCGCGGACGCGCCACGGTCTTCAACTCGTGCAGTTCCTCGCGCAATTTCTGCGCGCCCCTGACCGTGATTGGCACCTTATTCATGCGCTCACCAGTTCCGTGTGCAAATCTTTCAGGCGATACACTTGCATGTGTTGTGCTTCCTGCAATGCCAGGGCCACCGCGCGTGCGCCGGCCAGCGTGGTGGTATAGCACACCTTGTGTTGCAGCGCGGCGCGGCGGATCTCGGCTGAATCGGCTATCGCCTGGCGTCCTTCCACGGTGTTCACAATCAGGCTCACTTCGTCGTTTTTAATCATGTCCACGATGTGCGGGCGGCCTTCCATCACCTTGTTCACGCGCGCGTGCGGAATGCCGGCTCCAGCCAGGGCTTGGGCCGTGCCGTGGGTGGCGAGCAGGGCAAAGCCCCGATCATGCAGGGCGCGCGCCACATGCGTCGCCTCTGGCTTATCCTGATCACGCACGCTGATGAACGCGCACCCCCCGCGCGGCAGGTTCACCCCCGCGGCCAGTTGCGCCTTGGCGAACGCCGCGCCGAAGCTGTAGTCCACGCCCATCACTTCGCCGGTGGATTTCATCTCCGGACCAAGCAACGTGTCCACGCCGGGGAATTTGATGAACGGAAACACCGCCTCTTTCACGGAATAATAGCGCGGAATGATTTCCCGGGAAACACCCTGCGCGGCCAGGGTTTTACCCGCCATGCACAGCGCCGCGATCTTGGCCAGCGGGCGGCCGATGGCCTTGGACACGAACGGCACGGTGCGCGAGGCGCGCGGATTGACTTCCAGCACGTAAATCTTTCCATTCTGGATGGCGAACTGGGTATTCATCAGTCCGATCACGTTCAGGCTTCGCGCCATTTTTTTCACCTGCGCGCGCAGTTCATCCTGCAACCCGGGGGACAAGCTGTAGGGCGGCAGCGAACAGGCCGAATCGCCGGAGTGGATGCCCGCCTCCTCGATGTGCTGCATGATGCCGCCGATCAGCACCTCCTTGCCGTCCGCCAGCGCGTCCACGTCCACCTCGATGGCGTCGCTCAAAAAGCGGTCCAGCAGCACCGGCGCGTCGTTGGATGCGCGCACCGCGTCGCGCATGTAGCGGTGCAGTTCGTCTTCATGACGCACGATCTCCATCGCGCGCCCGCCCAGCACATACGAAGGCCGCACCACCAGCGGATAGCCGATCTCCCGCGCCGCGCGCACCGCCTCCTCGGTGCTGCGCGCGGTGCGGTTGGGCGGCTGCGCCAGGCCCAGGCCGGCAATCATTTTCTGGAACCGCTCGCGGTCTTCCGCGATGTCTATCGAGTCCGGCGTGGTGCCGATGATGGGCGCGCCGTTCTGCTCCAGCGCGCGCGCCAGCTTGAGCGGCGTCTGTCCGCCGTACTGCACAATCACGCCTTTGGGTTGCTCGACGTGGATGATCTCCAGCACGTCCTCCAGGGTGAGCGGTTCGAAATACAAACGGTCCGAGGTATCATAATCGGTGGACACGGTCTCCGGATTGCAGTTGACCATGATGGTCTCGTACCCTGCCGCGCGCAGCGCCTGCGACGCGTGCACGCAGCAGTAATCAAACTCGATCCCTTGGCCGATGCGGTTCGGCCCGCCGCCCAGCACCATGATCTTGTCGCGCGCACTCGCCGCGGCCTCGCATTCTTCTTCATAGGTGGAATAGAGATACGCGGTGTGCGACGCGAACTCCGCCGCGCAGGAATCCACGCGCTTGTACACCGGGCGCACCTTGAGTTTATGGCGCAGCGCGCGCACCGCGTCTTCCTTTACATTCAGCAAGGTGGCCAGACGGCGGTCGGAAAAGCCCTTGCGCTTGAGATAATACAGGCGCGCCCCGGTCAACGCCTTGATCCCCTGTTCGCGCACCTCGGCTTCAATCTTCACCAGCTCTTCTATCTGCGCCAGGAACCACGGGTCTATGCGGCTCAGCTCATGCGCCTCCTGCACGGACAACCCGGCGCGCAGCGCGTCGGCGAGATACCACAGGCGCTCCGCGCCCGGCACGCGCAGTTCATGGCGGATTTTGTTCAGCGCGTCTTCCGATTCAATATCAATTTTTTCCGTCAACCCGTCCACGCCGGTTTCCAGCCCGCGCAGCGCCTTCTGCAGCGATTCCTGAAAGGTGCGCCCGATGGCCATCACCTCGCCTACCGATTTCATCTGGGTGGTGAGGCGCGCATCGGCCTGGGGGAATTTTTCAAAGGTGAAGCGCGGCACCTTGGTCACCACATAATCTATCGCCGGCTCGAACGAGGCCGGGATCACGCCGCCGGTGATTTCATTGCGCAACTCATCCAGCGTGTAGCCCACCGCGAGCTTGGCCGCCACCTTGGCGATGGGGAAGCCGGTGGCCTTGGAGGCGAGCGCGGAGGAACGCGACACGCGCGGATTCATTTCGATGATGATGAGACGGCCGTCCGCCGGGTTCACCGCGAACTGCACGTTGGAGCCGCCTGTATCCACGCCGATCTCGCGCAGCACCGCGAGCGAGGCGTTGCGCATAATCTGGTATTCCTTGTCGGTGAGCGTCTGCGCCGGCGCCACCGTGATCGAATCGCCGGTGTGCACCCCCATCGGATCGAGGTTTTCGATCGAGCACACGATGATGCAGTTGTCCTTGCGGTCGCGCACCACCTCCATTTCAAATTCCTTCCAGCCCAGCACCGATTCCTCGATGAGCAGCTCGCGCGTGGGCGAGAAATCCAGGCCGCGTTCGCAGATCTGCTCGAACTCCTCGCGGTTGTAGGCAATGCCGCCGCCCATGCCGCCGAGAGTGAAGGACGGCCGGATGATGGCGGGAAAGCCGATCTGCGCCTGCGCGGCCAGCGCCTCCTCCATGCTGTGCGCGATCACCGAGCGCGGCGTGGCGAGCCCGATCTTCTGCATCGCCTGGCGGAACAGGTCGCGGTCCTCGGCCTTGGCGATGGCCTCTTCCCGCGCGCCGATCATTTCCACGTCAAACTTTTTCAGCACGCCTTCGCGCGCCAGGTCCATCGCGCAGTTGAGCGCGGTTTGTCCGCCCATGGTGGGCAGCAGCGCGTCCGGGCGCTCTTTTTCGATGATGCGCGCCACGGTCTGCCAGGTGATGGGCTCGATATAAATCGCATCCGCCATCTCCGGGTCGGTCATGATGGTGGCCGGGTTGGAGTTGACCAGAATGACGCGATAGCCTTCCTCGCGCAGCGCCTTGCACGCCTGCACGCCGGAATAATCAAACTCGCACGCCTGCCCGATCACAATCGGACCGGCGCCGATGATTAAAATGCTTTTGATGTCAGTGCGTTTCATGGATTCAGTGGCGAGTAGCGAGTGGCCAGTAAAGACATGTCCTTATCCTCGCCACTAGCTACTAGCTACTCGTTTCTTCATTGATTCAATAAAACGGTCAAACAAATAATGCACATCATGCGGCCCCGGGCAGTCTTCGGGGTGGCCCTGGAAGCTGAACGCGGGGCAATCGGTGCGCTCGATGCCCTGCAACGAGCCGTCAAACAGCGAACGGTGCGTGGCGCGCACGTTGTCCGGCAGCGTCGCCTCGTCCACCGCGAAGCCGTGATTCTGGCTGGTAATCAGCACGCGCCCTTCAGAAAGTTCCTGCACCGGATGGTTGGCGCCGTGATGGCCGAACTTCATCTTGACGGTCCTGGCCCCGCTCGCCAATCCCAGCAGTTGATGACCCAGGCAGATGCCGAATACCGGCACGCGCGCTTGCAGAATTTCCCGTATTGCCGCAATGGCGTACTCGCACGGCTCCGGGTCGCCGGGGCCGTTGGAGAGAAACACCCCGTCGGGCTTGAGCGCCAGCGCTTCCCTGGCCGTGGTTTTGGCGGGCAACACCGTGACGCGGCAACCGCGATCCGCCAGGCGGTTCAAAATGCCGCGCTTGATGCCGTAATCATACGCCACCACGTGATAGGGCAACTCGCCCGCCGCGCGCGGCGCGGGCAGGCCCCGCTCCAGCGTCCAACTGCCTTGGCGCCATTCATATTTTCCGGATGTGGTGACCTCCTGCGCGAGATCCATGCCCTTGAGGCCGGGGAAGTCACGCGCCGCCTTGAGCGCGGCGGCCTCGCTGATGTTATCGCCCGCCACGATGCACCCGCTCTGCGCGCCTTTTTCGCGCAAAATGCGCGTCAGCCTGCGCGTGTCTATGCCCGCGATCGCCACCACGCGCTGCTGTTGCAGATACTGCTCCAGGCTCTGCCCGGCGCGCCAGCTGCTGGTGGTGAGAGACAAATCGCGGATCACCAGGCCGGTGGCCCACACCTGGTCCGCGTTGGCGTCGGCGCGGTTCACCCCCACGTTGCCGATGTGCGGATAGGTGAGCGTGACGATCTGCTTATAATAGGAGGGGTCGGTGAGGATTTCCTGGTAACCGGTGATGGCGGTGTTGAACACCACTTCCCCCGCCGCCTGCCCCGCCACGCCAATGGATTCACCCCTAAACAGGCTACCATCTTGCAGCGCCAACAGGGCGGACATACGCGGCTTCATTTTCACTCCACATGTGAAAACGGGAAGACCGAGCGGCCTTCCCGTTGTCTGCTGTCACTTCAACACCAGCGTATGAATTTTACTTTATGCGGCGCGCGCTGTCCAACCGCTCGCCCGCCGCTTCGCGTATGGTGCGCCGTATGAG
>QZKM01000012.1 GCA_003599485.1 Gammaproteobacteria bacterium
ATTAATCCGTCATTCCGGGCGGAGCGTAGCGGAGACCCGGAATCCAGTGTCTTTATATTCAATGACTTACTGGGTTCCCGCTTGCGCGGGAACGACGCACTTTTAGAGTTCATCTGATTTTGTGATAGGTTCTAGTTAGGCAAACTGACTCAAGGAGGCAGGCTATGAAAGTGATTTGTAGTATTACGGCGGCGGCTGGGTTACTTGTGCTTTCGGTAAGTTGTTTTGCTGCCGACCCGGTTCCTCTTCCCTGCGACCCGCGCGACTGTCCTCCCATTGATCCGTGTAAGCTGGCACCAGAACGGTGTGAAGACAAGGGCGGCCCTATAAGCTCTAAGAAGGATACATCAGCCGATAGTCAGAAAAAGAATGAAGAAGAGTCTGATGATCCATGCAAGTGGTGCAAACCATGCAGCCGAACGCCTGGATCACAGTGTTTGGAATGCTGTGCAAAGTAGCTGCCTGACATGATTTAAGGGATCACCCACCTATAAGTCATCTTTGGATTTAGGGAGTCATCCCTTGTCGGCAAGATGGCGAGTGGTAGGGTATGCTCTTAATCGGTCAACCGGGATATCTGGCGGCCAGGATATTTACTTCAGGCAGCTGCTGCCAACAAGCCATAGAAGCTGATACGCGCTCTTGTCTGATCGGGGTAACGGCGGCACACCATATGAAATATGCCCTTTCCATCATGCTGTCTTTCATGCTCGCTTCCTGCGGAGACTGGGCCGGGCAGAGCAGAATCAGCAGCGAGATTGAACGTCAAATCTCACAAACCAACGGTCAAACAATCAACCTCTCTGAGGTGGGCGGCCCGGAATGGGAACGTGTCTGTATTTTCGGGCCGTATTCCAACAACGTCATGGCCCGGAAGGCTCTTGGTTTCGCATGGGACTTGGAAGCCAACACCTCGATTGCCCTGTCGGATAGCATCAATGTTTTTGTTTTCGTTAAAGGCGGCAGTGTTGTTGCATACACGGAACATTCGCGGCGCCACGGCGACTTCTGGATGTTATCGGGCCGCTGCTTCAATAGAGACCGCGCTATCCTATCCATACGGATTCCCACGACGGCCGTTTTGACGCCGGCAGCAAGTAGCCCGGAGGAGCTAAGTGTAGCCCGGGGGCTGATAGGGCTTGAATAGCATTAAGCCGCAGTCTTTTTTGAGGCGGCGTCCTGGGCCAGGGCGCGGCGTTTTTCGTAGGCTGCGCGCGCGATGCGCACGTCTTCCAGGAAGCAGGGCAGTTCTTCCAGCGTGAGCGCCTGCGGGCCGTCCACCAGGGCCTTGTGCGGGGCGGGGTGGAAGTCCACCAGGATCATGTTGGCGCCGGCGATGACGCCTTGCGCGGTGACGTGCTGCACGTCGAGGATGCCGTCCGGGGCACGGTCGCGCGAGCCGACGGAGTGCGAGGGGTCTATGCACACCGGCATGCGCGTGAGGCGCTTGATCACCGGCACGTGCGCGAAGTCCACGAAGTTGCGATGCGGGTCGCCGGCGTTGGTCTTCATGCCGCGCAGGCCGAACACCACGTTGCGGTTGCCTTCGCTCGCCAGGTATTCGGCGGCGTTGAGTGACTCTTCCAGCGTGATGCCGAAGCCGCGCTTCAACAACACCGGAAATTCGCGCTGGCGGCCCACTGCCTTCAGCAATTCAAAATTCTGTGTGTTGCGTGTGCCGATTTGCAGCATTACGCCGGTGGGATTGCCGGTTTGTTGCAGCGCGGCGCGGATTTCATCCACGTGCGAGTCGTGGGTGATCTCCATGGCGATGACCTTGATGCCGTATTTCCCGGCCAGTTCGAATACGTAGGGCAGGCAGTTTTTGCCGTGGCCCTGGAAGGAGTAGGGGTTGGTGCGCGGTTTGTAGGCGCCCATGCGCGTGCACACCTGACCGTTGTCGCGCAGCGCCTTCATCATGATTTCCACGTGTTCGCGCGTGTCCACCGCGCACAGGCCGGCGAACACGTTAAGCGTATCCTGGCTGAAACGCACGCCGTTGTAGTCGAAATAGGTAGGACGATTGTCGTCCTTGTGCCGGCCCAGGATGCGGTATTCCTCGGTCACGCGCACTGCGCGTTCCACGCAGGGCAGGTTGTTCATGTCGTCGAGGCCGAGTGACAACGTGTCGCCGATGAGGTAGAGCTCGGTGAGGGTGCGCTGCGCGCCTACTTCTTCATGCACACGGACCTGAATCTCGGGAAGATTATTCAGGTGATCCATGAGCCGGTGGTATTCGGCGCTGTTCTTGTCTGTGCCGGGCTTGAGTATCAGTATCATTGTCAGGTCAGCTTGTTATTTAAACAAAATATTATGGCACAATCACGCGGCGCTGGCACGTTCCAGAGCGACGGCGTAAAAGGTGTCGGTGTGGTGGCGGTGGGTATAAAGGCGCAGGGCCTGTTCCTGCGCGGGCAGGGGGAGAGGAACATGTTTGCGCGCCAATATCTCACCGGCTGGAATCACGCGGAATTCCGGGTGTGCGCCCAAAAACCACTCGACAACCGCATCGTTCTCCGCGCGTAACGGGCTGCACGTGGCATACACCAGCCGCCCGCCCGGCTTGACCAGCGTGGCGGCAGCCTCCAGGATGCGCTGCTGCAACGCGGTGATTTGCTCCAGATTGTGCGCGCGCCATTTGATGTCAGGGTTGCGGCGCAGCGTGCCGAGGCCGGTGCAGGGCGCGTCCACCAGCACGCGATCCATCTTGCCGCGCAGGCGTTGCACGCGCGGGTCGCGTTCATGCTCGATCACCACGCGCCGCACGGTATCGAGCCCGGCGCGCGCCAGCCTGGGCTTGAGTTTATTGAGGCGCTTTTCCAGCACGTCGAAGGCGTACAACGTGCCGGTGTTGGCCATGAGTGCGCCCAGCGCCAGGGTCTTGCCACCGCCGCCGGCGCAAAAATCCGCCACCATTTCGTGACGCCGGGGTTCCACGAGCAGGGCCAGCAGTTGACTGCCTTCATCCTGTATTTCGATCATGCCCTCCTGAAAGGCGCGCGTTTTGAACAAGGGCGCGCGTTCGTTAAGGCGCAGGCCTAATGGTGAGTAAGGTGTGGGCTCACTGGCGTAACCTTCGGCGGCCAGCGCGGCGGCGGCTTGTTCACGTTTGGCCTTGAGGGTGTTGACGCGCACGTCCACCGGGGCGGGACGATTGAGCGCCTCGGCGAGCGCAATCGTCTCGCTCTCGCCGAGCTGGGCCGTCAGGCTATCGTAAATCCAGTCCGGCAGCGACACGCGCACGGCGGGCGGCAGTTGGCGTGAGTCGGTTTGACGGATGCGCGCGGCCAGCGCAGCGGCATCGCCGTTGTAACCCGCCTCTTGCAGGGCGCGCGCGCTCCAGCCTTGCTGCGTTATCAGGTGGGCGGCAAGCAGCTCCGCGGGCGGGGCGGGGGTTGCGCCGAGCCGATGCTCCAGCAGACGCTTGTGGCGCAGACAGGCGTACACCGCTTCGGCGGCAAAGGCGCGATCTTTTGAGCCCATCTCCCGATGCGAGCGGAAGTAACGTTCGATTTCGCGGTCGGCGGGTTGCGCGCTGTTCAGCACCGCGGCCAGCAATTCCGCAGCGCGCGCGTAGGGGCGTGGCTTCACCGGCTAATCCGCGTAGCGCTTGAGGATGTCGCCGTAGGCGTCTATGCGCCGGTCGCGCAGGTAAGGCCAGATGCGCCGCACCTGTTCCGAGCGGCGCAAATCTATTTTAGTTACCACGACTGCGGCGTCGTCTGCTGGCGCCTGCGCCAGCATTTCGCCCTGCGGGCCGCACACAAAACTCGAACCCCAGAACTGTATGCCCTGTGCGGGATTGTCCGGATGCGCCTCCCAGCCGGTACGGTTGCAGGCGATGAGCGGCAGGCCGTTGGCGATGGCGTGCGCGCGCTGGCTGGTGATCCAGGCCTCGCGTTGCCGTTGCTGTTCATCCGCACTGTCGCTGCGATCCCAGCCGATGGCGGTGGGGTAGATCAACAGGTCCGCGCCGTGCAGCGCCATCAGGCGCGCCGCCTCCGGGTACCACTGGTCCCAGCACACCAGCACGCCCAGCTTGCCGGCCGGGGTGGCGATGGGCATGAAGCCGAGATCGCCGGGGGTGAAGTAAAATTTCTCGTGATAGCCGGGGTCATCCGGGATGTGCATCTTGCGGTATTTGCCCGCCATGCGCCCATCGCTGTCGAGCACAACCGCCGTGTTGTGATACACGCCCGCCGCGCGGCGCTCAAACAGCGAGGCGACGATGACGACGCGCAGTTCTTTGGCGAGCGCCGCCAGTTGTTCGGTCGCCGGGCCGGGGATGGTTTCGGCCAGATCAAAGTTGCGCGCGTCTTCGCTCTGACAAAAATACAGGCTGGCGTGCAACTCCTGCAGCACGACGAGGTGCGCGCCTTGAGCGGCGGCCTCGCGGACGCCGCGTACGCTGGCGGCAATATTCTGCGCGCGCTCCGCGCCGCACGCGTGCTGCACCAGGGCGGCTTTGAGTTCAGGATTTTTCATCGCGTTATTCTACAGCACCCCGGCGGGCAACTGCATGGTGACGCAGTGCAGACTGCCGTGCTGGAGTATCAAGGGCGAGCAGGGGATGCCGATGATCTCGCGTTCAGGAAAGCACTGCCGGACGCGCTCCAGCGCCACGCTGTCGCTGGGGTCGTCATAGGTGGGCACAAGCACCGCGCCGTTGATAATCAAAAAATTGGCGTAAGTCGCGGGCAGACGCTGGCCGGCCTCATCATATTTCGCCTGTGGCCAGGGCAGGGGAACGAGTTGATAAGGCGTTCCGTCACTTTTGCGCAGTTGTTTCAGTTCCTGTTCCATGAGCTTGAGTTCGGCATAGTGTTCGTCTTGTGCATTGTCGCACGCGACATAACAGATCGTGTTTGCGCTGCAAAAGCGCGCCAGGGTGTCTATGTGGCTGTCGGTGTCGTCGCCCGCGAGGTAGCCGTGTTCCAGCCACAGCACGCGCTCTGCGCCAAGCCATGCCTTCAAGCGCGCCTCGACGTTCTGGCGTGACAGGCCGGGGTTGCGGGTGGGGGCGAGCAGGCAACGCGAGGTGGTGAGCAACGTGCCCGCGCCGTCCACCTCGATGCTGCCGCCTTCCAGAACAAGGGGAATAGTCTCCAGCGGCGTTTTTCCGAATGCGCCGAGCGCATGCAGACGCTGCGTGACTTGATCGTCCAGCTCCGCCTCGAATTTTCCGCCCCAGCCGTTAAAGACAAAGTCAAGCAGGCGGGGCTTGCCGTTACGCAGCACGGTGATGGGCCCGTGATCGCGCGCCCAGGTGTCATTGCTGGGTGCTTGAAACAGATGTATGCGCGCCATGTCTGCGCCTGAGGCGCGCAGCACGCCGCTCACATGTTGCAGATGCGCGGCGTCATGGGCGCTGATGATGAGCTGTTCGCGGCGGCTGATGACGCAAGCGATCTCCGCGAATACCGGCTCCACCTGATCCAGGTGTTCGCGCCAATCGCCGTGCGTGTGCGGCCAGGTCAGCATGACCGCGCACTGCGGCGACCATTCGGGGGGCAGATGGGAAGTCGGGCGGTGTCCGGATGACATATTCAACTTTAATATGATATTATATGATGCTGTTTTTATTTATTATTATAACAGTTACTCGGTTTACCAACTTAATCGTGAAGTCATTGTCTCATTACTTGACGCCACTTACACTGTATCTTGGCCCTGTATCTTGGCACGGTGAGTTGCATCTGCGTGGTGTAGTCGTGAGGCGGATGCTAAACCCTGATGCTGACTCTTAGACAAGGACACTGCTTATTATGATAAAACACCTTTTCGCCATCTCCTTATCCGCCATGCTGATTGGCGCAGGCGCGGTCAACGCGGCCGACCCCGCTCCCGCGGGCGGCGGCGCCGGTAAAGCCCCGCTCGATCAGGCCATCGAGAGCGTGGAGAAGAATCTGGATAAAAATCCCGATAACAGCGGCTTGCAGAATGCGCGCGAGAGGCTGGAGGCCAATCAGGAGCGTAAAGAGGCCAAGGACGCCGCCAAGGATGCGCGCAAGAAGGCGCATCGGGAAGCTAAAGAAAAGAAACGTATGGAGAAGGAAAAGCGCAAGGCCGCCAGAAAAGAGGAAAAGGATCGCCGCAAGGAGTCCGGCGACATGGACGCTGATGGCAAGGCCGGTACGACTCCAGCCGCCGGCGCCAGCCAGCCCAGCGCGACCGATCAGGCGATAGACATCCTTAAGGACCAAATAAATAAAAAATAAGCGCTGCTGGTATACTTGAATCAAGCAAAGGCCAGGCGGAATGCCTGGCCTTTGCGTATCATCCGTTATGACCATGAGACTGGTAACGATCTAGGCCTGCATGTTCCGCCCCGTCGAACTATTCATCGGGCTGCGCTACACCCGCGCCAAGCGCCGCAACCACTTCATCTCGTTTATCTCCGTTACCTCCATTGTGGGCATCGCGCTGGGCGTCACGGCGCTGATTACCGTGCTTTCGGTGATGAACGGTTTTCAGCGCGAAGTGCGTACCGGCATCCTGGGCATGGCCTCGCACGCCACGGTGTCGAGCCTGAACGGCACACTTGCCGATTGGCGGGAGCTGGTGGATGAGATGCAGCGTCAGCCGCGCGTGCTGGGCGCGGCGCCGTTTATTGAAGCGCAGGGCATGCTCAGTTACGGGCAGGCGGTGAGCGGCGCGCTGATACGCGGCGTGCTGCCGGAACAGGAGCCCCAAGTATCGTTCATCGGTGAAAAAATGATACGTGGCCGGCTGGAGGATTTACGCGGCGGCGAATTCGGCATTATTTTGGGACGCGACTTGGCGGGTTCCCTGGGCGTGGGTGTGGGCGACAAGGTGACCCTGGTCACGCCGCAGGCCAGCGTCACACCGCTCGGCACGCTGCCGCGCCTCAAGCGCTTTACCGTGGCGGGCCTGTTTTATGTGGGTAACAATGAGTATGACCGCGCGCTGGCGCTGATGCACATGGAGGATGCGGCCAGGCTGTTTCAGACCGGCGGCTCGGCCACCGGCGTACGCCTGAAGCTGGATGATATCTATGCCGCGCCCCTGGTCGCGCGCGCGCTGAGACAGCAGTTGCCGCGCGATTTGGCCGTCACCGACTGGACGCAGCAGCACGTCAATTTCTTCCGCGCGGTGGCGATAGAAAAGCGCATGATGTTCATCATCCTGACGCTGATCGTGGCGGTGGCGGCGTTCAATATCGTGTCCACGCTGGTGATGGTGGTGCAGGACAAGAAGGCCGACATCGCCATCCTGCGCACCCTGGGCATCACGCCGCGCAGCGTGATGGCGGTGTTCATGGTGCAGGGCTCCATCATCGGCGTGTTCGGCACCCTGCTCGGCGTCGTGGGCGGCGTGCTGCTCGCGCTCAACGTGGAGACCGTGGTGCCGTTCATCGAACAGGTGTTCGGGATACGTTTTCTGTCGCCGGACGTGTATCTCATCAGCGAAGTGCCCTCGGAACTGCACTGGGACGACGTGGTGAATATCGGCTCGGTGGCGCTGATACTCGGCCTGTTGTCCACCCTGTATCCGGCCTGGCGCGCCGCGCGCACTCAACCCGCCGAGGCCCTGCGCTATGAGTAATGCGGCGGTGGTGCAGTGCAAAAAGCTGGCCAAGACTTTTGAGGAAGGCGGTCTTTATGTCGAGGTGTTGAAACAAGTGGATTTCGCCGTCGCGCGCGGCGAGCGCGTGGCCATCGTCGGCGCGTCGGGTTCCGGCAAGAGCACGTTGTTGCATCTGCTGGGCGGCCTGGATACGCCGAGTGCGGGAGAGGTATGGATTACCGGCAAGGACATGGCGCATCTGGAAGACGCCGAGCGCGGCTGGCTGCGTAACCAGGCTTTGGGGTTCATCTACCAGTTTCATCATCTGTTGCCGGAATTCACCGCCCTGGAAAACGTCGCCATGCCGTTGTTGATACGCGGCATGGCGCCGCGTGAGGCGGCAGAACGCGCTACGGCATTGTTAAACAGGGTAGGGCTGGGCGAACGGCTGGCGCACAAACCCGGGGAACTGTCCGGCGGCGAACGCCAGCGCGCGGCCGTGGCGCGCGCACTGGTGACCCAGCCGCAGTGCGTGCTGGCGGACGAGCCGACCGGCAACCTGGACCGCCATACCGCGCAACAGGTGTATCAACTGATGCTGGAGTTGAACGAGGAGCTGGGCACCAGCCTGGTGGTCGTGACCCACGATCTTGAGCTTGCCGCTCGCATGCAGCGCGTGCTGACCTTAAAGGACGGGACGCTGAGCGACACGGCCTGAGCTTTGCTGCCAAGGCGCTATTTGTTACAGTAATGGAATAATTCAGGGGGATAGATACGGTGCTGGAACTATTCAAGGCGGGCGGCTGGCTGATGTGGCCGATTTTATTCTGCGGCATCGGCGCGGCGGGTATCGTATTGGAACGTTTTTGGTCGCTGCAGACCAAATATGTCACGCCCAAGGGCCTGCTGTTCCAGATTTGGCAGTGGGCGAAAAGCGGTCAGCTCACGCCCGCCAATATCGCCGCGTTGCGCGACAGTTCCCCGCTCGGCCGGGTGCTGGCGGCGGGGCTGGACAATCTGCACCACAACCGCGAGGTGATGAAGGAGAGCATCGAGGAGGTCGGGCGGCACGTGGTGCACGAACTGGAGCGCTATCTTAACAGCCTGGGCACCATCGCCTCGGTGACTCCGCTGTTGGGGTTGCTCGGCACCGTGTTTGGCATGATCCAGGTGTTCAGCGCCATCAACGTGCACGGCGTGGGCGATCCCACGGAAATGGCGGGCGGCATCGCCAAGGCGCTGTTCACCACCGCGGCGGGTTTGTCCGTGGCGATTCCGAGCCTGATGTTCTACCGCTACTTTCGCGGGCGCGTGGATGCGTTCGTGGTGATGATGGAGCAAGAGGCGATCAAGATGGTCGAGACGCTGCACGGCGAGCGCGCCGGTGAACCGGGCGCGAAGAAGCCGCGATGAATCTGCGCACGCCCCGCAGGGAGGAGCCCGGTCTCGACCTGATACCGCTCATAGACGTGGTGTTCATGTTGCTCATTTTCTTCATGGTGACCACTACCTTCAACCGCGACTCCGGCCTGCAAATCGAACTGCCCACGGCCGATGTGGAGCAAACGGAACCCAAGGCGGACACGATAGAGATCACCATAGACGCGGAAGGGCGTTATTACGTCAATCAACAGGCTCTTATCAATACGCAGATGGACACCTTGAAGCGCGCCATCGAACAGACCGCCGGTGAGCACCGCGATATGCCGTTCATCATCAGCGCCGACGCCAAAACGCCGCACCAGGCGGTGGTGAGCGCCATGGACGCGGCGGCTCAACTGGGCTTTGTGCGCATCACCTTCGCCACGCAACAGGCCAAGGCCGGGCCTTAAGTGTTTCCGGTTCCGTCTCCGGCACACCATCCCGTCTCGGGCGTCAAGGTCTACAGGCGCCTGTTCGCCTATGTAAAGCCGTATTGGCTGGCGTTCGCCGTATCGGTGCTGGCGATGGCGCTGCTTGCCGCCACCGCCACCGGTTTTGCCGCCATCATGAAGCCGCTGCTGGACGGCAGCTTCGTCGCCAAGGACCCGGCCGTCATCCGCCTTGTGCCGCTGCTGTTGATCGGCCTGTTTGTGGCGCGCGGCATCGCGGGGTTTGTTTCCGAGTATTGCATCAACTGGGTCGGGCGCAATGTGGTGGGCGACGTGCGCCGCGCGATGTTTCAAAGCCTGCTCGGCCTGCCCGCGCGATTCTACGATGCGAACTCATCCGGGCAACTGCTCTCCAAGCTGGTCTACGACGTGGAGCAGGTGGCGCAGGCTTCCACCAGCGCTGCGACCGTGCTGGTCAGGGATACGCTCACGGTGCTGGGACTCATCATCTGGATGTTTTACTTGAACGCGCTGCTGGCGGCGGTGTTCGTCATCGCCGGGCCGCTCATCGTGCTGCTGATACGCTACGTGAATCAACGTTTCCGGCGTATCAGCACCCGTTTACAGGACTCCATGGGTGACATCACGCACGTCGCCGAGGAAGTCATCCAGGCGCAGCGCGTGGTCAAGGTATTCGGCGGACAGCGGCAGGAAATGGGGCAATTCGACAAGGCCAACCAGTCCAACCGCCGCCTCAACATGAAACTCAGCGCGACCTCGGCATCGAGCAGCGCCATCATCCAGGTCATCAGCGCCTGTGCGCTCGCCGCCATCATCTTTGTCGCCACGCTGGAATCCATGCTCGCCGCCGTAAGCGTGGGCACCTTCATGTCTATGGTCGCCGCCATGGTGTTGATGATGGGGCCGATGAAGCGCGTTACCAGCGTCAACTCCGTGCTGCAGCGCGGCATCGCCGCGGCGCAAAGCATTTTTGCCTTGCTCGATACGGACGTGGAACGCGACACCGGCACGCAGCGCATCGTGCGCGCACAGGGCGCTATCGCCTACCAACAGGTCAACTTCGATTACGGCAAGGGCCCGGTGCTGCGCGATATCAGTTTCAATGTGCACCCCGGACAAACCGTGGCCCTGGTGGGCCGCTCCGGCAGCGGCAAGTCCACGCTGGTAAACCTGCTGCCGCGCTTCTATGATGTGGTCTCCGGCCGGATTACGCTGGACGGGCAAGACATCCGCGCGCTCACCCTGGAAAGCCTGCGTGACCAGATCGCGCTGGTAAGCCAGGAGGTGATTTTGTTCAATGACACCATCGCCAATAATATCGCCTACGGCAAGCTGGCGCAGGCGGACGAACAGGCGATCATCCAGGCCGCCGAGGCCGCCTATGCGATGGAGTTTATCCGTGACCTGCCGCAGGGACTCAATACGCTGGTGGGAGAGAACGGCGTGCTGCTCTCCGGCGGCCAGCGTCAGCGCATCGCCATCGCGCGCGCGCTGTTGAAGGACGCGCCGGTGTTGATACTGGATGAAGCCACGTCCTCGTTGGACAGCGAGTCGGAGCGTTACATTCAGGCCGCGCTGGAGCGTTTGATGCGGCGGCGCACCACGCTGGTGATCGCGCATCGCCTGTCCACCATCGAGCGCGCCGACCTGATTCTGGTGCTGCATGAAGGCCGTATCGTGGAAAGCGGCGGGCACGCCGGACTGCTGGCGCAAAACGGCCACTACGCGGCCCTGCACCGCATGCAGTTTCATGACCCGGCGCAACCGCAGCACCCACAGGCCGCCGAAGCAGATTATTGATCCCGCGTTACGTGAAACGGCTGGAACACTATTGGTATAGCAAAAATCCCGTTGCCCTGGCGCTGCTGCCCTTGTCCTGGCTGTTCCGCTTTGCGGCCGCCTTGCGCCGCCGCGCTTACCGCGCGGGATGGCTCAAGACGCATCGTTTATCCGCCCCCGCCATTATCGTGGGCAACATTACCGTGGGCGGCGCGGGCAAGACGCCGCTGGTCATCCGGCTGGTGGAATTTTTACGCGCCCAGGGCTACCGTCCCGGCGTGGTGAGCCGCGGTTACGGCGGGAGCGCGCGCCTGCCCCGGCTGGTATCACCGGACTGCGATGCGCGCGAAACCGGCGATGAGGCGGTGTTGCTGGCGCGCTGCTGCGCCTGTCCGGTGATGATCGGAAAAGACCGTGTGGCCGCCGCGCGCGCCTTGACCGGGCAATGCGACGTCATCGTCAGTGACGACGGTTTGCAGCACTATGCGCTGGGGCGTGACATTGAAATCGCCGTGGTGGACGGCGCGCGCCGTTACGGCAACGGTTTTTGCCTGCCAGCCGGGCCGTTGCGCGAGCCTGTTGCGCGCCTGAAACACGTGGACATGCGGGTGGTGAATGGCGGCGCCGCCGGGCAGGGCGAGTTCGGCATGCGCCTTGAACCGCTGAGCCCGCGTAATCTGCAACAGGAAACCGTCACCCGCGAACTGGGCGATTTCAGGGCGGATACCGTCCATGCCGTTGCCGGTATAGGCCATCCACGGCGTTTTTTCGACATGCTGCGCGGGCATGGGCTCTCGATCATCGAGCATCCCTTCCCCGACCATCATCCCTTTGCGCCGGCCGATCTCGATTTTGCTGATGACAGGCCGGTGCTCATGACCGGGAAGGATGCGGTAAAATGTAAGCGCTTCGCCAAACCAAATTACTGGTACCTGCCGGTGCAGGCCAAACTCGATGACGCGTTTGGCGCGCGGCTGATGCAACTTCTCAAAGAGCGCGTTCATGGACAAAAAGCTGCTTGAAATTCTGGTGTGCCCGGTTTGCAAGGGGCCGCTTATTTATCAAAAATCCGCAGATGAATTGATCTGCAAGTGGGACAAACTCGCTTATCCGGTGCGCGATGACATCCCCGTGATGCTGGAAGGCGAGGCGCGCAGACTGAGCGGCGAAGAACTGGATGCGCTTTAAGGTCATCATCCCGGCGCGTTACGCTTCCACGCGCCTGCCCGGTAAACCGCTGCGCGAACTGGCCGGCAAACCCATGCTGCAACACGTGTTCGAGCGCGCGCGCGCAAGCGGCGCGGAGCAGGTCATCATCGCCACCGATGATGAGCGCATCCGCCGCGCCGCGCATGCGTTCAGCGCCGAGGTGTGCATGACCTCGGATGCGCACGCCTCCGGCGCCGACCGCCTGGCCGAGGCCGCCGGGCAGCTCGGTCTCGCCGATGACGAGATCGTGGTCAACCTGCAGGGCGACGAGCCGCTCATGCCGCCCGCGCTCATACGTCAGGCGGCGGAGGCGCTGGCCGCCTGCCCCGGCGTCAGCGTGGCGACCGTGTGCACGCCCATCAACAGCGCTGAAGAACTATTCGACGCGCATGTGACAAAGGTGGTCGTGGACAGCCAGGGCAACGCGCTCTATTTCAGCCGCGCCCCGATCCCCTGGCAGCGCGCGGCGTTTTCCCGCGACAAGCGCGAGCTGCCGCCCGATGGCGGACACTACCGGCATATCGGCCTGTACGCCTATCGCGTGGGGTTTTTGCAGCAGTTCGTGACCTGGCCGGTGTGCGCGCTGGAACAGGCGGAGTCGCTGGAGCAGTTGCGCGTGTTGTGGAACGGGCACAAAATACACGTGGCGCCGGCTTGCGCCACACCCGGTCCCGGCGTGGATACGGAACAGGATTTAACCAGGGCGCATGAGCTACTGCTCGCCGCGCATTAGCTCCAGGGCCGCGAAGTCGGCATGCACCGCATCGGCCGCCGTGTCCCACGCCAGGACGGTGTACAGTTCCGCCACCCGGCGATGCGCCTCGCCGTGCTGGTCGGGCTGGATCACATCGCGAGGCGACAAATCCTGCAACACCAGCGCCGGCCCGTCTTCCAGCACCTCGATGACCCGGCATTCGAGGCCGTGGTGGCGCACGCGCCGGCCGATCAGGCTGCGCAGCGTGTCCAGGCCGGGTTTTTCATGTGCCGGAATCATTTGTCAAGGTTAATCAATCCGATCGTGAATGGAAAGAGCTAGATGATTAAAGTGTTGTTCGTCTGCATGGGCAATATCTGCCGCTCGCCGCTGGCGGAGGGCGCGTTCTCGAATTTGCTGGAGCAGTATCGGCTCGGCGGATTCATCAGCGCGGACTCCGCCGGCACGCACGACTATCACGTCGGCGAGCCGCCCGATCCGCGCGCCCAGGCCAGCGCATTGCGGCGCGGCATGGACATCAGCGCCCAGCGCGCGCGTCTGGTGCAGCGGGAGGATTTTGCGCGCTTTGATTACATCCTGGCCATGGACAGGCAAAATTATGCGCGGCTTGAAAAACTGTCCACGCCGGACGGCAGGCGCAAGCTCGGGCTGTTTCTCGACTATGCGCCGCATCTGGGCGAGGTTGAAGTGCCCGATCCGTATTACGGCGGCCCCGGCGGGTTCGAGCGCGTGCTGGATATGGTCGAGGAAGCGGCGCAGGGACTGCTGGAGCATATCCGCAAGCAGCATCTTTAAAAGCCCGTGCGCCGGGATTTATCCAATGCGATTGCAGCGGCGCTGGACCGGTCCGCGCGCGCCGTTCAGCCGCTGCACGGCGGCTGCGTCGGCGAGGTGTATCGGATCACGCTGGACGATGACACGCGCATCGTCGCCAAGGTGGACGATCTGGGACGCCTGTGTTGTGAAGGCGACATGTTGCGCTATCTTGCCGCGCACAGCACGCTGCCCGTGCCCGCCGTGCTGCACAGCTCGCCGCAACTGCTGCTCATGGAGTTTGTCGAAGGAGAAAGTCATTTCAATCGCGCGGCGGAGCGGCACGCGGCGGAATTACTCGCCGCATTGCACGGCATCCACGCGCCCGCTTTCGGTTTCGAGACCAGTACGCTGATAGGCGGCCTGCACCAGCCCAACCCCTGGAATACATCGTGGCTGGAATTCTTCCGTGAGCAGAGGCTGCTTCATATGGGCGGGGAGGCGCTACGCGCCGGGCGTATGCCGCAACGATTGTACGCGCGCCTGGAAAAATTTGCCGGGAGACTGGACAAGTGGCTGAGTGAGCCGGAACATCCTTCGCTGATTCACGGCGACGTATGGACCACCAACGTGCTGGCGCATAACGGACGCATCACCGGCTTTATTGATCCGGCGGTCTATTACGCGCATCCGGAGATCGAACTGGCTTTTACCACGCTGTTCGGCACCTTCGGCAGCGCGTTTTTCGAACGTTATCGGGAACTGCGCCCGTTAAAGCCCGGCTTTTTCGAGGAACGGCGCGATATCTACAACCTCTATCCGCTGCTGGTGCACGTGCGCCTGTTCGGCGGCGGCTATGCCACTTCAGTGGATCAGACTCTCAATCGCTTCGGGTATTAGTCCGATTTGTCTCCCCCTGCGGGCAAGGCCTCCACGCTGGTCTGAGGCGTCTCGGCGGGGCGGTGCACGTAGTCAGGTAGGCGCGGAGATTCCTCGATGCGTGTCTCGCGCGGGATGGAAAGCTGCTCCTGGCCTGGATGGGTTTCCACCTGCACGAAACCAGCGGACGGCTCACCGCCGGGCGGCGCGCTCACGGGCGGCGCGGAAACGCTCGCCCCTTCCTGTTGCTGACGGCGGCGGCGCCCGCCGCGGCGTCCGCGGCGGCGTCCGGGGCCTTCTCCAGCCTTTGCGGGCGCGGGGCGGGCCGCTTCGGCCGGCGGCCGCGGTTCGGGATGCGGCTGACGTTTGCCATGCTCAGGCGCGCGGTGGGCATGACGCAGGTGACCCCGCTCACGTTCCGGTCTGCGCTCAGGGTGAGGCCTGCGCTGCGCCGGTTCTTTACGGTGCACGGCGGCGGGTTCGGGTTTTTTACCACCCAGCAACACGCTCCACAGGCGCTTCAGTAAGCCCGGCTGGTATTCCGCCGCCGCTTTGACTGCGGCCGGGGCCGGAGGCGGGGGGGGCGTCACAGGCAGGGTCTTCACCACCGGCTCCATGCTCACCGGACGCGCGGGGGTGACAAATTTTTCCACGGGCTTTTCCGGCGGCGTAGCGGCGATCTGGTAGCTGGGCTGCGCTTCTTCCGCGGCCGGCGCCTCCTCGCCGCGCACGCGCTGAATTTCATACTTGGGCGTCAGCATGGCCGGGTTCGGCACCAGTACGATGCCGATGGTATGACGCTTTTCGATATTGCTCAGCGCCTGGCGTTTTTCGTTCAGCAAATAGGTGGCGACGTCCACCGGCACCTGCGCCACGACGCGCGCGGTGCTTTCCTTGATCGCCTCTTCCTCGATGATGCGCAGTATGGACAGCGCGGCCGACTCCACGCTGCGGATCGAACCGTGACCGTTGCAGCGCGGGCAGGACACCTGGCTGGTCTCGCCGAGCGAGGTATGCAGGCGCTGGCGCGACATCTCCAGCAGGCCGAAGCGTGAGATCTGTTCGATCTGCACCCGCGCCCGGTCCACCTTGAGCGCCTCGCGCAGGCGGTTCTCCACCTCACGCTTGTTGCGCGAGGGAGTCATGTCTATGAAGTCAATCACGATCAACCCGCCGATGTCGCGCAGACGCAGCTGGCGCGCCACTTCGTCGGCCGCTTCGAGATTGGTGTTGAGTGCGGTTTCCTCGATGTCGCTGCCCTGCGTGGCGCGTCCGGAGTTGATGTCTATCGAAACCATCGCCTCGGTGTGATCTATCACCATGGAGCCGCCGGAGGGCAGGCGCACCTCGCGCTGGAACGCGGACTCGATCTGGCTTTCGATCTGATAGCGCGAGAACAGCGGCACGTGATCCTGGTACAGTTTGAGCTTGGACAGGTTGTGCGGCATCACGTGCTGCATGAACTCGACCGCCTGTTGATATACGTTGGCGTCGTCTATCATCACCTCGCTCACGTCCTTGCGCAGGTTGTCGCGCAGCGCGCGGATGATAAAGCTGCTCTCCTGGTAGATCAGGCACGGCGCCGGGCGTTCGGTTGCGGCGGTTACAATCGCGCGCCACAGTTGCACCAGGTAATCGGCGTCCCACTGCAATTCCTCGACGCTGCGTCCGACGCCGGCGGTGCGCACGATAATACCCATGTCTTCCGGGATTTGCAGGGCGTTGAGCGCCTCGCGCATGTCGCTGCGGTCATCGCCCTCGATGCGGCGCGACACGCCGCCCGCGCGCGGGTTGTTCGGCATCAGCACCAGGTAACGCCCGGCCAGGCTGATAAAGGTGGTCAGCGCCGCGCCCTTGGTGCCACGCTCCTCCTTTTCCACCTGCACCAGGATTTCCTGGCCTTCGCGCAGGGCGTCCTTGATGTTCACCCGGCCGGAACCGGCGGCGGGGTTGAAATAGTCGCGGGAAATTTCCCTCAGCGGGAGGAAACCGTGGCGCTCCGCGCCGTAGTCCACAAACGCCGCCTCCAGGCTGGACTCGACGCGGCCGATGCGGCCCTTATAGATATTGGATTTTTTCTGCTCGCGGGTGGAGGTTTCGATATCCAGGTCAAACAGGCGCTGGCCATCAACCAGCGCGACACGCAACTCTTCAGGCTGAGTTGCGTTAATCAGCATTCTCTTCATGTTGTATAATCCTTTAGCCGCCGCGGCTCACGTGGGCGCGGCGGGTCAAAATGGTCGTAATCAGCACCCAACGAGGGGAGGGGGCGCTCACGCGGCCCTTCAATAACCTCGGCGCCGGTTTGGATTTAGTCCAAATTCTACCGGTACCTGCTCAGGCACTACTCAATGCGTCAGCATCACTGACAATAAATCTTTGTCTTACAAAGATTATTTTATAATGTAGGCAATTCGCGCCATTTCAATAGCCGACTACTTTACTGTGGTATTATGCCTTCTCCGCAGTATATTGCCAAGATTATATTTTAAGTATCTCAAAAATGAACGAAATATGCAAAAACAAACCCCTCAAAGCCGCATCGTGACGGCTGAGGAGGGCGCACACGGGCAGCGCCTGGACAATTTTCTGTTCTCGCGCCTGAAGGGGGTGCCGAAAAGCCATGTCTACCGCATCCTGCGCACCGGCGAGGTGCGGGTCAACGGCCGCCGCATCAAACCCGACTACCGCGTAGAAGCCGGCGACGAAATCCGCCTGCCGCCGCTGAGGCAGGGGGAGGAACGCGCAGCGGAGACGCCGGGCAGCCGTCTACAGGCGCTGATCCGGGAAGCGGTGTTGTATGAAGACGACAGTCTGCTGGTGCTCAATAAACCGCCCGGTATCGCCGTTCATGCCGGCAGCGGTTTGCGGCACGGGGTGATCGAAATTCTGCGCGCGCTGCGCCCGCAACAGCCGTTTATCGAGCTCGCACACCGCCTGGACCGGGAAACGTCCGGCTGCCTGCTGGTCGCCAAGACCCGGCCCATGCTCAAGGCTCTGCACGATCTGCTGCGCCAGGGGGGGATCAGCAAACGCTATCTGGCGCTGGTCAAGGGACGTTGGCGCGGCGGGGCGCGCAGCGTCACCGCGGCGCTGGAAAAACACGCGCCGCGCGCCGGGCAACGCAAAGTGCGGGTGAGCGAGGAGGGCAAGTCCGCCGCGACCCGGTTTACCCCGCAGCAGGTTTACCGCGACGCGAGCCTGGTGCAGGTCGAGCTGGAGACCGGGCGCACCCATCAGATACGCGTGCATGCCGCGCACATCAAACATCCGCTGGCCGGCGACGACAAATACGGCGACTGGGAATTCAACCGGCGCATGAAGGCGCAGGGTTTGAAGAGGTTGTTTTTGCATGCGCACCAAATGGCCTTTACCTTGCCCGGCGGACGCAAAATTAAACTGAGCGCGCCACTTCCCGCTGACTTGCAGCAGGTTTTAGACGGGCTGGAAATGTAATGATAGCTGCACGTGAATTTGATCTGCTGGTGTTTGACTGGGACGGCACCTTGGTGGACTCCGAAGCGCACATCGTGTCCTGCATCGAAGCGGCGCTGCATGACGCCGGCCTGCCGGCGGTGGCGCGCGATGACATACGCAACATCATCGGCCTCGGCCTGCAGGAAGCGATCCAGACACTGGCGCCCGATGCCGATGAACGCCTGCGTGAGCGCATCACCCGGCGCTATCGCGCGCACTTTTTCTCCAGCGAACGCGAAGCGCCGGTGTTGTTCGAGGGTGCGCGGGAGATGCTGCATCGCCTGCACGCCCAGGGTTATCTGCTCGCGGTGGCGACCGGAAAAGGGCGGCAGGGCTTGAACCACGTGCTGGAGCAAAGCGGATTAAAGCACGTGTTTCACAGTACGCGCACGGTGGATGAGGCGCGCTCCAAGCCGCATCCGCAAATGCTGCACGACATTATGGACGGGCTGGGTGTTGCGCCCAGTGACACCCTGATGATAGGCGATACGAATACGATCTGCTCATGGCGCACAACGCGGGCGCGCACGCGCTGGCGGTGAGCGGCGGCGCGCACGAGCGCGAGCGCCTGTTGCAGTGCAGGCCGCTCGCGTGCCTGGAGCGCGTGACTGAATTAACCCGGTGGCTGCGGCCGTTTGACTATGCAGCACCTCCCTGAAGGGGTATTATCTCCCCAACACTATCCCGCTTGAGAGACGCTCCATGACCGACCAAAATCAATCACCTTTGCCCGAAAGCGCCGGCGTGAGCGCCTGGGAGCGCGGCACGCTGCAAAAACTGATCTTCTCCACGCTCGATGAGCAGCGGCGCGCGCGGCGCTGGGGCATCTTTTTTAAAATCCTGCTGTTTATCTACCTGTTTTCGCTGCTGTTGATCTACCTTCCCAAGGACATTACGAAAACGGCGGCGGGCAAGCACACCGCGGTGGTTAAGATTGACGGCGTGATCGCGGAAGACCGCGAAGCCAGCGCCGACAACATCATCGGCGGACTGCGCGCGGCCTTTGGGGATAAACGCACCCAAGGCGTGATTCTGCGCATCAACAGCCCGGGCGGCAGCCCGGTGCAGGCGGGCTACATCAACGACGAAATCACACGCCTGCGCGCCAAGCACCCCGGCATTCCCCTGTACGCGGTCATCACCGACATCTGCGCCTCGGGCGGTTATTACGTCGCCGCCGCGGCGGACAGGGTATACGCCGACAAGGCCAGCATCGTCGGCTCCATCGGCGTGCTCATGGACGGCTTCGGCTTCGTCGGCGCGATGGACAAACTCGGCGTCGAACGGCGGTTGCTCACGGCGGGCGAAAGCAAGGGTTTTCTCGATCCGTTCTCCCCGGCCAAGCCGGAAGACGTGGCGCATGTGAAGACGCTGCTGAAGAACATCCACGACCAGTTCATCGAGGTGGTCAAAAAAGGCCGCGGCGACCGCCTCAAGGAAGACGCGGATTTGTACAGCGGACTGATCTGGTCCGGCGAGCAAAGCGTGGCACTGGGCTTGGTGGACGAACTCGGCAGCAGCAGCTACGTCGCGCGCGAAGTCATCGGTGCGGAAAAGCTCGTGGACTACACCCCGCGCCCCGACTACTTCGGTCAATTTGCCGAGCGCATCGGGATGGCCCTGTCCCATGCGCTCATTTCAACTACGTCAGGCAGTCTTCAGTTACGTTAAGGAAGGCGCCGCCCTGGAAAATAAACCCAGGACCTCGCTACGCTTCATCCAGGCTGCGCGCGCCCTGCAGAGTTCGCATTGCGCGTTGAGGGTAACGTGATACCGGTTACTCACTCCGGATCACAAATGCCTTTTCCGTGGTGAAATTGCCAACGCCGCGATGACTGGTTTGAGTCCAGCCGTGGTGCTCCAGGTAGACGCTCATTTCCTTGTTCATGTCGGGATTGCCGCAAATCATCACCCGGTCATATTCTGGGTCTGCCTTCGGCAGGCCGAGCCGGGTGAACAGTTCTCCGGTGCGGAACAGGTCGGCGCCACGCTGCGGTGTCGCAAACGGCTCGCGTGTCACGGTCGGGACGTAGAACAGGCGTTCACTGGCCAGCGCTTCAATCTCGGTTTTGTAGGCCAGCTCGGGCACGGTGCGCACGGTGTGAACCAGAATGACCCGCTCAAAGGCTTCGTAAACCGCCGGGTCGCGGATCAGGCACATGAACGGGGCCAGCCCGGTGCCGGTCGCCATCAGATAGAGGTTGCGCCCGGGCTGTATGTACTTCAACGTGAGGGAGCCGGTGGCCTTGCTGTTGACCCAGACCGTATCGCCCTCGCGCACCTGCGCCAGGCGGCTGGTCAGCGGGCCATCCGGCACGTGGATGCTCAGGAATTCCAGGTGATCGGCGTCGTTGGGCGATACAATCGAATAGGCGCGTGAAATGAGCTTGCCCTCGGGCCGCAGGCCGATGGTGACGAACTCCCCATTTTCGAACTGGAAATCGTTCGGCCTGGTCGTGGTCAGGCTGAAGGTTTTATCCGACCATTTGCGGATGGAGGTGACGCGTTGTGCAGTGTACGGCACTACTTGATCCTCATATAAGTTTGGGTTACCGTGCTGTAGTTGGATTTTAAACGATTTAATAAGTTCGCATCACCTGATTATCAAGGCCTGTTTTCCCCTCACCGCCCCTGTTCACACCATGAAGTTACGGCCGCGGTGACGGAGAAGAGATAAGTTCCGCGCAACCCAAGGATTGACGCTTGCTTCGGTCTCCTGGAACAGTAGTCTGCAGCATTTTATTAAACCAAGCGCGCCCCTTCGCGTTCCAGCATACGCGTCAACTTGATTAAGGGCAGGCCAATCAGGGCGGTGGGGTCGTCGCCGGCGTATTTCTCGCACAGCGCCACACCCAGGCCCTCGGACTTGAAGCTGAGCGCGCACTGGTAGGGCTGCTCGATGCGCAGGTAGTTTTCAATCTGTTCATCGGTCAGTGTGCGGAATGTCACGCTGAAGGGTACGGTTTCAAGCCGGGTGTTTTTTGTCGCGCTGTTCAGCAAGCATAGCGCGGTGAGAAACGTGACGGTCTTTCCCGATGCGAGGCGCAATTGGCGCACGGCGTCGGCGTGGCCGGCCGGTTTGCCCAGGATTTCGCCGTTTATTACGCCCGCCTGGTCGGCGCCGATGATGAGGGCGCCGGGGTGCGTTTTCGCCACCGCTTCCGCCTTGGCGCGCGCGAGGCGCTCGACCATGGACTGAACCGCCTCGCCAGGCAGAGGGGTTTCATCCACATGCGGCGGGGCGACCTGAAATTTCACGCCCAGTCTTTCCAGCAACAGTTTGCGCGCGGGTGAAGTGGAGGCGAGGATGAGCGGCTGCATGTGACCGGTAAGAGGGAAATGCGGATGCGTTTTGACAATTAATGTATTGAATTATATCATATACGGTTAATGTCTGAGCGGCTGCCACTGGTTGTGGATGTGGTGCGTTATGCCGAAACCGGGCGCAGGCTGACCGGCGAGCTGCCCTTGTCCGGGATGACGCGGCTGCTGCCCCTGTTGCACAACGCCTCCGGCGCCGTGTGGCTGGATTTGCAGTTCGGCAAGGACGATTTGAAGGTGGCCAACGTGCGCGGTGAAATCCGCGCACAACTGCGTTTGCAGTGCCAGCGCTGTTTGCAGCCATTTGATTATCCCGTGCAGGTGAAGTGTGCGCTGGGAGTAGTGACCAGCGAGGCGGAGGCCGATAAGCTGCCGGGTGACTATGAACCGCTGCTCGTCACCTCGCAAAACATGCCGCTGGCGGCGATCGTGGAGGATGAGTTGCTGCTGGCGCTGCCCGTGGCGCCGATGCACAAGGAAGGCGAGTGTCCCGCGCCCGTCCAAAGCGCAGATGCACAAACCTCGAAGCCGAGTCCGTTTGCAGTGCTCGGCCAACTGAAGGCAGCGCGCATTAAAGCAAAGTAACGATGATGAATCCTATTGAAGCACAGCAGGGAGATTAGCCCATGGCCGTACAAAAAAGCCGTAAAACCCCTTCCAGGCGCGGCATGCGCCGCGCGCACGATGCGCTGACCGGACCGGCGCTGTCGGTGGAGCCCAAAACCGGCGAGACGCATCTGCGTCACCATATCAGCCCTGACGGTTACTACCGGGGCCGCAAGGTTACCGCCGGACGCGGCGAATAATCCGCCGCCGCGGACGCGGCGGCTTCCCATTTTTATGTCACAGGCCATCACCATTGCGCTGGACGCCATGGGCGGTGACCACGGCGTGCGCGTGGTCGTGCCCGCCGCGCTGGCGGCGCTGAAACAGTCACCTGATCTCCATCTCATACTGGCGGGCGACGAGCACGCGGTGCATGCCGAACTGCATCGGCATCACGCCTGCGCGGGCGAGCGCCTGGTTTTGCAGCACGCCTCGCAGCAGGTCGGCATGGACGAGCCCGCGGCGCAGGCGCTGCGCGGCAAAAAGGATTCCTCCATGCGCGTGGCGATAGATTTGGTAAAGGAAGGAAAGGCGCAGGCCTGCGTGAGCGCGGGCAACACCGGCGCATTGATGGCGATTGCACGGTTTGTGCTGAGGACCTTGCCCGGCGTGGATCGCCCGGCGATTATCTCGGCGCTGCCCACCATCCACGGACACACCCACATGCTCGATCTCGGCGCGAGCAGCGAATGCAGCGCGCAACACCTGTTTGAGTTCGCGGTGATGGGCTCGGTGCTGGTGAGCGCAATGGAGAACATCGCGCTGCCGCGCGTCGGACTGCTCAACATCGGCAGCGAAGAAATCAAGGGCACCGAAACCATCAAGGAGGCCGCCCGGTTGATGGCGGAAAGCGATCTCAACTACATCGGGTTCGTCGAGGGCGACGCCATATACACCGACCCGCCGGACGTGATCGTGTGCGACGGCTTCAGCGGCAACATCGCGCTCAAGACCAGCGAAGGCGTGGCGCGCATGATCCGCCATTATCTCAAGCAGGAATTCAAGCGCAACCTGCTGACGCGTCTCGCCGCGCTGTGCGCACTGCCGGTGTTGAAGGCGTTTCAGTCGCGCATAGATCCGCGCCTGTATAACGGCGCGACGCTGATCGGATTGCAGGGCGTCGTGGTGAAGAGCCACGGCGGCACGGACGCGCTGGGCTATGCCCAGGCGATACGCGTGGCGGAGCGCGAGGCGCGCAAGGATGTGCCGCGCACCATAGGCGAACAGCTCGCGCGCCGCTTGCGGCCTGGCGCGGCGGCGGCCAGCGCGGAGCATACGCTGTGAACCGGCGTTACACGCGTATCGCCGGCACCGGCAGCTATCTGCCGGACAAGGTGCTCACCAATTTCGATCTCGAAAAAATGGTGGACACCTCGGACACCTGGATCGTGGAGCGTACCGGCATCCGCGAGCGGCGTATCGCCGCAACGGGCGAGACTACGCGCGATCTGGCGGAACACGCCGCGCGCAAGGCCATCGAGGCGGCGGGCATTCAACCTTCCGCCATTGATCTCATCATCCTTGCCACCACCACGCCGGATAAAATTTTTCCCAGCACCGCCTGCCTGTTGCAGGAGCGGCTCGACATTCACGGTTGCGCCGCGTTTGACGTGCAGGCGGTGTGCAGCGGCTTTGTTTACGGCCTCGGCATCGCGGACAAGTTCATTCAGGGCGGCGCGGCCAGCACGGCGCTGGTGATCGGCGCGGAAACCATGTCGCGCATCGTGGACTGGAAGGACCGCAACACCTGCGTGCTGTTCGGCGATGGCGCGGGCGCGGTGATATTGCAGGCAGGCGGCGAGCCGGGCATTTTATCCACCCACCTGCACGCCGACGGGCATTATCATCATCTGCTCACCACCGAGGATATCGCGGACGCGCCCAACGGCGGCTATGTGACCATGCAGGGCAGCGAGGTGTTCAAGATGGCGGTGAACAGCCTGGATCAGATCGTGGATGAGACGCTGGCGGCCAATCATCTGCAAAAATCCGATGTGGACTGGCTGATTCCGCACCAGGCCAATATCCGCATCATCAGCGCCACGGCCAAAAAGCTCGGCATGCCGATGGAGCGCGTGGTGGTCACCGTGGACAAGCACGGGAATACTTCCGCCGCCTCCATCCCACTCGCCCTGGACACGGCGGTGCGAGACGGGCGCATCCGGCGCGGCGATACGTTATTGCTCGAAGCGTTCGGCGCCGGGTTCACCTGGGGCTCGGCGCTGATTAAATACTGAGCCATGAGGAATTCACCCGTCACCATGGATGGCGCGCTCGCCTTTGTCTTCCCCGGCCAGGGTTCGCAGTCGGTGGGCATGCTGAATGAGCTGGCCGCCGCCTACCCGGAAGTGAAAAAGACTTTCAAGGAAGCTTCCAGGCCGCTCGGTGTGGATATGTGGGAGCTGGTCAGCCAGGGCCCGGAGCAGGCGCTGAATCTCACCATGAACACGCAACCCGCGCTGCTCAGCGCCGGGGTCGCGGTATGGCGCGTGTGGTGCAAACATTCCTCACGCCGTCCGGCGCTGATGGCGGGGCACAGCCTGGGCGAGTATACCGCGCTGGTGTGCGCCGAGGCGCTGGATTTCGGCGACGCGCTCAAACTGGTGGCGCTGCGCGGCAAACTGATGCAGGAGGCGGCGCCGGAGGGGCAGGGCGCGATGGCCGCGTTGCTCGGCCTGGAAGACGGCAAGGTACGCGAGATTTGCGCGCAGGCCGCGGAACATGAGACGGTGTCCGCCGCCAATTTCAACTCACCCGGCCAGGTGGTGATTTCCGGCAACGCGCAGGCGGTGGAGCGCGCCATCGCCCTGGCGAAACAGGCCGGCGCCAGGCGCGCCATCCTGCTGCCGGTGAGCGTGCCGTCGCACTGCGCCCTGATGCAGCCTGCCGCGGAAAAGCTCGCCGCCGCCTTGAGTGCGACGCCGCTGCAGGCGCCAAACATACCCGTGATCCACAATGCCAATGTCGCGTTTCATACCGACCCGGACGCGATACGCGACATCCTCGCCAAACAACTGTATCAACCGGTACGCTGGACCGAGACCGTGCTCAAGATGGAGCGGGCCGGAATCAAGACCGTGTTAGAATGCGGCCCTGGCAAAGTGCTGTGTGGCCTCAACAAGCGCATCACCCCGGACATCACCTGCCTGCCGCTGGGTGAGACCGGCAGTCTCACGCAGGCACTGGAACTGACATGACACTCGACAAGGACATCGCCCTGGTGACGGGGGCCAGCCGTGGGCTGGGAGCGGCCATCGCCTTGGAACTGGGCCGGTCAGGCGCGGTGGTCATCGGCACCGCAACCTCACAAAATGGTGTAGATAACATAAATAACTTATTGAAAAATAATAATATAAAAGGACAAGGCGCCGTGCTCAATGTGAATGACGGGGCGGCCATTGAGAACCTGCTTGAGGAAATCGAAAGCGGATACGGCGCCCCCGCGATACTGGTCAACAACGCCGGCATCACGCGCGACAACCTGCTCATGCGCATGAAGGATGAGGAATGGGACGAGATCATCGCCACCAATCTCAACTCGGTGTTCCGCATGAGCAAGGCCTGCGTGCGCGGCATGATGAAGGCGCGGCGCGGGCGCATCATCAATATCAGCTCGGTGGTGGGCGCGGCGGGCAACGCCGGACAGACCAATTACGCCGCCGCCAAGGCCGGCATGATCGGCTTCACCAAGGCCCTGGCGCGCGAGGTGGCGGCGCGCGGCATCACGGTCAACGCGGTCGCGCCGGGCTTCATAGACACCGACATGACGCGCGCCCTGCCCGAAGAGCATAAACGGGGCCTGCTGGAGCAAATTCCCTTGAAGCGCCTGGGTTTGGCGGAAGAGGTGGCGTACGCGGTGGCGTTTCTCGCCTCGCCGCAGGCCGCCTACATCACCGGCCAGACCCTGCACGTCAACGGCGGCATGTACATGGCTTAAGAGGCTCATTTATCTTTTTGTTTTTTAATGACTATTTATATGGAACGGCGGGTCACTGGCAAGCACGCCCGGTTTCCCATAAAATACGCGCACCGGTTTTTATTGATTTACCTGGGAGGAAGCATCTGTCATGAGCACTGTAGAAGAACGCGTCAAGAAAATCGTGGTGGAACAATTGGGGGTCAAGGAAGACGAAGTGAAGAGCTCATCCTCCTTTGTAGACGATCTTGGCGCCGATTCCCTGGATACCGTGGAACTGGTGATGGCGCTGGAAGAGGAATTCGAGTGCGAGATCCCGGACGAGTCCGCGGAAAAGATCACCACCGTGCAGCAGGCCGTTGATTACATCAAGGCGCATCTCGATCAAGGCTGATTGAAACCGGCGCCAGGCCGCCGCCCGAGGCAGCTCTGGAAACGTCATCCCTGACATTTTTCAGAGCCGGAATAGGACCCTTCACTTCATCTTTCCCCGTAGCGTGAACATGGGGCGGCCTTTCTTACTGCACCGTTTGGTAACATTTTGAACCCATAATCCTCTCGCAATGAAAGCACATCTGCGCCGTGTGGTGGTGACCGGTCTTGGCATGGTTTGCCCGGTGGGCCTGAGCGTGCGTGAAGCGTGGGCAAACATCCTGGCCGGGAAGAGCGGCATCACCCCGATCACCCACTTTGACGCCTCCGCCTTTCCCACGCGCTTCAGCGGCAGCGTGCGCGGTTTCGACCCCGCGCAGTACATCCCGCCCAAGGACGTCAAAAAGATGGACCCGTTCATCCATTACGGCATCGCCGCCGCGCATCAGGCGCTGGAAGATTCCAGGCTCAGCGTGACCGGACATAATGCCGAACGCATCGGCGTCGCCATCGGCTCCGGCATCGGCGGATTGGGCGGCATCGAGAAGGGTCACAGCGCCTATCTGGAAGGCGGGCCGCGCAAGATTTCGCCGTTTTTCGTGCCGAGCAACATTATCAACATGATCTCCGGCAACGTATCCATCCTGTACGGCCTGAAGGGCCCGAACCTCGCCCTGGTCAGCGCCTGCTCCACCGGCTCGCACAGCATCGGCGAGGCCGCGCGCATCATCGCCTACGGCGACGCCGACGTGATGCTCGCGGGCGGCGCGGAAATGGCCACCACCCCCACCGGCCTGGGCGGATTCTGCGCGGCGCGCGCGCTGTCCACGCGCAACGAGGATCCCGCCACCGCCAGCCGGCCGTGGGACAAGGATCGCGACGGCTTTGTGCTGGGCGACGGTGCGGGTGTGCTGGTGCTGGAGGAATACGAACACGCGAGGCGGCGCGAGGCTTACGTGTACGGCGAGTTGGCGGGTTATGGCATGAGCGGCGACGGTTACCACATGACCCTGCCTTCGGAAGGCGGGGAGGGCGCCAGGCGCTGCATGGAAAACGCATTACGCGACGCCGGACTCGCCCCGGAGGAGATAGACTATATCAACGCGCACGGCACCTCCACCCCGTCGGGCGACAAGGCGGAAACCCTGGCCATCAAGGCCGCATTCGGCGCCTGCGCCCGCGAACTGGCCGTCAGCTCCACCAAATCCATGACCGGCCACCTGCTCGGCGCGGCGGGCGGCATCGAGGCCATCTTCTCGCTGCTCGCGCTGCGCGATCAGGTCGCGCCGCCCACCATCAACCTGTTCACCCCCGACCCGGAGTGCGACCTGGACTACGTGCCGGACAAGGCGCGCCCGATGAAGATCGAAACGGTGTTGTCCAATTCGTTTGGCTTCGGCGGCACCAACTGCACACTGGTATTCCGTAAAGTCCATTAGCCGACCTGCGCCGGATACCGCCACCGCTGGGTCTTTTCCCTGGGCCGCCATGATAATAACTCGCGCACTGCGTGACGAGTTTGACTTGCTGGCGCTGCACCACGCGCAACCCGGACGTTACCCCTTTTTGCTGCAAAGCGTGGCGCACGGCACGGAACGCGCGCGCTATGACATCTTGTTCGCCTTCCCCGGCGATAAACTCGAATTGGACCCGGATTACGAATTGCGCGCAACCTCATTGGCGCTGAGCGGCAATGACTTCCTGCAAAACCTCGATCACTGGTGGCGCAGCCTGAAGGCCCCTGCCGGGATTGAGACAGGGCTGCCATTTTACGGCGGCTGGTTTGTGTATCTCGGCTATGAGCTCGCCGCCCAAATCGAACCCGGCCTGCGCTTGATCACGGACGCAGGCGCCTTGCCCGTCGCCTGCGCGGTGCGCGTGCCCGCCGCCGTCGTCCGCGATCACGCGCGCGCGCGGACACTTCTGGTCGCGGAGGCGGATCAGGCGCCGCTGCTGGATGCAATGGAACAGGATGCAGCGGTCGCGCGGCCGTTCAGCCCGGCTGAACGCATTTTGCGGCAAGCGCTGGAAGAAGATGCGCCGCAACGGTTTCTCGACGGCGTGCAACGCGTATTAAACTACATTCGCGCAGGGGACGTGTTTCAGGTCAACCTGTCGCGCGCCTGGCGCGGCGAGTTGCGCGCCGGGGTGGACGCGGCGCAGATTTATGCGCGCCTGTGCAGGCAGAATCCCGCCCCGTTTGCCGGTTTGGCCTGTTTCGGAGAGCAGGCTATCATCAGTTCCTCACCGGAGCTGCTGGTCAAGGTGCAGGGGGACAGGGTAGAGACGCGCCCCATCGCGGGCACGCGCCCGCGCAGGCGCAACTCCAGTGTGAGCGATGTCACGGAGAGCGCGGCGCTGCTCGCCCACCCCAAGGAACGCGCCGAACACATCATGCTGATTGATCTGGAACGCAATGATCTGGGACGGGTGTGCGTGCCGGGCAGCGTGGAAGTGAATGAACTGATGACGGTAGAAAGCTACGCGCACGTGCACCATATCGTGTCAGGCGTGCGCGGCAAATTGCGCGCCGGCGTCACGCCCGCAGAGGTGCTGCGCGCGGTCTTTCCGGGCGGCACCATCACCGGCTGCCCCAAGGTGCGCTGCATGGAAATCATCGCCGAACTGGAACAGTGCGCGCGCGGGCCTTACACCGGCGGCATGGGTTATCTCAACCGCGACGGCGGCATGCAAATGAATATCCTGATCCGCACCCTGGTCAAGCAGGGGCGCGCGATTTCACTGCGCGCCGGAAGCGGCATTGTGGCGGACTCCGTCCCGGAAAGGGAGCTTGAGGAAACGCGCGCCAAGGCGCGCGGCCTGCTCATGGCGCTGGATACGGCGCTGGATAGGGCGCCATGATTTTAATTAACGGCGTAGCGGCGGATAAAGTGGATGCACTGGATCGCGGACTGCATTACGGCGACGGGTTGTTTGAGACGCTGGCGGTGCGCGCGGGACAACCCTTGCTGTGGCAACGCCACATGCAGCGTTTGACGGCGGGTTGCGCGCGCCTGGGATTCCCGTCGCCGGACGAGAGCTTGCTGGAACAGGAAGCCGCGCAGGCGTGCTCCGGCGCGGCGCAAGGCGTGCTCAAAATCATCCTCACGCGCGGTGCGGGTGGACGCGGCTACCGCCCGCCCGCCGCGCCGCAGCCAACGCGTGTGGTGGCGCGCTATCCCTGGCCGGATTATGCCCCCCTGACGGAGGGTATCGTATTGCGCGTGTGCGCCACGCGGCTGGCATGCAACCCCGCGCTGGCTGGGATGAAACATCTCAACCGTCTGGAACAGGTGCTGGCGCGCAACGAATGGAATGATGACGGCATCGCGGAAGGCGTCATGCTGGACGGCGAGGGGCGGGTCGTCGGCGGCACAATGAGCAACCTGTTTCTGGTCAAGGCGGGCGGGTTGTTGACGCCGGATGTCACGCAGTGCGGCGTCGCGGGCGTGATGCGCGGATTGGTCCTGGACATCGCGCCACGGCTTGATATGACGGCGCGCGTCTGTGAAATCACATTAAATGACGTGCTGGAGGCGGATGAAGTATTTATCTGCAACAGCCTGATGGGGATATGGCCGGTGCGCCAGCTCGCCGGGCGGCGTTACACCCCGGGCCCGCTCAGCATGCGTCTTGCCGCCGAAGTTACAAGGTATACTGGGTAGATGCGTAAACTCATTTTATCGTTGACCGCCTTCACCGGCCTGGTTGTGCTGGCGGGTTTTGCGGGCGTGGTTTTCGTGGACTATCAGCGCTTCCTGCAAACGCCACTCGCCATTCCGGAAACGGGCTTTGAGTACGAGGTCGCGCCCGGCGCAGGCGTAAAAACCATCGCCCAGGACCTCAAGCGCCGCCACATCCTGCGGCAACCCCATTATCTTGTTTTGCTGGCGCGCATCGAGGGAAACAGCGCCGCCATCAAGGCGGGGGAGTATCGCTTCACCCCCGGCACGACCCCCCTCCAACTGCTCAATCAACTGGTGGCGGGCAAGGTGCGGGAATACAGTTTTACCATCATCGAAGGATGGACGTTTCCGCAGCTTGTCGAAGCGCTGGCGCGCCATGACAAGCTGACGCATACGTTGCAAGGTTTGAGTCCGGAGCAGATCATGGCGCAGTTGGGTAAACCGGACGAGCATCCAGAGGGGCGTTTTCTGCCCGACACCTACCACTTCCCCAAGGGCGCCAGCGACCTGGCCCTGCTGCGACGCGCCTATCAGGCGATGGAAACAAGGCTGGACCGGGAATGGCAGGCGCGCAGTGAAGCCACACCGCTGCGCACCCCTTACGAAGCCCTGATACTGGCCTCCATCATCGAAAAGGAAACCGGCGCGGCGCATGAACGGGCCGAGATCGCTGGCGTGTTCACGCGGCGGTTAAACATCGGCATGCCGCTGCAAACCGATCCCACCGTCATCTACGGCATGGGCGCATCCTTCGACGGCAACCTGCGCCGCGGCGATCTCACTCAAGACCAGCCCTACAACACCTACACGCGCACGGGTTTGCCGCCCACCCCCATCGCGCTGCCGGGCGCGCAGGCGATTCATGCCGCGCTGCACCCCGCGCCGGGCAACACGCTCTACTTCGTCGCGCGCGGCGACGGGACGCACGAATTTTCCGCCACGCTGGAACAGCATAACGCCGCGGTAACCCGGTATCAGTTGAAGGGCAGGCGGCCGGGCGCCTGATGTAACCCATCCCATGCCTGACAAGAATACACTCTCCGGGCGCTTCATCACGGTGGAAGGGATAGAAGGCGCGGGCAAATCCACCTGCGTGGGCTTTATCCGCGAGCGTTTAATCAGCGCCGGAAAATCCGTGGTGGTCACGCGCGAACCGGGCGGCACCGCGCTCGGTGAAAAGCTACGCCATCTGCTGCTCGATCACCATCAGGAAGCGATCAGCCCCGATGCGGAGCTGCTGCTCATGTTCGCGGCGCGCGCGGAGCATCTTGCGCGGGTGATTCTGCCCGCGCTGCGCGCCGGGCAATGGGTGTTGTGCGACCGCTTCACCGCGGCGAGCTACGCCTATCAAGGCGGCGGACGCGGCGTGGCCGGGGAACGCATCGCCGCGCTGGAAAACTGGACGCAAGGCGCGCTGCGCCCCGATCTCACCCTGCTGCTCGATTTGCCCGTGTCCGCGGGCCTGGAGCGCGCAGGCAAGCGCAGCGAGCCTGATCGTTTTGAGCGCGAGGCGGGCGGATTTTTCGAGCGCGTGCGCGAATCGTATCTGCAACAGGCGCGCCGGCACCCGCAGCGTTACCGCGTCATCAACGCCGCGCTGCCGCTGACCGGAGTGCAGGCGCAAATTGTTCAGGCGCTGGCGGAATTACTCGCATGAGCGAAGGGCTGTCCGGCCTGCTTCCCTGGCACAGCGCGCAATGGGACGCGCTCGTGGCGCGCCGGCACGCCGCCGCGCTGCCGCATGCCCTGCTGCTGAGCGGGCCGGAAGGACTGGGCAAGAAGCAGTTCGCGCGTGCTTTCAGCCAGGCCTTGCTGTGCGCCGCGCCGGGCGCGGATGGGCAGGCTTGTCAGCGCTGTCCCGCTTGCGTGATGTTCAATGCGGACACCCATCCTGATTATCAGCGCATCGCGCCGAAAGAGGAGGGCAAGGCCATCGGCATAGACCAGGTGCGCGAGCTGATCGCATGGATCGTTCTCAAGAGTCATGCAGCCGGCTACAAGATTGCGCTCGTCGCGCCCGCCGGGCGCATGACCATGGAGGCGGCCAACGCCCTGCTCAAGACCCTGGAAGAACCGCCCGACCATTCGCTGCTGATGCTGATTACAGACCGGCCTGCGCTGCTGCCCGCCACCGTGCGCAGCCGTTGCCAGAAGATGACTTTCACCGCGCCCGGACATGACATGGCGGCGGCATGGTTGAGACGGCAATTGGGCGATGACGCGCAGTCAGCCGGACCGTTGCTGGCGCTTGCCGGCGGGGCGCCGCTGCGCGCCCTGCGCTATGCACGGGAAGGCGTGCTCGATCAGCGCGCGCGTCTGTTCAATGATATGCTCCGGCTTGCGCGCGGCGAGGCCGATCCAGTGGCGCTTGCCGCCGTCTGGGATGACTTTGATCTCAGGCAGATTGTTCACATGCTGTCGAACTGGGTTGCCGATATGGTGCGGCTTCAGACCGCGGCGCAGGCCCCGCTCACTAATCCCGATTTACGCACAGGGCTCGCTGCGCTTGCCGGCGCTTGTCCGGGGAAACGTCTTTACGCCTATCTCGATCAGCTGTCCGAAACCGCGCGCTTGCTGGACAAGCCGCTCAACGCCCGGTTGCTGCTCGAGGACCTGCTGATCGCCTGGCCGGCCGCGAGATAGACGCGGCGGGGGATAATGGCGTACCATTCAACGCATGGCCGATATTGAAAAGTCCGCTATGCCCATGCGTCAGGGCATCATTTCGGTGGCGCTCAAGGACAAGAGCGCGCTATATGTCTCCTATATGCCGTTTGTCAAAAACGGCGGTCTGTTCATCCCCACCAGCAAGTCCTATAGGCTGGGAGACGAAGTATTCATTCTGCTGACCTTGCCCAACGAGACCGAAAAGATGCCGGTCGCCGGGCGCGTGGTGTGGATCACCCCCAAGGGCGCGCAGGGCAGCCGGGCGGCGGGAATCGGCGTGCAATTCAGCGATTTGGATCAGGGGACGGCGCGCAACAAGATCGAGACGCTGCTTGCCGGACTGCTCACCGCGGAACGCGACACGCACACCTTATAACCGGCCGGGCCGCTCATGCTCGCCGATTCGCATTGTCATCTTGATCGTCTCGATTTTGCCGCCTTGGGAGGTGATCTCGATACGGCCATCGCAACCGCGCACGCCGCGGGAGTGGACTACCTGCTCAGCATATCGGTTGATCTGGACAGCCTGCCCGGCGTGCTCGCTATTGCGGAGCGCTATCCGCACGTGTACGCCTCGGTTGGCGTACACCCCGCGGAACTGGTCGCGCATGAACCCGGCGTAGAACAACTGGCGGCGCTCTCGCGTCATCCCAAGGCCGTCGCCATCGGCGAAACCGGCCTCGATTATTTCCACTGCAAGAGTGACACGGAATGGCAGCGTGAGCGCTTCCGCACCCATATCCGCGCCGCCAGGCTCGCCGGCAAACCGCTCATCGTCCACAGCCGCGACGCCAGGGAAGACACCCTGCGCATCCTGGCCGAAGAGGGCGCGGCCGGGGTGGGTGGGGTGATGCATTGCTTCACCGAAGACTGGGACACCGCCCGGCGCGCCCTTGAGCTCAATTTCTACATCTCCTTCTCCGGCATCGTAACCTTCCACAACGCCAAGGCACTGCGCGAGGTCGCCGCCAGGGTGCCTCTCGACCGGACGTTGATCGAAACCGACTCGCCTTACCTCGCGCCAACGCCGCACCGCGGACTTCGGTCCGCGCGGATGCGATTCCGCGCGTTGCCGGGCTACGCCCAAACGTCCGCGCGGTCCCGGATCACGAACTTGGCTTCGTCCTGCCGCGTGAGACGGTCCAGGTTCTCCCAGTGCATGCGCTCGGCCATCCCGCTGCCGGGGCACTTCACGTCCAGGATCACGTGCGCCCGCCGGTCGAGGGGAGCCGTGTCGATCGCCCCGCTGGTCTCGACGAGGACCTCGTAGCCCGCGTCACAGAGGCGTGCGACCAGCGCGAAGGTCTCAGGCTGATGGAGGGGTTCGCCGCCCGTGACCTCGACGAGCGGGCAGCCATAGGCGCGGACTTTGTCGAGCACCTCGTCGATGGTGAGGTCCGCGCCGCCGGAAAAGGTGTAGGCGCTGTCGCACCAGGTGCAGCGCAACGGGCAGCCGGTCAGCCGGACGAAGACGCAAGGCTGTCCGGCGTAGCTGGATTCGCCCTGGATGCTATGAAAGATCTCGGTGACTCGCATCGTCAAAGTATGAAGTAGGAAGACAAAAGTATGAAGGTCAGACCGAAGCCTTCACACGTCATCCTTCTGACTTCAGCCCTGTTGTTCAAGCAGCCACCGCTGCGCCTGGTCGCCGTCCAGGAACCACCGGTAGTGGACGCCGCGGTTCTGCAGCACGTTTTCGAAAAAGCGGTCGGGGTTCGTCGCCTGATGCTGCACCACGCAGGCCACCTTGACGTAACGGCGCCGCAGGTCGGCGCACCGCACCCCCGCCTCGTAATACGAGATCACCGGCATCGTCTCCATGAGGGCCAGGGCGTCGATCAGCACCTTCGACAGGCCCCGGGTCTCGCATTCCTCCAGAATGCGCTCCGCCACGGCGCACATCTGGTCCACCGATTCGCAGGTGAGAATCCGGACGCTCAGATAGCCGTCGCACTCCTCGAACTCTGCATCAGCCGGCATCGCGCCTCTCCCGCCCCTGCTGTGGCAGGGGCTCACCCCCAGCGCGCGATCGGCCAGCCGTGCCGGCGGGCGATCCGCGTCATGCCGCGTATGGGGTTGACGACCTGGGGGTGGCCGACCGACCGCAGCAGGTCGAAATCCCCCGGGCTGTCCCCATAGGCGTAGCTCTTCTCCAGCGCGAGGCCGCGGGTCCCGGCGAAGGCGGCGATCAAGTCGTACTTGCCCCTGCCGTAAGGAAGGGGGGGCAGGAGCCGTCCGGTGAAGCGTCCGTCGGACTCCTCCGGCCTCGCCGCCAGCACGGTCTCCACGCTCAACTGCCTGGCCAGCGGCGCGGCGAGAAAATCCAGCGAGGCGGTCACCAGGACGACCGCGTGCCCCGCCCGGCGATGCGCGTCCAGCTTCCGCCGCCCCTCCCCGGACAGGCGGGGCAGGACCTGGATCTGGACGAATTCCAGGGCTTGGCCCGTGACCAGCGCGACCGCTTTCCCTTCCAGGTAGACTTTCCGCTCGCGCAGGGGATGGAAGGAGAGCGGGGGAGCGCCTTGGAGCAGCCAGGCGAGGCTGCGCAGGGCTTCCTTGCCGCCCACCAGTCCCCGCTTCCAGAGGAAGCGAAAGAAGCGCAGCTCGATCGCCGCGCCGGGGATCAGGGTGTTGTCCAGATCGAAAAAGGCGGCCACGTCACCGGATTCAGAGGGGATCGTTGAGCTGCGCGCGGGGAATGCCATGTGGGTAGGGTTAGAGAAAATAATTCGCCACGTTACGGGCGATTCTACCCAACGGGTCGCGCCTTGACAAGGGATTTGGCGGGCAGGTGCGGAGGGTGGAGATTGGCGGAGACAATCGGTATAATGCGCCGCAGTGCCGAAGTGGCGAAATGGCAGACGCGCACGTTTGAGGGGCGTGTGGGGAAACCCGTGCGGGTTCAAGTCCCGCCTTCGGCACCATGTTCACGCTCCCGTCCAGTTGCGACACCAGCGCCCTTGCTTTCCTTCCTTCGCTCTCCTACGGTCCTTCTCATGAGCCCCGAAAGGACCCGTTTGCGCCAGCGAGAGAGGCCGGTCTCCTTTCTCAATCCAGTCTGAACCGTAGGGGACGCCGCCCGGCGTCACCTGGGCGGAGAACCGGGCGGACCGCTGTTCGGAACGGGGGCTGGGACGGCCAGAGGGTCGGGCCGGAAAACTTCCGCCTTCCTATCCGATCGGTTCAGGCCCGCAGCCGGGCGTAGCGCCACTTGAGCAGGATGGGGGAAAGGAAGGTCGTCCCTGCCACGACCAGCAGAATGGCGCTGTACTCGCCTTCCTTGATGATTCCCTGGGACAGCCCGACGCCGGCAAAGATCAGCCCCACTTCGCCGCGCGGCAGCATGCCGATGCCCACCGCCAGCGGATCCGCCTTGCTGCCGAGCGCGCCGAGTCCGGCCACCAGCTTGCCGAGCACGGCGGCGACGCCCAGCGCCGCGGCCAGCAGCAGATAGGGCCGGTTCGCGGCCTCAAAGGGATTCAAGAGGCTCAGGTTGACGGCCGCGCCGACGAGCACGAAGAAAATCGGGACGAAGACGTCGGCGACGGGCTTGATCGCCTTCTCGATGTGCGCGAGCTGCTCCGTCCTGGCCAGGACCAGCCCCGCGGCGAAGGCGCCGACCAGGGGCGCGATGTGCAGAAGCCCGGACAGGTAGCCCAGCAGGAGCGCAAAGGTCACGGAGGCGACGATGAGGCTGCCGCGGGTGTTGAGCAACTTGAGGAAGTCGCCCAGCCGGTGCCCGTAAAAGATGCCGATCAGGATCGCGGTGGCCAGCATCAGCGTCGCCAGCCCGGCGCTGCGCCCGACCTCCAGCCAGGAGACCGCGCCGGTCGTGGCCAGCCCGATCAGCACCGAGAGGATGATGAGCCCCAGGAGGTCGTCGATGACCGCGGCGCCGAGGATCACGTGGCCGTCCGGGGTCTTGAGCTGTCCCAGCTCGGCGAGCGCGCGCGCGGAAATCGCGATGCTCGTCGCGGTGAGGGTGGCGCCCAGGAAGATCGCCTGCAACTGGCTGAGGCCCAGCGTCAGGCCCAGCAGGTCGCCGAGCAGGAAAGGGACGGCCACCCCGACGACGGCGACCAACGTCGCGGCCCGGCCCACCTTGAGGAAGGCGTGCAGGTCCGATTCGAGGCCGATCTCGAAGAGCAGGAGCATGACCCCCACCTCGCCCATCAGCTTGAGCGTGGGTGTCTCCTCGATCCATCCGAAGAGGCTGCCGCCGATCAGCACGCCGGCCAGGAGCTCGCCGAGGACCGACGGCTGGCCGAGGCGCAGGGCGATTTCGCCCATGACCCGCGCCGCGCTGTAGATGATGATCAGGTTGAGGAGAAACTCCTGCAGATCCATGTCTCCTGCACCTTAACGGGAGCCGGGCGGCCAAAGCAATCGAAACCCGGCGGCGGACGCGCCGAGGGACGCATTGACTTCGCCCGCGGGAGGATTCAGACTGGGCCGCGCTTTCTTACGACGGAGCCTCTCATGTCGGCGCTCAAACTCAACGCCCTGCTCGGCGCAGCGGTCGTGACCATCGGGTTGTGGCTGGTCTGGAGCGACCTCCCTTCCGCGGTCTACCTGCTGGCCGGTGGCGGGGTGGCGGCCTTGCTCCTCTGGCAAAGCGCGACGATCCCGGCGGTCTGGGGGTGGGCCACGGCGCTGCTGGGGCTGGAAAGCCTGGCCTGGCCGATCTGGACGATGGTGCAGGTGAGGCTGTCGACGGTCGAGGGGGCGCAACCGACGGATCAGCAGATGGGCCTCATCCTCACGGCCATCCTCTTCGGGCTCTTTTCCTCCATTTTCTGGCTCACCTTCTCCTACGGCATCTTCAAGCGGATGGTCTGGAAGAGGGACGAGCCAGGCGGCTCGTGATCGCGGCCGGGTCGCGCGCCTCACGGGCCTCCTTCAACTTGCCAGCCCTGCCCGCTTCCTCCTAGGACTACTTCCGTAGGGTGGGCACCAACCCATCGTGGCATCCCCCCCTGCCACTATCTAAGTAAAGTTAACCAGGGCCGAGAGACCTTAATACGTTTTAGTACTGGCGCTTCTTGTATGCGATCAATATGATGGCAAGATGGGCGGGAAGAAATCGCGCGTGCGCTCGTTCAAGTGCGACGAGGTCTTGTGGCAGGCCTTGCAGGACGCGGCTGATCGGGGCGGGAGGACCGTGTCCGATCAAATCCGCTTCCTCCTGGAGATCGGACTGTGTCTGAGAGAGCCGGATCCCACCGTGGGAGCCGCGAAAGCAAGGGAAGCCGGCCGACGAAAATAGGCGAAGGAGAGCATGGAACTACACAAGCGGGTCACGGCCTTCCTCAGTGAAATTCTGCGCATGCGCCAGATGTTGCAGGAGGAGCGGCGGCTGACGGACTCCGAGCATCAAATCTTGAAAGCGTCCCTCGAAGCGCTGCTGCTCGATGTGGAGGCCAACGCCAAGCACAAGTCCGAGCCGCATTGAGCATCCGCCCTTCTGCCCCCTACAGCATCTCCACCGGATCCACATCCACCTCGAACTTGAGCCCGCCCTTCCGATCCGTCCTTTCCAGTTTCTCCAGCGTCGTCTTGACCGCCTCCCGGCCGGCGTCCGCCTGTCCGGCCTTGACCAGCAACTGCCAGCGGTGACGGCCGCGCAACTGGGCATGGCTGGCCGGAACGGGACCCAGCACCGTCGTCTGGGCGTGACGGCCCGGGACGCCGGCCGCGATCGCCGCCAGCAGCAGCCTGGCCCAGCGCTTCGCCGCCTGCTGCACCCGTTCCGCCTCCTGCCCCGACACGCGGAGGCTGATCAGGTGCGCCGACGGCGGATAGCCGAGCGCCTGGCGGAAGATCATTTCCTGCTCATAGAAGAGCGCGGGCAGGCCGCCCGCCACCGCGGCGATCGCATGGTGATCCGGCATGTGCGATTGCACGACGACCCGGCCGCCGGATGCGGCGGGAAGGGCCAGGTCTGCGGCATCGCGGAGCGCATGGTAGGTCCGCTCGGCGGCGCGGAAATCGGCCACGTGCAGACCGTCGTCGGCCTGGGGAACGCCCACGAATCCGACCGGCGGGAGCGGGCTGCCCTGAAACAGCATCTGGGTGCCGATGAGGATGTCCCACCGTCCGGCGGCCGCCTCCTGCCGCAGCGCTTCGGCCTTGGCCGGGGTGCGGGCGCGCTCCCGGTCCAGCCTGGTGAGGACGGCCCCGGGGAACTGGCGCCGGAGCATCTCCTCCAGCCGTTCCGTGCCCGACCCGACCGGCTCGAGCCGCGCCGCCTGGCAGGCGGGGCAGACGTCCGGCAGCGCCCGGGACAGCCCGCAATAGCGGCAAGCCAGGGTTGCCGCCTTGCGGAAATAGGTGAAGGCGACCGTGCAATCCGGACAGCGCAGGGCCTGGCCGCAATCCCGGCAGAGCAAGGCCGTCGAGAAGCCCTTCCGGTTGAGGAAGAGCACCGCGCGGCTCCCCGCGTCGAGGGCGGCGCGGATGCCGTCGACCAGGCCCGTGGAGAGCAGCGTGCCGTAGGGCTGCCGCCGCATGTCCACCACTTCGATGTGCGGGGCGGGCGGTTGCCAGGTCAGGGCGCGGCTTTCGCCGCAGTCCTGCCAGGTCTCCAGTGACGGATGGGAGGAGCCCAGGATCAGGCGCGCCCGGTGCTGCGCGGCCCGCATCCGCGCCACATCACGGGCGTGGTAGCGCGGCTCCTGCTCTTCCTTGAGCGAGGCATCGTCCTCCTGGTCCACGCAGACCAGACCCAGGGAGGGCAGGGGCGCAAAAATGGCCGAGCGGGTCCCGACCACGATCCGCAAGCGGCCGGATTGCATCTCGCGCCAGACCTCGGTGCGAACGGCCGGGGAGAGCCCGCTGTGGAAGAGGGCCACCTGGTCCGGCCACCGCTGCCTGGCCTGGCGCGCCATCAGCGTGGCCCGCGCGATGTC